>NZ_LMAK01000008.1 GCF_001439665.1 Formosa algae
CTCTAACGGCACAAAGTATAGTTAGTTTAGAAGTAAATCCTGGACCAGAAACAGAAACAGATTTAATTTTAGAATACGAAGAGTTTTTACAGTCGACAGATTCTGCTACCGCTAGTAATTTTACCTATGAGAAGTATTTAAAAGGCAGAGATATTTATTCTTCTAAGATCTTTGAAATAAAAGTAGAAGCCTTAAAAAATAATATTTTCCAACAATTAGAAGGAGGTTTAAATCAGACTTTTGAGAATAAATTTTCTCAAAACTTAATGGATAAACGCAATAAATTACTTGAATTTCAGACAAATAATATAAATTCATCTTTAGTTAAAATTGATTCTTTACAAAAAGTGTATATTTCCGTTTTAAAAGAAGAATCTAAATCCCAATCAAGAAAAGGAATGACTATTGGAGACGGTTTGTCTTTCGAAAAAGATAAGTCAGTAACCAAGGAATATGAGTTGTTTAACAAGGAAGTCGAGTTACGAGCGCAATTAGTTAATCTTGAGAAAGAGCGTTTAGAAGAAGACACTCTTTTTGATGTAGTTTCAGGTTTTCAAAATGTTGGAAATAAAGTAACTGGATTACAGCAGAAATACATATTTAAATTACCATTGCTTATTTTTGTATTATTATATTTAGTCTTTGCAACAATAAAAATTATTAAATTTATAAAGAATTATGAAGGATAAAACTTCAATTTTAGTTACCGGAGGAGCAGGGTTTATTGGCTCTAATTTTGTACCATATTTTTTAGAAGAAAACCAAGATATTCATCTTGTTAACCTCGATAAGTTAACCTATGCTGGAGATGTAGCTAATGTGTCTGAAGTAGAGGGTAATCCTAATTACACTTTTGTTGAAGGGGACATCTGCGATCGTAACTTAATTGAAGAATTATTTGAAAAATATAAATTTTCTGGAGTGATTCACTTTGCAGCAGAATCTCATGTAGATAATTCAATTAAAAATCCAGATGCTTTTATGCAGACGAATATTTTTGGAACTTTTAATTTAATTGATGTTGCTAAAAAACATTGGATGAATGGACCTTTTGAATTTAAAGAAGGTTGCGAGAATAATAAATTCCACCATATTTCTACAGATGAGGTTTATGGAACTTTAGGAGAAACAGGTTTGTTTTTGGAATCGACTCCATACGCACCAAATAGTCCATACAGTGCATCTAAAGCCTCTTCAGACTTTGTTGTTAGAAGTTATTTTCACACTTATGGTATGAATGTTTTAACAACAAACTGTTCTAATAACTATGGACCAAAGCAACACGACGAAAAATTAATCCCAACCATTATTAGAAAAGCATTATCTGGAGAAGATATTCCTATTTATGGCGATGGAAAAAATATTAGAGATTGGTTATATGTTTTAGATCATTGTAAAGGAATTGCTTTGGTATACAAAACAGGTAAGTTTGGTGAAACTTATAATATTGGAGGTAGAAATGAACGTGATAATATGTACATCGTAAATACAATATGTGGTATTTTAGATGGAATATATCCAAAAGATAAACCTTATGCTGATCAAATTACGTTTGTAAAAGACCGTGCAGGACATGATTTCCGTTATGCAATTGACGCAACAAAATTAGAAAATGAATTGGGATGGAAAGCCGATGAAAATTTTGAAACTGGAATCAAGAAAACTATAGAGTGGTATATCAATAAATATAAAAATTAAGATGAAAGGAATTATTTTAGCAGGAGGATCAGGAACCAGACTACATCCTCTAACTTTATCAGTTAGTAAGCAGTTAATGCCAATTTATGATAAACCGATGATTTACTATCCGTTATCTACATTGATGTATGCTGGGATTAATGAGATTTTAATTATTTCTACTCCAAAAGATTTACCATTATTTAGAGATTTATTAGGTGATGGTGAAAAATTTGGCTGTAAGTTCGAATTCGCTGTTCAAGATGCGCCAAACGGATTAGCAGAAGCTTTTATTATTGGAGCAGATTTTATTGGAGATGATAAAGTAGCTTTAATTTTAGGAGATAACATCTTTTATGGTACAGGTTTAGCTAAATTGTTACAAGCTAATAATGATCCTGAAGGCGGTATTATTTATGCTTATCGTGTTCACGATCCAGAACGTTATGGTGTAGTAGATTTTGATGAAAATGGTCATGCTATTTCAATTGAAGAAAAACCAGAGCAACCTAAATCAAATTATGCTGTCCCTGGAATTTATTTTTATGATAATTCTGTAGTTGAAATTGCTAAAAATATCGAGCCTAGTCATAGAGGAGAATTAGAAATTACAGATGTAAATAAAGTATATTTAAAACAAGGTAATCTAAATGTAAGTATTCTGGATAGAGGAACAGCTTGGTTAGATACAGGTACATTTCAATCTTTATTACAAGCCTCTCAATTTGTTGAAGTGCTAGAAGAGCGTCAAGGATTGAAAATTGGATCTATTGAAGCTGCTGCTTTTGAAATGGGTTACATTTCTGCAGAGCAATTTGAAGCTTTAGCACAACCTCTAATGAAGAGTGGTTATGGAAGAAATTTACTTGGATTACTAAATAAATAATCAATGACTGTTACAGAAACTAAATTAAAAGATTGTTTTGTTTTAGAACCACAAGTCTTTGGTGATAAAAGAGGTTACTTCTTAGAATCTTATAATGCAGAAACATTCAATAAGCTTACAGGTCTAAATGTTACTTTCGTTCAAGATAACGAGTCGTTTTCATCTAGAGGTGTTTTAAGAGGACTTCATTATCAATTAGGGGAACATGCACAAGCAAAATTAGTTCGTGTGGTTAAAGGAGAGGTTTTGGATGTAGCCGTAGATATTAGAATAGGTTCTCCAACTTTTGGCCAACATGTTGCTGTAAAATTAACCGAAGAGAATAAAAAACAACTATTTGTGCCTCGTGGATTTGCACATGGCTTTGTTGTTTTAAGTGAAACAGCTATTTTTTCTTATAAGTGTGATAATTTCTACAATAAAGCATCTGAAGGTGGAATTATTTACAATGATAAGACTATAGATATAGACTGGAAGATTAACGAAAGTGAGATGTTAATTTCAGAAAAAGATATTATTTTACCATCACTTGAAAACGCTTCTTTATAATGAAAATTTTAGTAACCGGAGGAAACGGGCAATTGGCTGCATGTATAAAAGATGTGAGTAAAGGTCTGAACGATTTAGAATTTATATATACAGATTCAGAAGATTTAGATATTACAAATCAGCAACATGTTGCTGAATTTTTTCAAAACAATAATATCGATTGGTGTATTAATTGTGCAGCTTATACAGCTGTAGATAAAGCTGAAACAGATGTTGACTTAGCTCGTAAAGTAAATAAAGATGGCGCTAAAAATTTAGCACTAGCTTGTAAGTCTAAAAATGTCAAGTTAATTCATGTGTCTACAGATTTTGTGTTTGATGGTACATCTTCAACGTTATATTCAGAAACAGATAGTTCTGAACCTATAGGAGTATATGGTCTTACTAAATTAGAAGGCGAACACGCTATTCAAGATAATTTAGAGTCTTATTTCATATTGCGAACGTCTTGGTTATATTCTGAACATGCAAATAATTTCATGAAAACAATGCTACGCTTAGCGGAAACACGTCCTGAATTAAGTGTTGTTGCAGATCAGATAGGTACACCAACATATGCAACAGATTTAGCAAGTGTAATGTTGAATATTATAAATAATAATTCAACTAATTACGGTCTATATCATTACAGTAATGAAGGTGTAGCTAGTTGGTACGATTTTGCTGCTGCGATTTTCGAAATTGCAGATACAAAAACAAAAGTTTTTCCTATTAAAACAGAAGCTTATCCTACACCTGCTGCAAGACCTCAGTTTAGTGTCATGGATAAATCAAAAATAAAGGAAACTTTTAAAATTGAAATTCCACATTGGAGAGACAGTTTAAAAGTGGCTTTAAAAAATTTATAAATGAATCAAAATTTAAAAATCGCAATTGAAGCGTCATTAAAAGCTGGAGAAATTATCATGGAAGTGTATAATACGCCTTTTAATGTAGAGTTAAAAGATGATAAATCGCCCTTAACAGAAGCTGATAAAAAGGCTAATGATATTATCAATTCGTTTTTAGTCCCTACTGAAATTCCAATAATCAGTGAAGAGAACAAACAAACAGATTATTCAATAAGAAAAAATTGGGAAACGTGCTGGGTTGTAGATCCTGTAGATGGTACCAAAGAGTTTATTAAACGTAATGGTGAGTTTACAGTAAATATTGCTCTTGTAACTGATGGAAAACCAGTTTTAGGCGTTATTTACGTGCCAGCTGTTAAAACGTTATATTATGCAGATGTATCAAACCAGGAAGGTTATAAGGTTGAACTGGATGAGCATAATACACCTATTGACTATGTTTTAGAACATGCTGTTAAATTAGAACCAAAAGGAGCGGGTTCAAACCCAATTCAAGTAGTAGGAAGTCGTTCTCATATGAGTCAGGACACATTAGACTACGTAGATACTTTAAAAACAGACGGGAAAGAAGTGGAAATCGTATCTAAGGGTAGTTCTTTAAAGTTTTGTTTAGTTGCAGAAGGGAATGCCGATGTGTATCCTAGATTTGCACCTACAATGGAATGGGATACTGCTGCAGGCCAGTCAATTTGTAATGCTGTTGGTATCGATGTAATATCTAAAGAAACGAATAGTACATTATTGTATAACAAAGAAAATTTATTAAATCCTTTTTTCCTAGTAACTCTATAGGATAATTGTTTTTGATGAAAAAATGTTTACTTTTGTTCTAATCATAATGGAGACATAAGTCTGTATAATAATGAAAGATACATCACATAAAAGACATATTTTTAAAGCCATAACTTGGCGTATTGTCGGTACAATAGACACTATTTTATTGTCTTGGTTAATTTCAGGAGACCCATTAACAGGACTAAAAATAGGATTTGCAGAAATTACAACTAAAATGGTGCTTTATTACTTACATGAGCGTGTATGGTTTAAAGTAGACATGGAGGAAAGTAATAAACGTCATATCTTTAAGACCATAACTTGGCGTGTTGTAGGAACATTAGATACTATGACTTTAGCTTGGTTAATTTCAGGAGATCCAATGATTGGCTTAAAAGTAGGAGGAACAGAAGTATTGACTAAAATGATTTTATATTATTTACATGAAAAATTATGGTATAAGATTAATTTTGGATTAGATAAAAATAAACGTCATAATCACGAATAATGAAAGAGCATATCATACCTCACGATTATCAAATATCAAGAGAAGATAGACATAAAAAAAACTCACATAACTCATTTTTAATGTGGTTTACAGGATTGTCTGGTTCAGGTAAATCGACTATAGCTAATGTTGTTGAGCAAAAATTGTTTCAAAAAGGAATTAAAACCTATACATTAGATGGCGATAATATCAGAAAAGGAATCAATAATGATTTAACATTTGCACCTGAAGATCGTACCGAAAATATTAGACGTATTGCAGAAATTTCTAATTTAATGATAGATGCTGGAGTAGTAACTTTAGCAGCATTTGTTTCTCCTTATAAAAAAGATAGAGAAAACATTAAGAATATCGTTAATGATGATAACTTTGTAGAAATCTATATCAATACAAGTGTAGAGGAATGCGAACGCAGAGACGTTAAAGGACTTTATAAAAAGGCTAGAGCAGGAGAAATCAAGAATATGACAGGGATTTCTGCACCTTACGAAGTTCCTGAAAACCCTGCTATTGAAATAAAAACAGAAGAAGTAACTGTGGAAGACGCAGCGAATACAATAATAGAATATATATTACCTAAATTAAAAATAGAGAGCAATGAGTAGTAATAAGTATTATTTAAATTACTTAGATGAATTAGAAAGTGAAGCCATCTACGTATTAAGAGAAGTTTGGGCTCAGTTTCAAAATCCAGTAATTCTATTTTCAGGAGGAAAAGACTCGATTGTAATTACACATTTGGCTAAAAAGGCATTTTACCCAGCTAAAATTCCTTTTCCTTTAATGCACGTAGATACAGGACACAATTTTCCTGAAACGATTAAATTTAGAGATGATATTATTAAAGAATTAGGTGTAAGCTTAATTGTTGGTTCTGTTCAAGAATCAATAGACGATGGTAGAGTTGCTGAAGAAAAAGGTAAAAATGCTACACGTAACGCATTACAAATTACAACACTTCTAGATGCTATTGAATCTAATAAAGTGGACTGTGCTATAGGTGGAGGACGACGTGATGAAGAGAAAGCAAGAGCAAAAGAACGTTTCTTTTCGCATAGAGATGATTTTGGACAATGGGATCCAAAAAATCAACGTCCTGAACTTTGGAACATATTTAATGGAAAATATTTTGAAGGTGAACACTTTAGAGCATTTCCTATTAGTAACTGGACAGAAATGGATGTGTGGAATTATATTAAACGTGAAAATATTGCTATCCCGTCTTTATACTTTGCGCATGAACGTGAAGTGGTTTGGAGACAAGATGCATGGATTCCAAATTCAGAATTTTTAGTGTTAGAAGATCACGAAGAGGTTGTAACAAAGAAAATACGATTTAGAACATTAGGAGATATTACGATTACTGGTGGTATTGAATCTGAAGCTGATACATTAGCTAAGATTGCAGACGAGGTTGCTGGGATGCGCCAAACAGAACGAGGAAACAGAAGCGATGATAAACGATCGGAATCTGCAATGGAAGACAGAAAACGTCAAGGATACTTTTAATCAACAATCAATAATTTTTAGAATACGTAGCATATGTTAGATAATAACCAATTATTAAGATTTACAACAGCTGGAAGTGTAGATGATGGAAAAAGTACCTTAATTGGTCGCCTACTATACGATTCAAAATCTATTTTTGAAGACCAGTTACAGTCAATAGAAAATACAAGTAAGAAAAAAGGACATGCAGGTGTCGATTTAGCACTATTTACAGACGGTTTAAGAGACGAACGTGAGCAAGGAATAACAATAGACGTTGCTTACAGATACTTTACAACACCAAAGCGTAAATTTATTATAGCAGATACACCTGGCCATATTCAATATACAAGAAATATGGTAACAGGAGCTTCTACAGCAAATGTTGCTACCATTTTGGTAGATGCTAGACATGGTGTGATTGAACAAACCAAACGTCATGCATTTATCGCATCTTTATTAAATATTCCGCATGTAATTGTTTGTGTGAATAAAATGGATTTAGTCGATTATTCAGAAGAAGTATTTAACAATATCGTGTCTCAATTCGAAGAAATATCGTCTAAGATGTTAATCAAAGATGTTCGATTTATTCCTATGAGTGCTTTAGAAGGAGATAATGTTGTTAACCGTTCAAAAAACATGGACTGGTACCAAGGATCTCCTATGTTAAACATGTTAGAAACCATGCACATTAGTAGTGATGTGAATAAGGTAGATGCACGTTTTCCTGTACAAACTGTATTGAGACCTCAAAACGATACACATAGAGATTATCGCGGTTATGCCGGTAGAGTTGCTAGTGGTGTACTTCGTGTAGGAGATGAAATTACCGTTATGCCATCTGGATTTACTTCGGTTATTAAAGGTATAAATTTAAACGACCAGCAATTAAGTGAAGCTTTTGCACCGCAATCTGTATCTATTGAATTAGAAGATGATATTGATATTGGAAGAGGAGATATGATTGTGCGTTCAAATAACAAACCTGAGGCGTCTCAAGACGTAGAAGTGATGTTATGTTGGTTAAATAATACTGCAGCTAAGCCACGTGCTAAATATACTGTTAAACACACGTCTAACGATCAGAAAGCAATGATTAAAGATGTAGTGTATAAAATAGATATTGAAAGCTTAAATCGCGTAGAAGGAGATGATACTTTGGCTATGAATGATATTGCTAAAGTTAAAATTAGAACAACAAAACCTTTAATGATAGATTCTTATCGCGAAAACCGTATGACAGGGAGTATTATTTTAGTTGATGATACTACAAATGAAACTGTTGCCGCAGGTATGATTGTATAAAATAAATTGATGATATCTCATATAAAAAAAGCTGCTTATTTATAAGCAGCTTTTTTTATATGAGATATTCTGTGTTTACAAGAAAAAATATAATCTAATTGAAATTAGAATGTTAAGAGTTGTTAATTATATTTTTTGAATTTAGACATTATTTTATGTGAGTAGTTTACAAAAATAAAGTATAGATATAAATTACTACAGGGGTTAAATAAGAATACTATTGTATCTTTGGATTCCAAATTTTTTAATAAATGAACTTGAGAAATACATTGATAATTTTATTGTTTTTAGCTTTTTCTTGTAAAAATGATAGCGGTAACGGAGATAACAAAATAAATAAGAATTCATCTAATAAGATTCAAAATGTATACTATGGGTACACTTTAATTTTAAACGCAGTCGTTAAGGAGGATGATTATTTCTTAATTAATTATATTACAGAGTATGAAGATAAAAAATTCATTAAGAATAATGTCATTGAAGTTAAAGTGAATGGTTCAAATACTATACAGAAGATCGAATTTAAAATTCCTGATGATGTTACGGAATTACATAGATTACGATTTAATTTTGGAAGAAATAGAGAACAAAAGTCAGTGTCTTTTAAAAATATCACTATTAAGAAAAATTCTAAGGAATTGATTCTTGATATAAAACAAATTAAAAGATTTTTCATTTCTAATGCTTATTTAGATATAGATTATGAAAATGGTACTTTTACTTTAAAAGAAAATCAAGGTGAATATAATCCTTTTATTTTAAGTAAGTGGAGCCTATGGTCTTTAATAAATAAAAGTTTAGGATAGTATTATTATACTAATATTATAAAATAGTACATCTTGAGAAAAAGAATAAAGGAAAAGGTTTTAAGTAAAAAAGATGTTTTTCTATTTACAATAGCTAATTTATTTAGAAGAGCAACTAATTTTATTTTTGTTATTCTATTAGCAAGAATATTGAATTTGGAGACGCTTGGTGAGTATAGTTCTTATACTTATTTTATTTCATTATTTATAGTAGTCACAAATTTTGGGTTTAATGAGTTTATAATAGCAAATTCAGAAGATGAAAAGATATTAAAGATTAATTTTACAGGTTTTTTTCTTTTTTCTTTATTAATTTTATCAGTGTTTTTTTTAATAGCTACTTGTTTTAACATACCCAACTATAGTTTATTTCTTTTAGTCGGAATAAAAATTTTCTTGGACACCTCTCTTATAAAAGTTCTTTTATCTTATTTTCAAGTGCTTAAAAAAGTAAATAAACTTACAGTTAGTTATCTTTTATCGAGTATACTTATTTTAATTTTCTTACTAGTAGCTTACTATTTTGAAAGTAGTATATATATCTTTTTAATTGTTTATTGTATAGGACTTGTAATTTTGTATTTCATTGCATTATTAGAAATTAAGCCCTTTGTTAAAATAAATTTTAGAAAGTTTTATGAAACAAATATTTTAAAAATAAAATATTATGGTTTGTCTTATATTACTGTTTCTATTTATATGTTAATACCCAATGTTTTTGCGGCATTATTTATTGGTAAAGAAGAATTAGGAATCTATCAAGTCGCTTATTCAATAGCAAATGTAATATTACTTGTATCTATTTCATTTATACAATATTCTTATAGTGGGTTTTTAAAAATTAAATGTAAAAAAGCCTTTACAAATCGATTAAAAAACATTATCAAACAAGTTTTTTTAATAAATACTATTGTTATCTTTTTCTTCTTCTTTTTTGGTAAATTTATATTAATAAATATTTATGGATCAGAAGTCTTTGAAGACTCTTGGTCATTATTAATGATATTATTATTAGCTAATATAATTCAATCTATATCTAGTGTTTTGGCTATAACCTTAATAATTGCAAAATTACAAAAGGTAAAATTTAAATTGAATTTAGAATTAATAATTTTATCTCTAATATGTTCTAGTTTATTTATCTATCTATTTCAAATTTATGGTGTTGTTTTAAGTTTTATTATTGTATATGCATATAGTTTTTTTAGGTTTGCGGTTATAAATAAGAATGTACTTAATAAGTTTGAGAAATTTATTAAGTAATTATAAAATATTAAAATGTATATCCGTAATTAATCAAGTAGTATTAAAATGTATATTTATTTAAAATCTACTTTTATGAATATCTTTAGTTTTACAGCCCATTTTGATAGTGAAGCATCTTGTATTTCTCATTTTAAATCAGAGAGAGATAAGATAGGAATTATATGTAAATGTGGTCATACCGAGCATTATTGGATAAAAAGTAAATTAAGTTATCAATGTAAAAAATGTAACAAGCGAAAGACTTTAAAGAGTGGTACCATTTTACAAGATTCTAACCTTCCTTTTATGGTTTGGTATAAAACTATTTTTTTAATGACAGCTACTAAAAAAGGCTTTTCTTCCAAGGAAATTCAAAAGCAATTAGGTTGGAAAAGATATGAACCTATTTGGGCTATGGTTCATAAATTACGTAAGGCTATGGGTAATAGAGATGCTAAGTACACTCTTGAAGGAATGATTGAAATGGATGAAGGTTATTTTACTGTGGAATCCTCAGAATTAGAGCAATCTAAGGGAGTTAGGGGACGTGGAGCTGTTGGAAAGAAGAATGTAGCTGTTATGGCTGAATCTACAGTATTAGAAGATACTCAAACAGGAGAAAAACAAAGACAAGCTAGATATTTTAAAGCTAAAGTTTTAGAATCTCATCGAGCAGAGCACATCAACGAAGTGATTGAAGATTCTTTAGATGAAAAGAGTATTGTTTTTACAGATAAAAGTACATCTTATATAGATATTTCTGATTTTGTAGAGCTACATATTACTGAAAAATCTAACAAAGAAACCACTGAAAAAACCCTAAAATGGGTACATATTACAATTAGTAATGCAAAAAGAAATTTTCTTGGAAACTATCATAAGATTAAAGGAAAGTATCTTCAATTATACCTCAATGAATTTATATATAAACTCAATCGTAGATATTTTGGAGAAAAGCTATTCGATAGGCTTGTAATTGCTAGTATTACTGGATTGTGATGAAAAACGGATATTCATAAAATATAATATAAAAGTTAAGTAAATAGAGATTAATGAGTAAAAATATTGTTTTGCTAGGAGCTTCGTTAGAAAGTGATAATAGAGGTGTAAATGCATTAGGAATTGGAGCTTTAACCTTATTAAAATATAATTATAAAAGTATTAATCCTAATATAATTACTTTAGGTCCACAAGAAAAAACTGTTGAAAAGTATATTTGGGTAGATAATAATAAGTTATTAGTTAAAATACATTATTTTAATTCTAAAACATTATATTTTGCTTCTTTAACCTCTTATAGATCCCCTTCAACTAATAAACTTATTAATATAATAAATGAGTCTGATTTGTTTTATGATATAAATGAAGGGGATAGTTTTAGTGATATTTATGGTTTTAAAAGAATTTTAAGACATTTTGCCGATGCAAATTTAGTGCTAAAGCTAAATAAAGAGCTAGTTTTCTTGCCACAAACAATAGGACCATTTAATACACTCATTGGTAAAATATTGTCTAAACAAATTTTAAGTCGTCTAAATAAAATTTATGTTAGAGATGAAAAATTTGTTCATAATTTAAATCAATTAGGACTAAAGTTTACCAAAACTATTGACATGGCTGTCTATATGAGTCCAAGTAAAGTTGATTTTAAGGTTCCTGCTAACACAATCGGATTAAATGTTAATGGCCTAATGTTTTATAATAGTTATAAATCTATGGAAGGTAAATATAATTATTATAAAATGTTTATAAAGGAACTAATTGATTCTTTTATATGTGAAGGTTTTAGTATTATTTTAATTCCACATACATATAATCAAATAAGGCCTAACAGAGAAGATGATTTAGAAGCAATTAAAGATTTAAAAAACACTGTTTATAGTCAAAATAATAACGTGCTTTATTTCGATAAAGATTACGATGCTCAACAAATTAAATATATTATATCTCAAACAATATTTTTTGCTGGATCACGAATGCATTCTTGTATAGCAGCCCTTTCTAGGTCTGTACCTACCGTCGGATTGGCCTATTCTTATAAATTTAGTGGTACATTTAATATGTTTAGTTGCGGTGATCATGTATTAAATTTAGTTAATCTTAAAAAAGAAGAAATACCAGATTTCATAAAAAAGATACATGCTATTTTTAATAATAGAGCTGATACTAAAAGTAAGCTTTTAGAAACAAATAATAGGGAATTGTTAAAATTATGAATCTATTAGAAGAAGTTATAGATCAGGATGTATGTGCAGGCTGTGGCTTGTGTGCTTCGATTAGTGATAAAATAGAAATGAAGCTTTCAAAAGAAGGATTCTTAAGACCTGATTTTTTACCAAATTCTATTTCAGACGATACTTTAGAGGATATTAGTAAATTTTGTCCTGGAATAATTGTTAAGCATGATTTAAACTATGATGTTTCAAATGTTTCTGATAATGTTTGGGGACCTTATTTTAACATAAGTAGTGGGTTTGCAACAAAAAAGGATGTAAGATACAATGGGTCTTCGGGAGGCGTTTTAACTGCTCTGTCAGTGTTTCTTTTAGAAACAAAAGAGGTGGATTGTATAGTTCATGTGGGAGCGGGAACTAAATTACCATATTTGAATGAAACTAAAGTGAGTTTTACTACGGAAGATGTCTTGAGTAATTCTGGTTCTCGATATGCGCCTTCATCACCTTTAGAGGTGATTAAAAGCTTATTAGAGGATAATCTTATTTTTGCTGTTGTAGCAAAACCTTGCGATATTTCGGCTATTAGAAGGTATCTTAATGTGAAATCAGAGTTTAAAAAAAACATTAAGTATTTGTTTTCTTTTATGTGTGCTGGTGTACCTAGCATTGAAGGAACAAAAGAGACTATAAAAAAATTGAATGTTGATATAAATAATGTTAAAACTCTAAAGTATAGGGGAGAAGGCTGGCCTGGTTTTTTTAAAGTTGTTGATAAAAATAGCAAAGAATATAAAATGAGCTATAATGAATCTTGGGGGGGGATTTTAAATAAGCATTTACAGTTTAGATGTAAAATTTGTATAGATGGTACTGGTGAGTTTGCAGATATTACCTGTGCAGATGCCTGGGATGAGGCTAAGGGTGGTTATCCTAGTTTTCAAGAAAAAGAAGGTCAAAGTCTCATTATAGAAAGGACCTCAAAAGGAGTAGAACTTATTAATAAAGCAATTAAAGGAGGGTATATTATAAAAAATAAACCCTTTAATTTGAGAGATATTGATAAAATACAACCATATCAATTGACTAGAAAACAAAATATTATTTCCAGAAAAATGGCACTTAAAATGTTAGGTTATAATTTGCCTAATTATAATTTAAGGTCATTACTCTCTTTAACCGTTAATCAAAGTCCTCAAAAAATAGCAAAAAATTTTGTTGGTATGTTTTTGAGAAAACTAAAACAGAAAAAACATGACTAAAACTTTTAAGAGATTTTTTGTGATCGGTACGGCAAAGTCAGGTACAACATCAATATATCAATATTTAAGTCAACATCCAGAAATTTTTTTACCTAATGTAAAAGAGATTCATTATTATTCAGATGCTACGTCTAAAGTTGATTTTGATTTTATTAAACCTAAAAAAAATAAAACATATCATACTAAAGTAATAAAAGATAAAAAAACTTATAATTCGCTTTTTGAAAATGCCACAACAGAAACATATTTAGGGGATTGTAGCCCTTCATATTTTTATGACAAAAAAGCGGCAAGAAAAATATTTAATGACTATCCAAAAGCAAAAATAATAGTGGTTTTGCGAGATCCGATAGATAGAGCATACTCTCAGTATTTAATGGAAAGACGATTAGGTATAGAGGCAAATGATAATTTTCTTGACGCTCTTAAATCAGATTTTCAAAATACAAAACAACGCATTTGGGGTATAGATCACTTATATGTTGATCATGGAATGTATTACCATCAATTACAAGAATATAGAAAGTTTTTTAGAGACGATCAAATTCTTTGTGTGTCTTTTCAAGATCTCACAAAAGATACAGAAAAATCTCTAAAGGAAATTTCTAGGTTTTTAGAAATCGATTCTAATTTTCCTTTTGAATTAGAAATTGTCCATAACAAATATAAAACTCATAGAAATTCTTTAACTAAAATTATATTAAATCATAAAAGCAAATTGTTTTCAGTAATGGATTATTTTCCCAAAAGCACAATTGATTTTATTAAAGGTATTTTTTTTAAAGAAACAGATAAACCGATTATGGATAAGAATGCGTTAAAATATTTGCAGAAAGTTTATGATCAGGACATCAAAAACTTAAAAAACGATTCTCTTATAAGTTCTGATTTTTATAATTATTTAACTAGACATTTTGAGAATGGAGAATAATTATTGTGCCATAATTTTATTAAATTTTAATGCATGGGAGGATACAATAGAATGTTTGGAATCTGTTTTTAAACTCGAGGATGTAAATTATAAAGTATTTGTTGTAGATAATTCTATTAATGATGAATCCGTAAATAAAATTAAATCTTGGGCTGAAGGTAATCAAGAAGTTAAAAATTCAAAAATTAATAGTTTGGTTTATCCTTTAGAGAAAAAACCGATTCCTTATCGCCTTTTTTATGAGGAAGACGATATCGAAGATAATGACACTTCTCTAATTTTAATTAGGGCAAATCAAAACAAGGGGTTTGCGGCAGGTAATAATATTGCTTTAAAACATATTGTTAATTCCAGTTTATATAAATTTGTATGGTTATTAAACAATGATACAGTTGTAAAAAAGGATGCTTTAAGTGAACTTGTGAAGGCTACGACTCCCGTAATGGGAATTGTTGGTAGTGTATTAGTTTATTATCATAAACCCGAATTAATTCAAGGTGTTGGAGGGAGGTTGAATAAATGGTTTGGGACTTCAAAACCTATATTGAACGGTAAGTTTCTAAGTTCTTTAAATGAAAATGAAAAAATAGACTACCCTATAGGGGCTTCCATGTTAGTGACCAAATTGTTTTTAGAACAAGTAGGATTGATGGAAGAATCTTATTTTCTATATTATGAAGAATTGGATTGGGTTATAAGAGGAAAAAAGAAGGGTTTTAATACAAAATATGCGAAGAATTCAATTGTTTATCATAAAGTAGGTGCAAGTATAGGTACAGGTAAAGCCTTAGTTAGAAGTGAGTTTTCAGACTACTATACGCTTAAAAATAGATTAAAGTTTACTAAGAAATATTATTTTAGATACCTTCCATTTACATATATTGGTTTTTTGATTGTAATTTTTAATAGATTGAAAAGAGGTCAAATTAAATATGCAAAAAATGCTATTATGATAATGTTTGATAGACCAATTTCTAAATTTAAAAAGATATGAAATTGAAGGTTTCAAAAAAGAAACTATATTCTATTTGGTTATTTATCTTAATGTTGACAATCATTTGGCAAGATTTTTATTTAAGTACCGTAATAGGCAGAATAGGGTCAACTCCTTTAGTTGTCCTTTGCCCTTTTTTATTAGCATTTGAAATTTATACAGCTTTTACTAATAAGAAATGGCTAACAATAGGAGGAGATATAGGACTATTGTTTGTATCCTTTTTAGCATTATTTCTAATAGTAAGTTGTGTTTATATTTCGTTTACAGTATTTTTTGGTGAGATTAGTTATTTAGGTGAGAATATCATTGTAAAAACTCTCAAACAATCAGTATATTATATTTTTATTATCCTTTTGATTAGGAATTTAGATAATACTTTAACTAAAATTGATTCAGAGAAAATAGTCTCAAACCTTTCCTTTTATATCATTTTAATATTATTTGTAGTACTGTTAGTCGAAATAATGGAAATTAATAAGAATTGGATATGGCCTCAAAAACCAAGTGCTTGGAATTTTCTTCATTCAAATAGACATGAATATTATTGGCGTATTAGATTATTAACAGCCGAATCTAGTTTTACAGGAACAATGGTGATGTTTTTTAGCTTGTTATCACTTTTATACACTAAAAGTAAACTAAGGTATTTTGTAGTAATTTTTTTCTTTCTAGTTTACCTATTTAATACGGATAGTAAGGGTTTCTTGTTGTCTTTTATTCTCGCCTTTATTTTATATATTATATTTAAAATTAAACCTAAATATTTACTATTTGGTATTCTAATAGCAGGTATTATTTTTACTTTTTTTATTGTTCCTTATTTATCTCCTGAAAAAATTCATTCTTATTCAGTTTCATTAATGACTAGGTATACTGGTCTTATTGCAGGCTTATATTCTGTTATTTTTCATCCAATTGGTACGGGGGGATTAAACTATGTGTATACGTTAAATTATTTGGATGAAGTGAGTAAAATTACCAAGGTTATTTTAGGCGATTTTGCGAATACGGCTGAAATTCAAATTTATTTAGAAAGAGGTAGTGATAAAAATATTGATATAAAATCTACAATTGGACATTGGGCAATTACTTTAGGTGTTTTTGGAGTAGGTTTATACATTTATATGTGTTATAAATTAATAATTTATAACAAGAGTAATTCTTATTTATTATTTGGAACTTTTTTCTTCATTTTTATGACCATATTTGTTTTACCAATTGAAATGGAGTATCCATGTATTATGTTTTTGGTCGTATCTCAATTTATTTATTTAAAAAATAAAAATCAATTAGTTCATGAGTCTTAAAAAATCTGTTCTTGTTGTGTCAGCTTTTTTTCCATACCCAACCTTATTTGGAGGCGCATATGATATATGGGAAAAAATAAAAGGTTTACATCGTTTAGGTTTGGAAGTTCACTTATTGTTTACCGCGAAAACAAAACCAAAAGAAGTAGATGTTTTTGAAGTCGAAAAATATGTTTCAAAGCTGTATTTTGTTCAAAGAAAAAATAGAATTATAGATCTGTTTTCTCAAAAACCTTTGCAAATTATGTCAAGAAAAGGGCTTGAGAGTATAATTATAAATCGTGATTTCGATTTTATTTTACTAGAGTCAGAATATGTGAGCTTAGTATTGAAAAATAAAACATTTAATGCAAAAAAGTATATATTAAGAGTTCATAACGATGAGTCAAAATATTTTAATGAATTATCTAAAAGCACTTCTAAAATTTTTAAAAAAGCATACTATTTTTCTGAAGAGATAAAATTTAAACGATTAAGAAGTAGTTTGTACAATAAAATAGACAGACTGTGGTTTATTTCTTTAGATGAATTGGAACGTTTAGGTCAGAGAAAAAATAACGCAATTCATTTACCACCTCCGATTAATCAAAAATTTGTTAACCGTGATTTAAAAGGAAGACAAGTTTTGTTTGTAGGCTCATTATATATGGATAACAATCTAGAAGCTATTCTGTGGTATTTGAAGAATGTTCATGATTTTGTAGCAAATGAATTTTTAGATTATAAATTAATTATTTGTGGAAGTACTGGTGATAAAGGAGAAGAGTATTTCAGAGCTTTATTTAGTAAATATGAAAGAATTGATTTGCAATTAAATATAAAGGATTTAGAGGTTATATATAACTTTTCAAGTGTTTTTATTAATCCTATGAGACATGGCACAGGCGTTAAATTAAAATCAATAAATGCAATTGTAAATGGGCTACCAGTAATTTCTACGACAATTGGAAGTGAAGGTGTTGGTCTAATAAATAAAGAAATGTTTTTTGAAGCTAATACTCCTGAAGAGTTTAAAATAAACACGATAAATTTATTGAAAACTAAAGATAAAAGTATAACAGTGATAAAAGCTCAAGAGCACCTGAGAAGTACAAATTATTTAACTATCCTAGAAAAAGAAATTAAGAGTTTAGATGTTCGTAAATAAAGTTAATAATATAGCTCTAATTTTAATAGCTAGTTTCCCTTTAATAGGAATGCGTTTAACTATTTGGGTAATTATTTTGTTTTGTGTAACAAGTTTAATAGAAGGAGTACAAAATAAACCTATTAAAAATATATTTAAAAACAGTAAATCAATATTGATTTTAAGCAGCTATTATTTAATAGCTATTTTATCTTTCATTATAACTCATAATGTTACAGAGGGAATGAAAGATTTAGAGACTAAAGCAGCTTTTTTAGTCTTTCCTGTTTTTGTTTTTTTGATTAGAGATAAAATAACTAGTAGTTTAATCAAAAAAATTATTTTATGTTTTAGTGTTTCAAATGTAATATTGGCCTTATATATCTGGGCCGTAATTTTTAAAAAAGGAGTAGTAAAGGTTTTAGAATCGGATAATTATTATAATCCGATTGTTAGGAAGATTTTCAGTGAAATTAGTGGATATCATTTGCCTTATTTAGGTTTGTTATTTGGATTTTCATGTATTATTTTTTTTAGTTTTCTATTAGAAAAGACGATTAAAAAAAAGTTTAAGGCTCTATTTTTTATTTCAATTATAATCCTTTTTATTTCCATGATATTTTTTACCGCAAGAATGGCTCTATTTTGCACTTTTATTGCGTTTACTTTTTATGGACTATCTTTTTTAAGAAAGAAAATTATAATTAAAATAGGAATTTTATTTATAATTATAGCATTAAGCCTTTCTTTTTTAAATCCGATTAAAAGGAGGTTTTATGAAATTTCCAATATTGAATTTAAACTGCCAAAAACACATGAAAATTCTAAAAATGTTAATTTTAGGTTAGGAATATATTATTGTGGAATGGAAACTCTTAAAACTAATTGGATTTTAGGTTTAGGTTTAGGGAATGTTCAAAAAGAACTAAATATTTGTTATGAAAGTTTAGATTATAGTTCATATGATGATTTTGTTATGCGCAGGTATAATACGCACAATCAGTATTTAAATGCATGGTTAACCTATGGTATATTTGGTCCTATATTTCTTTTAGGATACTTACTTTTAATGTTTAAAGGTTCTACAAAGCTTCACAAGTCTTTAGTAATAATTTTCTTTTTAGCATTATTAACCGAAAATTTGTTTGAAAGGGAGGCAGGGGTAATGCTATTTGCTTTTTTTAATACTTTATTTTATTATTTAAAATTAAATCAAAAAAAAAGCAATCCAAAAGTGGTACTAGTTAAATAATAATTTAAGAAACTTTCTGTTATTTTTTAAGCAAACATAATACCTTCATTATAATTATTATAAATATGTGTTTTTACATTTAAACCTGTGTATATGAAAAAAGCGTTAGTACATGATTGGTACTATGTAAATGGTGGTGCAGAAAAAGTGATTCAATCGTTTAATTCCATTTGGGATGATTTTGACCACTTTGCACTTATTGATTTTTTGAATGAAAAGGATAGATCAGATGTTTTAAATGGGGCGTCTGTAAATACAAGTTTTATACAAAAATTGCCTACTGCTAGTAAAAATCATAGAAAGTTTCTTCAATTGTTTCCATACGCTATAGAGCAATTTAATTTAAGTAATTATGATTTAATATTAAGTTCTTCTGCAGCAGTAGCAAAAGGTGTTTTGACAAATCAAAACCAATTACATATTTGCTATTGCCATTCACCTATGCGCTATGCTTGGGATTTGTATCATCAATACCTAGAAGAGGCTAATTTAACCTCCGGTCTTAAATCAATTTATGCAAAATATGTTTTACATAAATTGAGAAACTGGGACATAATATCAAGTAATAGAGTAGATTTTTTTATTGCGAATTCTAATTATATAGCTAAGCGTATCAAAAAAATATACAATAGGGAATCCACTGTAATTTACCCACCAGTAGATGTAAATAATATGCCTTTCTGTGAAGAAAAAGAAAATTTTTATTTTACTGCATCTCGAATGGTGCCTTATAAAAAGATAGAATTAATTGTGAAAACTTTTAATAATCTACCAAATAAAAAACTTTTTGTCTCAGGAGATGGTCCAGAATTTAAAAACATTCAGAAAATAGCAAAGGATAATATAGTGTTATTAGGATTTTTACCTAAAGAGGAACTTCATGATTACATGAAACGTGCTAAAGCTTTTATTTTTGCAGCAGAGGAAGATTTTGGAATTATTCCGGTAGAAGCACAAGCCTGTGGTACACCTGTTATAGCACTAAATAAGGGTGGTTTAAAAGAAACAGTATTAGATAATGTTACAGGTGTGTTTTTTGATGAACAAACTGAGTCTGCAATAGAAAATGCAATTCAAAACTTTGAAAAGAAAACCTTCAATCCATCTGTAATCAGATCACATACAATGCAATTCTCACAGGAGCGTTTTGAACGTGAAATGAAAGATTATGTAAATCAGAAATATCAAGAATTCAAATTGTCATAAAAAGAATAACTAAATACACTCATTACTCACAATCGCTAATCCCAAACATCTTACATTCTTACCTGTAATAAATTCAAAATATCTTCATATTTTTAATGTATGAATGTTTTAATAAACAGAAACTTATTTCTAGGAGTTTTCATCCTAATATTTGTCTTTCCAATGCATACCGTTTTTGGTTTTCAAAACACAGAAATTGATAGTTTATCGTATTATAATAAGTTGATCTCGAATCTTAATAACGAGACCAATTTAGCCAAAGCTTATGTGTTTTTCGATAAAATGAAAACTGAAAGTATTGCAGAGAAAGATACATCTTATGTGGTGTATTATACTCAGAAAATTTCAATGATACAATATTCTTTAGGAGATTATTATGGTAGTGAAAATTCTGCAGTTGTTGCGCTTTCTTGGTTAAGTCATTCCGATTCCGAATTCGCAAAAACAAATAAAATCGGACTTTATAATAGGCTTGGTAAAATTTATAACGAGCTACTAGATTACGATTTGGCTATTAAATACTACAATAAAAGCCTAAAACTTGCCACAGCTCAAGAACACATTAATATTATTGAAAATAACAGAGCCCTAATTTATATTAAACAAAATAAGTTAGAATTGGCAGAACAAGAATTTGTAAAAATATATAACAACAGTAAGCAGTTAACAGACACTATACAAATCTATAGAGTTTTAGATAATTTAGGGTTTGTACAATCCAAACTAAATAAACCAGAAGGTTTAGAAAATATGCTTAAAGCTTTACGCTTAAAATTGGCAATAAATCATTCAAGTAGTTTATATGCGAGTTATGCACATTTGTTCGAATATTATAAAGATAGGAGCGATTTTAAAACCGCACGGGTCTATGGTAAAAAGGCATATGTATTAGCCAAGCAAATTAATAGTCCGTCGTTTATAGAAAATGCTTTAATTAATCTATTATCTATAGAATCTAACCCTTATATAAATCACTATTTAACCCTTACAGATAGTTTAAAAACAGCTAAACTTTTACAAGAAAATAAATACTCAAAGGCTAAATACGATTATACTGAAACAGAAAATCAAGCTAATGAGAACTTATTAAAAAGGGAACGAGAAAAGCGCTGGAAATTAACGTATTTATCTATTGGAATTTTTATTGCTCTAATGTCTGTCTTTGTGTTTGTATTTCAACGTTACAAATACAAAAAAGAAAAACAGTTCGAGATTTATAATACAAAAACACGTATTTCTAAAAAGATACATGATGAGGTTGCTAATGACATTCATAGCGTTTTAAATAAATTACAAGAACAACCCCACGTTACCGAAGATATATTAGATGATTTAGATGGTATTTATGCTAGAACTCGAGATATTTCAAAAGAAAATAATACGCTCGATGTTGATTCAAATTTCGAAGAACTATTAAATGATTTATTACTTGCTTATAAAAGTAATCGGGTTAACGTAATAAAACAATCTGCTCCAGAGATAGATTGGAACAACATGAAAACGTATAAAAAAGTCGCTATTTATCGCGTAATTCAGGAGCTATTAGTTAATATGAAAAAGCATAGTGAGGCTTCTATTGTTGTTTTAAAGTTTAGTAAAATCAATAAAAAAATTGAAATATTTTATAGTGATAATGGACTTGGTTGTAAATTAAAAAAAGGATTTGGAATCCATAATACGGAAAACCGTATAAATACTATTAAAGGAACTATTACATTTGAAACTGAACCAGGTAAAGGTTTTAAAGCTAAAATAGTTATATAGCCATGTTTAAAAAAGTTTTAATAGTAGATGATTACGATGTTGTAAACGAAGGAGTATTAACAGTACTCAATACTAAAGGTGTTATTAATGTTGAAAAAGCTCAATATTGTGACGATGCCTTTCTTAAACTTAAAAAAGCCGATTTAGATAAGGAGCCATTTGATCTATTAATTACAGATTTATCTTTTAAAGAAGATTTTCATGAAGGGGAAATTCTTTCAGGAGACGAACTTGTTATCGCAGTAAGAGGATATGGGCTTACGTTGCCAATTATAGTGTATTCTATGGAAGATCGTTTACAACGTGTAAGAACATTAATTAATAAATATAATGTAAACGCATATGTCTGTAAAGGCCGCAGAAGTTCTTTGGAATTAGGGCAAGCAATACTCGATATACAAGACAAAAAAATATTTCTATCACCACAAGTACAAAATGCATTAAGTCCTCATGCTAGTTTAGAAATCCAAGACTACGATATTAACCTTATTAATTATCTGTCTCAAGGTTTATCACAAAGCGATATTAGCACATTGTTAGAACAGCAAAACATTACTCCGCGTAGTTTAAGCTCTATAGAAAAGCGTCTCAATAAATTAAAAGTAGATTTTAAAGCTAAAAACGTAACTCATTTGGTTGCTATTGTGAAAGATTTAGGATTGATTTAAAAAATACCTTTTACTATTTTGGTTTGATTTGTACTTTGTATAAATTTACAGCATTATCAGTTTTATAAAGGTTAAAAGAGCTTCTATTACACATGTCTTAGGTGTATTACTAGCTCTTTTTTAATTTGTATTTAAAAGGATTCAATTCAAAAAAATACAAATCATTAGCTCTTCCATTTTTCGATTAAAAATTAGATTATATTTGGTGCTAAATTATTAAGTATAACCAGTAATAATTTACCTCTAAAACGTCTTTTCTTATGAAAATATTTCAGTGTAGTCATTGTAGTTTTCCAGTGTTTTTCGAAAATACAACTTGCGAAAGTTGTGGATCGGCCTTGGGATATTTAGACATTAATAATGAAATACTATCTAACAGCACTAGCAATTTGCAATGGGTTGTTAACGGCGATAAATACATTTACTGCAAGAATAAAAGTTTACATGCGTGTAATTGGTTAGTGCCTATTGATGATGACAATGGATTTTGTACCTCTTGCGATTTAAACAGAACCATTCCAGATTTAACCGTTCCCGAATATTACGAACGTTGGCAAATTATGGAAATTGCAAAACACAGACTTATCTATACGTTAAAGCGATTAGAACTTCCTACTATAAGTAAATTTGATGATCCTGAAGGTGGATTGTTTTTCGATTTTCTTTCTGAAGAAGTTGCTAATGCAGGAGAAAAGAAAATAATGACAGGTCATGCAAATGGTGTTATTACAATTCTTTTAGCAGAAGCAGATACTGTAACTCGTGAAGAGATGCGTATTTCTTTAAATGAAAAATACAGAACCTTAATTGGACACTTTAGGCATGAAGTTGGTCATTACTATTGGGATCTGATTTTCAGAAATAATGATACTTTTTTAAAAGAATACAGAGATCTATTTGGAGATGAAACTTTAGATTATGGAGAGGCTTTACAGGAACACTATAAGAATGGGGCGCCTAAAAACTGGAAAGATAACTTTATAAGTACGTATGCATCATCTCATCCGTGGGAAGATTGGGCCGAAACTTGGGCACATTATCTTCACATTCTAGATACTATGGAAACGGCTTATTATTTTGGTTTAGAAGGAAAGCCTAATCTAAAAAATTCGGAACATATGCGTGTGTCTACTTTATATCCTTATAAAGAGAACTTGTCTTTTAAAACCATTCTGGATGAAGTATCCCCGTTGTTTTATGCTGTGAATAGTATTAATAGGTCTATGGGGATTACAGATGTGTATCCTTTTGTAATTTCTAACAAAGTGAAAGAAAAGCTAGAATTTATACATCAAATTGTATGTAGATACAAAAATCAAAGTATTTAAAAGCTCAGCAGTTGTTCATAGATCATACAGTTATAAGTGTATTACCCATTCAGTTTCAAAAAGTGTGTATCGTCTTCATGTATAATTAGTATACGTTAGATACTTAAGTGTATAAAAATTACACACTAATATTATTGTTGTTTTTGTGTTAAAACACTGTTTTACAGTGTTTTATATGTGTTGGCACGTGTATTGCTAATTTATTTCCGATTCCAAGTATGTAATTGGATCTTAAATAAATTAGCAATTTAGAATTACACAACACATGAAAACGGCAATATTAAATACAAACCAATTTAACATTTCAGAAGCTATCTTTAGCGACTTTGAAAGTTTAGATCAGTCTGTATTTAAAAACGAAGCACTTTCACCTGTAAAAATGAATCTTAATAGTAAACTAATATTGGTTAGTGCTTTTTTATTACTTATTGTTACCGTATTTAGTTTATTCGCATTTCAACAATTATTAAAAGGCGTGTATTTAAACCCAATATACCACCCATTAAATTATGGCATTTATATTGTAGCTTCTGGCTGGCTTGTTTTTAATGCAGGAATTTCAATTTACAAATTGTATTTATATTTAAAATTTAAACCTATAGCATCTGTCGCTAATATTATATCTCCAATATCTACAACACTTACTTCAACTTTACAAAGTTTTACATTTAAAAGTAATGATTTTGTAACTTCTATAGAAAATCATTTATCACCTGTATTTGTTAAAGCTAATACGCATATTTCAACTTCCAAAATAGCTATACTAGAAAACTTTTCTATATATAGACAACAAAGTCACATTATGAATTATTTTTTCAATATTCATAACACGTCCTTAAAACACATTAAAACTAATATAAGAATAAACGAGATTCTCGATCACGCATTAAAACGTTTAGACATGAACCTTGTATTATTAACCAAAAAATATAATCGTAATTTAGATTATTCTACATAACAAATTACTAAGAATTAGCATCAATAATTAATAGCAAACAATTGGATTTAAGCCTTCAGAACATATAGTTTTGGAGGTTTTTTTCTTTTTTACTGATATTAATACTCTCATTCACTTAAAAATTTACTTAAACCTTTAAGTAAACAATTTATAGAGTTGTGCTTATAATAGACTTAGCTTGTAAAAGGCTTGTTTTGTTGATGTTTCAGCGGTTTTAAATTGTTTAATTTCTTTTTTTCTCAATTTTGAATATGATTAATTAGTGTGCTTGTTTTAAATATAATTTAATATTTAGCTTTAAAATTCATAATTTCACATATAAATGAATGTGTTGTTTAACTATCGTTAAAATTGGCGTTTAGCTTAGGCGTGAAACCTTCATTATATACAATGTGTATTAACGTTACTCAAAATTATATTTTTCATTAGAAATGTATCACTTAGGAATAGATTTAGGAAGTTCATCAGTTAAGGTTGCCTTGGTTGATGCTAAAAGCGGAAAAAAAATAGTATCACTTCACGAACCGCCAAACGAGATGGAGATTATTGCTGTTAATCCAGATTGGGCCGAACAAGATCCAAACATTTGGTGGACGCATGTTTGTAAAGCCATAAAACGCGTTACAAGTGAAGCTCAAGTAAATCTTTCTGAGATTAAAAATATCGGTATTTCTTATCAAATGCACGGTTTAGTTATTGTAGATAAAAAAGGCCAACCGTTAAGAAATTCTATTATTTGGTGCGATAGTCGTGCTGTAGAAATAGGTCGCACAGCTTTACAAGATTTAGGAAAAGATCTTTGTGGAACACATATGTTAAATGCACCTGGAAATTTTACAGCATCGAAATTAAAATGGGTGATAGATAATGAACCTGAAATTTATAAAAACACCTATAAATTTATGTTGCCTGGAGATTTTATAGCGTATAAATTAACGGGTAAGATGGTAACCACAAAAAATGGTTTGTCTGAAGGTGTTTTATGGAATTATAGTGAGGATGATGTGGCGACAGACTTATTAAAATACT
Source organism: Formosa algae (assembly GCF_001439665.1). Taxonomy (GTDB): domain Bacteria; phylum Bacteroidota; class Bacteroidia; order Flavobacteriales; family Flavobacteriaceae; genus Formosa; species Formosa algae. Next base: position 26,095 of record NZ_LMAK01000008.1, read on the forward strand.
ATGGAATAGATAAAGATTTAGTGCCAGAGATTGTAGAAAATTTTACAAATCAAGGTGAGGTTAACACACAAGCTGCTAGTGAAACAGGGCTTTCAGAAGGCGTTCAAGTAACATATCGTTCCGGCGATCAGCCAAATAACGCCTTGTCTCTTAATATCTTTAATCCGGGCGAAGTGGCAGCAACAGGAGGAACATCGGGCGTAGTGTATGCCGTATCAAATAATTTAAAGCCACAAGAAATTTCAAAAGTTAATCATTTTGCACACGTAAATTATACTGCAACTAAACCCGTTATAGGAACACTTTTAAATATTAATGGTGCAGGAATTCAGTACCGTTGGTTGCGTAATAATTGTGGAAATGATTCCTATGAAGTGATGAATGACAAAGCTTCAAAAGTAGATGTAGGTTCCAATGGTGTGGTAATTATTCCGTTTGGTAACGGTGCCGAACGTATGTTAGAAAATAAAAATATAGGAACACATATTTTAAACCTAAACTTAAATCAACATAACAATGCGCATTTGTATCGCGCAGCTTTAGAAGGTATCGCATTTTCATTTGTGTATGGTGTAGAAATTCTTAGAAAAGATATCGGAGAGATTAAAGTAATTCGAGCAGGTAATGATAATCTATTTAGATCTGAAATTTTTTCGAATACAGTGGCCACTTTAATAAATCACGATATAGAAATTTATAATACAACTGGCGCTGTTGGTGCGGCTAGAGCTGCTGGTTTAACAGATGGCGATTTTAAAACATTTGGAGAGAACATTACTAAAAACGATCATGTAATGACTTATAGGCCGTTGCAAGATAAAGCACCGTTTGAAGCAGCATACAAACAATGGAAAACTGAATTAGAAATGATATTAAAACATAAATAAATTATGGCAACAATAGGAAATAAAGAGTATTACAAAGGTATTGGAGATATTAAATTTGAAGGAAAAGAGTCTGACAATCCTTTAGCATTTAAATATTATAACCCTGAACAAGTCGTTGCGGGAAAAACAATGCGTGAACACTTTAGATTTGCAATTGCGTACTGGCATACGTTCTGTGGTACAGGAGGAGATCCTTTTGGTCCTGGAACATTAAATTTCCCTTGGGATAAACCAACAGATGCTATTGAAGCAGCTAAAGAAAAGGCGGATGCTGCTTTTGAGTTTATAACTAAAATGGGTTTTGATTACTATTGCTTCCACGATGTGGATTTAGTGAGAGAAGGAGGATCTTTTGGCGAGTTAGAAAGTAGACTAGCAACTATAACGGATTATTTAAAAGAAAAGCAAGCCGCTTCTGGCGTGAAATTACTTTGGGGAACAGCGAATTGTTTTTCTAATCCGCGTTATATGAATGGAGCATCTACCAATCCTGATTTTAATGTATTGGCTAGAGCTGGCGGACAAATAAAATTAGCGATGGATGCTACTATTGCTTTAAATGGAGAAAACTATGTGTTTTGGGGTGGCCGTGAAGGTTATATGAGCTTATTAAATACAGATATGGGACGCGAATTAGACCATATGGGACAGTTTTTAGGTATGGCCAGAGATTATGCAAGATCTCAAGGGTTTAAAGGAAATTTTTTAATAGAGCCTAAACCTATGGAACCTATGAAGCATCAATACGATTTTGATAGTGCAACTGCCATTGGGTTCTTAAAAGAATACGGATTAGAAAAGGATTTTAAAATTAATATAGAAGTTAACCATGCAACTTTAGCACAACATACTTTTCAACACGAAATCGAAGTTGCAGCAAAGGCTGGTATGCTAGGAAGTTTAGATGCAAATCGCGGAGATTATCAAAATGGTTGGGATACAGATCAATTCCCAAATAACATTCAGGAAACTACTGAAGCCATGTTGGTGTTCTTAAAAGCAGGTGGTTTACAAGGAGGAGGAATTAATTTTGATGCTAAAATCAGAAGAAATTCAACAGATATGGAAGATGTCTTCCATGCACATATTGGAGGTGCAGATACCTTTGCAAGAGCGTTACTCACTGCAGATAAAATTATTTCGTCTTCAGCTTACGAAAAATTAAGAACTGAGCGTTACAGTTCATTCGATTCCGGAAAAGGAAAAGATTTTGAAAACGGGGCATTAAATTTTACAGATTTATATAAAATCGCGCAAGAAAATGGCGAATTACAGTTACAAAGCGGAAAACAAGAATTATTCGAAAATATAATTAACCAATATATTTAGTATATTCATTTCGGTTTTAATATTACAAAACTGTATCGTGTATTTAACCAGAATGACGATACAGTTTTTTTGCACATTCATTTAACAAACAAACTATAATATCATGTCAACTTCACACAATTCCGCCTTTTTATGGCGCTTAACCTTGGTTGCTACCTTAGGTGGCCTTCTCTTTGGGTACGATACAGCAGTAATTTCTGGTACCGTAAGTTCTTTAGAAAAGTTTTTTGTATTGCCCTTTGGGTTGTCTGAGATGGCGTCTAATGCACGTTTAGGATTTTTAGTATCTAGTGCATTAATTGGTTGTATAATAGGCGGAATTTCTGGAGGTTTTATTAGTCGGAAATTGGGTAGAAAAAACGGATTGATTTTAGCAGCAGTGTTATTTTTAATTTCAGCTATTGGATCTTCTGCTCCCGAGTTATTTGTAAAACCAATTGGGGAAGGCGATCATACCTTTATGTATTTTTTTATAGTATATCGTATTATTGGAGGTGTAGGAGTAGGATTAGCGTCTATGCTTTCTCCCCTTTATATAGCTGAAATTGCACCAGCAAATAGTAGAGGCCGTTTAGTGTCTATGAATCAATTCGCAATCGTATTCGGGATGCTAATTGTGTATTTTGTGAATTATTATATTTCAAGCTTAGGAAATGATACGTGGTTAAATACTATTGGTTGGCGTTGGATGTTTGCTTCAGAAATTATTCCTGCTAGTCTTTTTCTTTTCTTTTTAATGTTTGTTCCGGATACTCCAAGATCTTTAGTTTTACAATCTAAACCAGAAAAAGCATTACAGGTTTTAACTCGTGTAAATGGTTTTGAAGAAGCTAAAGTGATTTTAGCAGATATTAAAAATACAGTGACTGCAAATTCAGGAAAACTATTTTCCTATGGTATTCCTGTAATTATATTTGGTATTTTACTGTCTGTATTTCAGCAATTTGTCGGAATTAATGTTGTATTGTATTATGCACCTGAAATCTTTAAGAGTATGGGGTCTGGTACAGATACAGCATTGTTACAAACCATTATTGTTGGTGCTATAAATTTATTGTTTACTGTTCTGGCAATGCAAACTGTTGATAAATTTGGAAGAAAACCATTAATGATTATTGGAGCTTTAGCCATGGCTATAGCGATGTTTGCTCTTGGAACTTCATTTTTCATGCATTCTTTAGGTATGTTTTCTCTAATTTGTATGTTGGTTTATGTAGCCGGATTTGCAATGAGTTGGGGGCCTGTAACGTGGGTGCTTTTGTCGGAGATATTCCCTAATAATATTCGAGGTAAAGCCTTGGCTGTTGCTGTAGGTTGCCAATGGGTTGCTAACTATTTAGTGTCTTGGACATTCCCAATGATGGATAAAAATAGTTATTTAATAGAGCAATTTAATCATGGATTTGCCTATTGGATTTACGGTTTAATGGGCGTTTTAGCAGCCTTCTTTGTTTGGAAATTTATACCAGAAACGAAAGGGAAAACTTTAGAAGATATGAACGATTTGTGGACTAAAAAATAATAAACTTTTTATTACATATAAGTAAGCACAAAATCAATAGGTATGCACTAGAGGTTTTGTGCTTTTGCGTTCTACTAAGGTTGTTTTTATGGTTTTAGTTTCAAAGACACTTTCTGTATTAGGTGGTTGTTCTATTTTAGAAATTAAAATCTCTGTAGCCGTTTTGCCCATAAACACACTGTGTTGATTAATACAAGTAATAGATGGCTTAGTATACTTAAAAAAATCGCTATTAGTAAAACTAATAATCGAAATATCATCTGGAATAGTATAACCTCGGTCTTGTGCAATAACCATAGATTCTACTGCAGAAAATTCTTCTAGACCTATAATAGCATCAACCTTTTGGTAATCAAGCATTGTTTTAATTTCAGTTTCAAAATCGTAACCTGGCTTTATTAGGTTTATTATTTTCTCATTTATCGGGATGTTATAATTTTCTAAGGCTTTTAAATACCCGTCTATTCTTAATTTGATAATACCAACATTATCTAGTGTAGATACTACAGATATGTGCTTACATCCAGTTTTTATAAGGTGTTCTGTTGCTTTATAAGCACAATTAAAATCGTCTACAATAACCTTATCTGTATTTACTGAATCCGAAATACGGTCGAACATAACAATGGGTCCAGCATTGTCTATAAATTCTTCTAAATGTCCAAAATGTTGTTTAGCTTCAGTTTCTTCACTTAAAGAAATAAGTAAACCATCTATTAAGCCATTTTCCAGCATATGTATAGACGTGATTTCTTTCTCTAGCTTTCCGTGAGATACTATGGTAATCACATTGTAGCCTTTATCGTTTGCAATGTGTTCAATACCACTAAAAATTTTAACAAAAAACGGATTTAAAATAGAAGGCATTATAACACCTATTGTTTTTGTTTTTCTATTCAGTAAACTTAGTGCGATGCTATTTGGTCTGTAGTTATTGTTTTTAGCGTATTCCTGGATTTTATTTTTGGTGGCAACACTAATTTCATGACTATCCTTTAAGGCTTTTGAAACTGTTGCAATAGACACGTTAAAGACTTTTGCAATTTGTTTTAATGTCGTGCGTTTTTTCATAAAGGATTACCTGTAATTAGAATCTGAGTAGATAATATGCGTATAAAAATATGAATTTAGCTTAACTTTTTAAAGATTAACTGTTTCTAAATTATTTTATAATATATAAATAGGAGGGTATAGATAAGACGTTTTTCTTGTTCTTAATAAAAACGATATTGTTTCGTGTTTTTATATAGATTATTGAAATATATAATCATTGTTTTTTTGTAATTATATATTTCATCCTAGTGATGTAATACAGTTTAGTAACATCTATTCATAGAATTTTATCTTTTTCGGAATGTGTTTTAATACGCTTATTAGGGTTTCTATAGCGAATATCTGTATTTAAACCTGTAAATGTTTGAGAAATCAAGAAAAACGCTAAAATAGCGGAAGGAATATTTGTTAAAGTAAAAAAAAATATGCTAAATTTATCCCCGATTATAATACTTAGGTTAATAACTCGTTTTAAACCTAAATTTTATATAGCCTACAACTAATGTAATGAATCAGAAATTCAAACTTATTTTATTCGTGTTTTTAATGGTTGGGACTACGTGTTTCTCACAGTCAGATGTACCTCCAACACCCGCAGTACAAGGTGCTCCTCCACCTCCAGGAACTCCAATAGATGGAGGTATAACTATTTTGTTAGCTGCTGGAGCATATTATGGAATTAAAAAATCTATCAAAAGATAAGATTATTTAATATCAAATTCTAATAAGCGTTTAACGTATTTTCCTAAAACATCAAATTCTAAATTTACAGCATCTCCTACTTTAAAATACTTAAAGTTCGTGTGTTCATATGTAAAAGGAATAATGGCTACACTAAATTGATTTCGTTTAGAATCAACAACGGTTAAGCTAGTTCCATTTACTGTAATAGATCCTTTCTCAATAGTTATATTATTTAACTCTTTATCGTAGTCGAACGTAAATAGCCAACTACCAGAAGTTTCTTTAACAGCTATACATGTCGCTGTTTGGTCTACGTGTCCTTGTACAATATGTCCGTCAAGTCTATCTCCAAGTAGCATAGCGCGTTCTAAATTCACTAAATCATTTACTTTAAGTGTTCCTAAATTGGTTTTATTTAAAGTTTCTTGAATGGCAGTAACAGTGTATGTATTATCTTTAATACCAACAACTGTTAAGCATACGCCATTATGGGCTACGCTTTGGTCTATTTTTAATTCTGAAGCTAAATGGCTCTCTATGGTTACATGAAGATTATCTTGATCTGATTTAAGATTGGCAACACGACCTAAATTTTCTATTATTCCTGTAAACATATTAATTCATTTATTTGGTTAAATTTGTAGTGGTAAAATTACGAACAAAATAGTTATCAAGTTTAATGAAGAAAGAAGAAAATATTATAGTTGGAATTTCAATTGGAGACTTGAATGGTATTGGTGGAGAAATCGTCTTAAAGACTTTTGAAGACCCAAGAATTCTTGAATTTTGTACCCCAGTGATTTTCGCATCAGTTAAAGTGATGTCTTTTTTTAAGAATCATTTTAAAATGGACATAAACTTTAATGGCATCAATCATATCAATCAAGTTATAGTAGGTAAGATTAATGTTTTAAATGTTTGGAAAGAGAATGTATCTATTAATTTTGGTCAAGAAGATTTTAAAATAGGCGAGTACGCTATTAAATCTTTAGAAGCAGCAACCGCAGCCTTAAAAGATGGAACTGTAGACGTGTTAGTTACTGCACCTATTAATAAACATAATATACAGTCAGAGAAATTTAAATTTCCAGGTCACACAGATTATTTAGCGCAGCAATTAGAAGGAGAGAGTTTAATGTTTATGATTACCGATTTCTTAAAGGTAGGTTTGTTAACAGATCATGTACCTGTAAGTGAAATTGCTAAACACATTACTCCAGAATTAATTGAAAAGAAAATAGCAACGGTATATACATCGCTTCAAAAAGATTTTCAGATTTCTAAACCAAAAATCGCAGTTTTAGGTATTAATCCACATACTGGAGATAATGGTGTTATAGGAAATGAAGACGATGAGGTGTTGCGCCCAACTTTACAGAACATTAAAGAAACTGGTAAGTTAGTGTATGGACCATATGCTGCCGATAGTTTCTTTGGATCTAATAATTATAAGAATTTTGATGCAATAATAGCTTCTTACCACGATCAAGGTTTAATTCCGTTTAAAACATTATCTTTTGGGGAAGGTGTTAATTACACGGCAGGATTAAGTAAAGTAAGAACATCTCCAGACCATGGTACTGCTTTCGAGATTGCTGGAAAAGGTATTGCAAACGAAACATCTTTTAAAGAAGCCTTATTTGCAGGGATTCAGATTTTTAAACACCGTTTAGAGTATGATGCTCTTGTTAAAAGAGTATAAAATAGCGTTAAAAAAAGATATAAACAAAAAAATGTTTATAAGTAAGCTTGTGTAAAATAAAAATTCATATATTTGCAGGCTCAAATTAGATATGAAAATGAAGCTGTTGAAAGAATTTACAATTCAATTTATTGGATTAAAATTAGGCAAACATGAATTCGATTATCAAATTGGACAAGAGTTCTTTACACATTTTGAGTATGAAGATTTTAATGATGCAAACGTACAAGTGCATGTTGTTTTTGAAAAAAAGACAACGTTACTAGAGTTGCATTTTGAAATTTCGGGAACTGTAAACGTTTATTGTGATGTTACAAATGAACCTTACGATCAACCTATTCAAAATGAATTTGATTTGGTAGTGAATTTTGGTGACGATTATAATGACGATGAAATTGATTTGTTAATTATTCCTCATGGGGAGTATGAATTAAATATACAACAGTATATTTACGAATTAATTGTATTGGCAGTACCGACAAAGCGTGTACATCCAGGAGTTGAAGATGGAACGTTACAGTCTGAATTACTTGATAAGTTAGAAGAATTGAGTCCTAAGATTAAGGAAGAAAAAAAAGACCAAGAGGAGTCAGACCCTCGCTGGAATACATTAAAGAAACTATTAACGGATAATAAATAAATAGAAAATGGCACATCCTAAAAGAAAAATCTCGAAAACAAGAAGAGATAAAAGAAGAACACATTATAAAGCAACTGCGCCACAAATTGCTACGTGTCCAACAACAGGAGAAGCTCACCTATATCACAGAGCACACTGGCACGAAGGTAAATTATACTACAGAGGTCAAGTTTTAATTGATAACTCAGAAGTAGAAGAAAATTTAGCATAATTATTATGCATGCATATAAAAAAACGCTCCTTGTGAGCGTTTTTTTTGTCATATAGTTTACTATAAGTCAAAAACAATTTAATTTGCATCTAATTAAACTAAAAAATTAAGTAATTTGGCCATGAAATTTATGATTAAGGTCTAATTGTTTAATTTATTGGTTCAATAATTTATACTGTATGAGTAAAATAACAGCGGCTATAACAGCTGTCGGAGGATATGTTCCAGATTATGTTTTAACAAACAAGATGTTAGAGTCTATGGTTGAAACTAATGATGAATGGATCACTTTAAGAACAGGAATTAAAGAGCGTCGTATTCTAAAGGAAGAAGGTAAAGGAACCTCTTTTCTTGCTATTAAAGCTGCCGAAGATCTTATTAATAAATCTGGTGTAGACCCTAAGGACATAGATTTAGTTATCGTAGCCACAGCTACTCCTGATATGAAAGCAGCAGCTACAGCGTCGTTTACAGCTACAGCAATTGGAGCAGTAAATGCCTTTGCATACGATTTAGAGGCGGCATGCTCAAGCTTTTTATTTGGGATGTCTACAGCATCAAGTTATATTGAATGCGGACGTTATAAAAAAATATTATTAATCGGAGCAGACAAAAACTCTTCAATGATTAATTATAAAGACCGTGCAACATGTATTATATTTGGTGATGGTGCCGGTGCAGTCTTATTCGAACCTAATGAAGAAGGTTTAGGATTTCAAGACGAATATTTAAGAAGTGATGGTAACGGTAGAGATTTTCTACAAGCCACTTATGGCGGATCATCATTTCCTCTTACACCTGAAGCTTTAGCCGAAGGAAAGCATTACGTGTTTCAAGACGGAAAAACAGTATTTAAAAACGCTGTGTCTAATATGGCAGACGTTGCTGTTAGAATTTTAGAAAGAAATAATTTATCTAAAGACGAAATTTCTTGGTTAGTAGCCCACCAAGCAAATAAGCGTATTATAGATGCTACAGCTAATAGAATTGAACTAGATTCTGATAAAGTAATGATTAATATAGAGAAGTATGGAAACACAACTTCAGCTACATTACCATTATTACTTTTCGATTATGAAAAACAACTTAAAAAAGGCGATAAATTAGTTTTTGCAGCTTTTGGAGGTGGTTTTACATGGGGATCTATTTATTTAACATGGGCATACAATTCCTAATTCACTAATAATAACTTATTTTAAAATCTAATTTATTATGGATTTAAAAGACATTCAAAATTTAATCAAATTCGTTGCTAAATCAGGTGCAAGCGAGGTTAAATTAGAAACAGATGATGTAAAGATTACCATCAAAACAGGTGGTGACGATAAAGGAGAAACTACAACTTATGTACAACAAATACCCGTAGGTGCTCCTGTAGCACAAGCGCCAGTTGTACAACAACAGCCTGTAGCCGCAACTCCAGAAACGGCAGCTCCAGTTGCAGAAGATTCAAAATATATAACTATTAAGTCTCCAATTATTGGAACCTTATATAGAAAACCTTCTCCAGATAAACCCTTATTTGTAGAAGTAGGGCAAACTATAAGTGAAGGCGATGTACTTTGTATTATTGAAGCTATGAAACTTTTTAACGAAATAGAATCAGAAGTTTCTGGTAAAATTGTTAAAATACTTGTAGATGACGCGTCTCCAGTAGAATTCGATCAACCGTTATTTTTGGTAGATCCATCATAACAAATTTTGAAATTCCAAATCAAATCCCAAGACACTTGGAATTTGGAATTTGAGATTTTTAAATTATATATGTTATGTTATGTTTAAGAAGATACTAATAGCAAATAGAGGGGAAATAGCACTACGTGTTATTAGAACCTGTAAAGAGATGGGAATTAAAACGGTTGCAGTATATTCTACAGCCGATGCAGAAAGCTTGCACGTAAAATTTGCAGACGAAGCCGTTTGTATTGGACCTGCACCAAGTAGCGAATCCTATTTAAAAATGTCTAATATCATTGCTGCTGCAGAAATTACTAATGCAGATGCTATTCATCCAGGATATGGTTTCCTTTCAGAAAACGCTAAGTTTTCTAAAATTTGTGAGGAACACGATATTAAGTTTATTGGTGCATCTGCAGAGATGATCTCTAAAATGGGAGATAAAGCAACTGCTAAAGAAACCATGAAAGCTGCAGGAGTACCTTGTGTACCCGGTAGTGATGGTATTATACCAGATTTCGAAACTTGCAAAATAATAGCTTTAGAAACAGGTTATCCTGTTATGCTAAAAGCTACAGCTGGAGGTGGTGGAAAAGGTATGCGTGCAATCTGGAAAGAAGCAGACTTAAAAGACGCGTGGGATTCTGCACGTCAAGAAGCTAAGGCTGCCTTTGGAAACGATGGTATGTATATGGAGAAACTTATTGAAGAACCTAGACATATTGAAATTCAAATTGTTGGTGATTCTACAGGAAGAGCCTGCCATTTGTCTGAACGTGATTGTTCTGTACAACGTCGTCACCAAAAGTTAACTGAAGAAGTGCCTTCGCCATTTATGACGAAGAAATTACGCGATGCCATGGGTAAAGCTGCTGTTCGTGCAGCAGAATATATAAAGTATGAAGGTGTTGGTACTATCGAATTTTTGGTAGATAAACATCGCGATTTTTACTTTATGGAAATGAATACGCGTATTCAAGTTGAGCATCCTATTACAGAACAAGTTATTGACTTCGATTTAGTTCGTGAGCAAATTCTTGTTGCAGCAGGACAGCCAATTACTGGGAAAAATTACACACCAAACTTACATGCTATCGAGTGCCGTATTAATGCAGAAGATCCTTATAACGGATTTCGCCCTTCACCGGGACGTATTACTACCTTACATGCACCAGGCGGACATGGAGTACGTTTAGATACACATGTGTATGCGGGTTATAGTATTCCGCCAAATTACGACTCTATGATTGCAAAGTTAATTACAACAGCGCAAACACGTGAAGAAGCCATTAGTAAGATGAAACGTGCTTTAGACGAGTTCGTCATAGAGGGTATAAAAACGACTATACCTTTTCATAGACAATTAATGGAACATCCAGATTATGTTGCTGGAAATTATACTACAAAATTTATGGAAGATTTTGTTATGGAAAAACCTTCTGAAGAAGAATAAATAAAAAAAACTCCGAATTATATAATTCGGAGTTTTTTTTGATTTTTATTTAAGCTGTTTAATTAAAAGAACGAGATGCATAAGAGCTTAATATATCGCTGTTTTTCTATAAAACTTTCCATTTGTTAAAAGCACAATAGTTGGTAAACAAATGCCATTTTTACTACATTTTTGGGTAATTAAAAAGTCAATATCATAATAATATGGTAGTTTAACCTCGTTTTATTCCGTTTAACTAATATTTTTTTTTGAATATGCTAATTGCGTATATATTTGCTTCACCATAACATAAGTAGGTTAAGTTCATGGTAGATTTGGGGCAAAAAGGTGAACTTAACAGGTTCGCCTTTTTCATTTCTAATAGTTCCCCCAAAAAAAAAATCGGACTATAACTGTATAGCCCGATTTCAATTTTAATATAAAAAGTTTTTCTTCTTATTTTGCTTCAGCATAACGACGCTCTACTTCATTCCAGTTAATAACATTAAAGAATGCATTAATGTACTCTGGTCTTTTGTTTTGGTAGTTTAAATAATAAGCGTGTTCCCAAACGTCTATTCCTAAAATAGGAGTTCCTTCACAAGCAACACCAGGCATTAATGGATTGTCTTGGTTTGGTGTAGAACATACAGAAACTTTACCTCCTTTATGTACACATAACCAAGCCCAACCAGAACCAAATTGTGTTGCAGCAGCATTACTAAATGCTTCTTTAAATGCATCTACAGATTCGAAAGCATCTTCGATAGCTGTTTTTAATTCACCAGATAAACGTCCTTTACCTTCAGGATTCATTATTTCCCAAAATAAAGAGTGGTTGTAAAATCCACCACCGTTATTTCTAACTGCTCCATTGCTCATATCTAGACCTGTAAGAATTTCTTCAATAGTTTTTCCTTCTAAGTCAGTACCTTCAATAGCGCCGTTTAATTTAGTAGTATATCCTTGGTGATGTTTTGTATGGTGTATTTCCATTGTACGAGCATCAATATTTGGTTCTAATGCATCGTAAGCATATTGTAATTTCGGTAATTCGAAAGCCATATTATTATAGTTTTTTATGATTAATAAAAATTCTTTCCTCAAATTTAAGTATAATACATGGCAATTAAAAATAATTAATAGTTATCAAATCATTGATAGTTTTTATCTTGTCTTAAATTTTTTATGAAATATGGAGCCTAGTACGACTTTTTCTATTTATGATGCCTCTGCAGGAAGTGGAAAAACATTTACGCTTGTAAAAGCTTACTTAACAATCTTATTTAAATCTAAGAGTCATTTTCAGTTCAAAAATATTTTAGCCATAACCTTTACTAATAAGGCGGTGTTTGAAATGAAAGAGCGTATTATAAAAATGCTTAAAACGTTTTCTGATGAGGCTGTTTTAGAAGACGGCAATGATATGTTTGATGCGTTGTGCCAAGAACTTAAACTAGAACCTGAAGCGTTACATAATAAATCCAAACTCTTACTGCATACCATTATTCATAATTATGCAGCTTTTGAAATTTCCACTATCGATGGTTTTACACATAGAATAATACGAACCTTTGCACACGATTTAAAATTACCTTTAAACTTTGAAGTCGATTTAGATTCTGAGAGTTTATTAAACAAAGCTGTAGATCGTTTAATTGCAAAAGCAGGAACCAATAAAGAAATTACAGATGTTTTGGTGCAATTTGCTTTAGAAAAAGCAGACGATGATAAAAGTTGGAATATTGCTTTAGATCTATATAAGATTGCTAAACTGCTAATTAATGAAAATGATATTCCGTACTTAAATGCATTAAAGGAGAAAAACGTATCCGATTTTAATACGCTTAAAAAGCAAATAAAGAAAGATGTACAAGCTTCGGAAACTGTAATTAAAGAGTTAGCATCAGAGGTTTTAGAATTACTTAAAACTAATGGAATTGAATTTGCTGATTTTTCAGGGAAATATGCTCCAAAATATTTTGAGAAATTAAGTGAAGGCGATTTTAATGTAAGTTTTAATACGGCTTGGCAAACTAAAATAGAGTCTCATCCATTATATCCGGCACGCGTTAAAAAGAATGCAGGTTTAGCAGGAACTATAGATAGCCTTCAGCCTAAAATAGCTACTTATTTTTATAAAACTAAAGCATTAATTTTTTCATTAAAATTTAGAAAAACCATAAGTAAAAACATTACGCAACTTTCGGTTTTAAATGCCATCAATCAGGAATTAATTGCGCTTAAAGCGGAAGAGAATAAAATGTTAATTTCAGAATTTAATACCTTAATAAGTAATGAAATTGCCTTGCAACCTACACCTTTTATATACGAGCGATTGGGAGAGAAATTCAACCATTATTTTATAGATGAATTTCAAGATACATCAACCATGCAATGGCAAAATTTAATTCCTTTAATTTCTGAAGCTATAGATGCTCACGATATAGAAAAAGATCCAGGTTCTTTAATGCTTGTAGGCGATGCCAAACAGGCTATTTACAGATGGCGTGGCGGTAAAGCAGAGCAATTTATAGAACTGTCTGATCCTGATATTTCTTACAACCCATTTAATACGCCTAAAACTTTAGAAACTTTAGATTCTAACTATAGGAGTTTTCAAGAAGTTATCCGTTTTAATAATTCGTTTTTCGATTACTTGTCAGGTATGGCTTTTAGTCATGAAACTTATGGCAAATTATATAAGCGAGCAAGTCAGAATTTAAAGAACCCTAACGAAGGTTATGTCAATCTTACTTTTCTAGATTTAAAAGACGAAGATGGAGACCAGTTGTATGCCGAACAAATTCATAACTCTATTGAAACATGTATAACCAATGGTTTTCGGTTAAAGGATATTTGTATTTTGGTGCGTAAAACCAAAAACGCGGTCTCTACAGCTAATTATTTAAGTCAAAAGGAAATCCCTATAATTTCATCTGAATTATTACTCATAAAACAGGCACCTGAAGTTTTATTTATTACACATGTGGCAACCTTATTATTTCAGCCTAAAAATGCAGAAATTAAGGCAGAGATTTTATATTTCTTAGCAGACAAATATCAGATAGAAGATAAGCATGCTTTTTTAGCAAATCATATTGGATTAGAGAACGACGCCTTGTTTGATAGTTTTAAACAATTTGAGATATACGCCAATGCTAAAGCATTAATACAATTACCATTGTTTGATATGTTTGAAACCTTGGTAAGAGTATTTAATTTAGTAAACTATTCAGACGCTTATATTCAGTATTTTTTAGATGTTGTTTTAGAGTTTACTCAGAAAAAGAATTCAGACATTTTTGGATTCTTGGAGTATTTTGAAGCTAAAATAGATAAACTTAGTATTGTATCTCCAGAAGGTCAGGATGCAGTTCAGATTATGACTATACATAAATCTAAAGGATTAGAGTTTCCTGTGGTTATTTTTCCGTTTGCAGATTTAGATATTTACAAAGAAATAGAGCCTAAAGAATGGTTTCCTATAAATGAAGAAGAATTTAATGGTTTTCCGTTTACTTTATTAGATTACAATAAATCAAATTTTGAAGAATTTGGCGAGGCCGGAGCAACCATAAGTAAACGACACCAATCCGAATTAGAATTAGATAATCTTAATTTATTATATGTAGCATTAACCAGACCAGTGCAGCAACTATATATTATAAGCAGTTTGGCTTTTGATGCCAAGCAACATGTAAATACTAAAAAGTATAGTGGGTTGTTTATAGATTATTTAATGCAACATCAGCTTTGGCAATCTAACACCTACACCTATCAATTCGGAGATCCTAAAAAGGTGTTAGAGATAGAGAATACTCAGAAAAAAAGCGATAAGCCTGAGCAATTAAATTTGGAATTTATATCGACAGCAAAAAAAGATCACGATATAAAGATTATAGCAAATAGTGGTTATTTATGGGATACAAAACAACAAGATGCCATAGAAAAAGGTAACCTTGTCCATAATTTAATGGCAAAAATTAAAACGAATGCCGACGTAGACGAAGTTTTAAAAGAAGCAGAGCATTATGGATTAATATCTAACAATCAATTAGAAGAACTTCAAAATACAATTCTACATATTATAGAGCATCCAGAACTTCAATTGTATTTTACTTCAGAAAACACCATTTATACAGAGCGTGATATAATTAAAAAGGACGGTAAAATTTTAAGACCAGACCGTTTGGTTATTACTCCAGAACACGAAGTGATTATAATAGACTATAAAACGGGAACCGAATTAGAAATTCATAAACAACAACTTCAGCGCTATCAGGACTATGTGGAAGCTATGGATTTAAAAGTGGTTAAAAAGATACTTATTTATATAAACGAAAATATCCAGATTACATATGCTTAGTAATATGTGTATTTTCAGGGTTTAATTCTTTATCTATTCTTATAATTTTATAGGTATTAGAAATAATAGTTTACGCAAGAATTCGCGTACAAGTCTTTTAGGAACTTATTCAATTACATTTAAATAGGATAAAAGATAGTTTGTTAGGTGCTTAATAATGGGGTGGTACTATGTAAATCCTTTCTAAACACCCTAACTTTCCCAAAAGTTGTTAATATTTTTTTATATTTGTCTTTGTTAATAATATTTAACAACTTACTTTTGTTTACAATTAACACTTAAAAATTAAACTTTTGAATATGAAAAATCTTAGCAGATTATTGTTCGCAATGTTGCTGGTATTTGGTTTTAGCAACACTTATGCGCAAGATGAAAACAACCCATGGGCGATTGGCTTTGGAGTTAACGCCGTAGACTTTTATCCTAACGGAGATGGAGCTCCTTTTGGAGAAGGTTTTGGTGACGAATACTTCAACGTAGGTGATCACTGGAACATTTTACCTTCTTTATCAACTATTTCTGTAGCTCGTCACATCACAGGTGGTTTGTCTTTTGGAGTAACAGGATCTATTAATAAAATTGAAAATTTAGGAGACGAGTCAGTTTCTGATTTATCTTACTACGGACTTGATGGTACTTTCAAGTACGGTTTCTTAAACACTAGTGTATTCAACCCATTCGTAGGAGTAGGTGGAGGTTACACTTGGGTAGACGAAATTGGTGCTGGTACTGTTAACGGATCTTTAGGTTTCAACGTATGGTTTACTGATAACATCGGTCTTACTTTACAATCTTCTTACAAGCATGCTTTCGAAGATTACTTAGATTCTCACTTCCAACATACTGCTGGAATTACAATCAAATTTGGTGGAAAAGACACTGATAAAGATGGTGTATACGACAAAAACGATGCTTGTCCAGATGTATTTGGTTTAGCAATGTTTAACGGTTGTCCTGATACTGACGGTGATGGTATCGAAGATAGTAAGGATTCTTGTCCAAATGAAGCAGGTACTGCTGAATTTAACGGATGTCCTGATACTGACGGTGACGGTGTAGCTGATCCTGATGATGCTTGTCCTACTGTAGCTGGATTAAAAGAATTAAACGGATGTCCTGATGCTGATGGCGATGGTGTTGCTGATGGAGATGATAAATGTCCAAACGAAGCTGGTCCTGCTGAAAACAACGGTTGTCCTTGGTCTGATAAAGATGGTGACACTGTAATTGACAAAGATGACAAATGTCCTGAGATTCCTGGTACTGTTGCAAACAACGGATGTCCAGAATTATCTGAAGCAGTTCAAAAATCTTTAAATGAATACGCTAAAACTATCTTATTCGATACAGGTAAATCTTCAATCAAAACTCATTCTGAAGAAGTATTAACTAACATTATTGCTATCTTAAAAGAGTATCCTAATGCTAAATTTACAGTAGAAGGTCATACTGATAGTTCAGGATCTGATTCTTTAAACATGAAGTTATCTGAATCTAGAGCATTATCTGTAAAAGATTACTTAGTTGGACATGGTATCGACGAATTTAGATTATCTTCTAAAGGATACGGTGAAACTAAGCCAATCGACTCTAACAAAACTAGAGCTGGTAGAGCTAACAACAGACGTGTTGAAATTAACTTAGTAAAATAAGACTAAATTAATTAAAATATAATTTTCTAAAACGCCCCGTTTATTCGGGGCGTTTTTTATTTTTATACAATGACAACTTTTATAGAAGAGGTTATTGTAAACCTTCAAGAGAAAGGCTTAAACCTTTCCGAATTAAAATTTATTCTTCCAAGTAAACGTGCAGGTACTTTCTTAAAGCATCAGCTTTCAAGTTTGACAGCACAAACCATGTTTGCACCAGAAATATTAAGTATTGAAGATTTTGTTGAATCTATATCAGGGTTAAAAACAGTCTCTAATACAGAATTATTATTTCAATTTTATACCACTTACATTACACTTAATACTGAAGAGCATCCAGATTCTTTTGAAGTGTTCTCTAAATGGGCTCAAATCCTACTTCAGGATTTTAACGAAATAGATCGTTATCTTATTCCGCAGGAAAAAATATTCGATTATTTAAGTGCCATCCAAGAACTAAAACACTGGTCTGTGCAAGCAGAACAAACAGAGTTTGTTAAAAATTATTTAGCATTTTGGAATAAACTTCATGCGTATTATACTCATTTTACAACGCATTTATTAGAACATAAACTTGGTTACCAAGGTTTGGTGTATAGACAAGCAGATGCTCGTGTAAGCGAGTATATTCAAGAGCATAATATACAACACGTATTCTTAGGGTTTAACGCCTTAAATACAGCAGAAGAAGCTATCATTCAACACATTTTAGAACATACCAATGCCTTAATCTATTGGGATATTGATAAAACATTTTACGAAAATCCTGTACACGATGCTGGATTGTTTACTAGACAGCATGCTAAAAATTGGAAGTATTTTAAAACACATCCCTTTAACTGGATTACTGAAAATTACAAAACAGAGAAAAAAATTAATGTTATTGGTGTGCCAAAAAATATAGGTCAAGCCAAATACATAGGTAATATTTTAAGAGATTTACAAAACTCCGAGAATAAGCTAGAAAGCACAGCGATTGTTTTAGGTAATGAAGATCTTTTACTTCCTGTTTTAAATTCTATGCCAGACTTTATAGAACGGCTAAATGTTACAATGGGATTCCCTTTAAAATCTATTCCTTTAGCATCCTTGTTTGAGAGTCTTTTCAATCTTCATAAAAATAATCCGAAAGCGTTTTATTATAAAGATGTCATCTCAATTTTGTCACATCAATTTATTCGTCCTTTATTTTTTGAAAACGAAAAGGATGAGGCGACTAAACTTATAGAGACCATTCAAACAAATAATATTGTCTTTCTTAGTTGTGCAGATTTAGTAGCATTAAGTGAGTCGTTTAAGCCCGTTTTAACGTTGTTATTTGGAGCTTGGGATTATAATGCGTCCAAAGCGTTAAGTTGTTCTAAAACGTTGATTTTAGCCTTAAAAAATCATCTTAACGAAAAGAAAGATGAACATGTATTAAGTTTAGAATACACTTATAGGTTTCATGAACTTTTTAACGAATTAGAGCGCTTAAATACTACATACAAGTATTTTCAATCTATTAGCGCTTTGCATCAAGTTTATAAGGAACTATTAAGTAGTGAAACTCTAGATTTTCAAGGTGAACCGCTTCAAGGTTTGCAAATTATGGGAATGTTAGAATCTCGTGTTTTAGATTTCAAGACGGTTATTATTTCTTCGGTAAATGAAGGTGTGTTACCTGCAGGAAAAAGCAACAATTCGTTTATTCCTTTAGATGTGAAATTAGAAAATAATTTACCCACATTCAAAGAAAAAGACGCGGTATACACCTATCACTTTTATCGTTTATTACAGCGCGCAGAACAGGTATATATTATTTACAATACAGAACCGGATGCCTTGGCTGGCGGAGAAAAAAGCCGATTTATTACACAATTAGAATTAGAAAATATACATACTTTAAAACATGCTATAGCAACTCCAACAGTGAGTTTAGTCGAGCAAAAATTAAAAACAGTAGCCAAATCTCCCTTGGTTATCGAACGATTAAAAGAAATTGCCAAGCGTGGTTTTTCGCCATCGTCACTTACCAATTATATGAGAAATCCGATGGATTTCTATTTTCAAAAAGTTTTAAAAATTCAGGAATATGATGAGGTTGAAGAGACTGTAGCTGCTAATACATTAGGGACTGTTGTACATAATACCTTAGAAGATTTTTACAAACCTTTAGTAGGAAAACAATTAACAGAAGCGCATCTTACTGAGATGAAATCTAAAATTTCCAATACAGTATTACACCACTTCGAAATAACGTATAACAAAGGCGATATTACAACGGGTAAAAATTTAATAAGTTTTGAAATAGCTAAACGTTATGTTTTAAACTTTATTAACTCCGAACTTAAAGAGATTAAAGCCGGAAGAATTATTAAAATTATTGCTATTGAAGCTGATTTTAAACGGGTAAAAATTAATATTCCTGAATTTGATTTTCCTGTAACTATTAGCGGAAAAGTAGACCGTGTAGATGAGTATGATGGCACCACACGTATTATAGATTATAAAACGGGTAAAGTGAATCAGTCACAGGTAGAAATTATAGATTGGGACGCATTAACAACAGATTACGATAAGTATAGTAAACCGTTTCAAATTCTGTGTTATGCTTTTATGATGCAGTCTTCAGGGACATTAAAATTTCCTTTAGAAGCTGGAATTATTTCCTTTAAAAATTTAAATGGTGGTTTTCTAAAGTTTACTAAAAAAGATAAGTCGGGTAATGGCGCAACTAAAATAACTGCTATTGATCAAGAAACCATCCAATTATTTGAAGCACAACTTAAGGTTTTAATTTTAGACATTTTTAATACAGAAATAGACTTTCTAGAAAAGGAAATTAGTCATTAATGGGGTGTTAAGCATATAGTAAATCATGAAAAAATTAATCCGATTTATATTTAAAATCTTGTTCTGGTTTGTTGTCAGCTCTTTTTTAGTGGTGCTTATTTATAAATATATTCCTGTTTATATAACGCCTTTAATGGTTATTCGAAGTTTCGAAAACTCAGAGCATAATATGCCGAAAGCTTGGGAGCACGATTGGGCATCTATGGATCAGATTTCATCTTCTATGCAAAAAGCTGTAATTTGTAGTGAAGATCAGAATTTCTTAAAGCATAATGGTGTCGATTTTAAAGCTGTAGAAAAAGCATATACAGCAAATCAAAAAGGGAAGCGCATTCGTGGCGGCAGCACCATTAGCCAGCAAACAGCAAAAAATGTATTTCTGTGGCCTGCTAGAAGTTGGTTGCGTAAAGGATTAGAGACGTATTTTACGGTTATTATTGAATTATGTTGGAGTAAAGAGCGTATTCTTGAAGTCTATTTAAACAGCATAGAAATGGGTAACGGAATTTACGGATGCGAAGCTGCAGCTCAATTTTGGTTTAAAAAAACAGCCTATAAATTAACAGCTTATGAAGCCGCTGCTATTGCTGCAATTTTACCTAATCCGCGTGTTTATAAAGCCAGTCCGGCTTCTGCTTATATACAGAAGCGCAAAGTGTGGATTGTTAAACAAATGAATTATTTTGGCCCTTTACGATTTGAAAATAATGAAAAATAATACCGAAATTAAACAGCAGCTTCTAGAGAGTTGTGAAACTTTTATAGAAAAACGCTTATTAAATGTACAGCATAATATCGCAGAAGTTCAGGATGCGTTAACGTCTGAAACTAAAAGCACGGCCGGAGATAAACATGAAACAGGGCGAGCTATGTTGCAATTGGAACGTGAAAAATTTGGTGTACAACTCTCTGAAGTAAATCTCGTAAAACAAGCCTTATCTAAAATAAATGTATTAAAACATTCTAACACTGTTTGCTTAGGAAGTGCTGTAATTACAGATGTATCAAACTATTTTATAGCTATTAGTGCTGGCGAAATAATTATAGATAACATTAAATATTTTGCCATTGCTCCAAACACGCCTATAGGTCAGCTTTTATTATCTAAAAAAGCAGGTGAAAAGATTAAATTCAGGAATCAAGATTTTGAAATTATTAAAGTAATTTAAATCAATTTCGACTTATCTTTAATAAAAAGATATTGAACAGCACGATTTTATTTTTTGATGTTATTATAGTTGGAGGTGGATTAGCGGGTTTATCTAGCGCAATTCACCTATCAAAAGGGAACCTGAACGTTTTAGTTATAGAAAAAAACAGCTATCCTAAACACAAAGTTTGCGGAGAATATATTTCTAATGAAGTTTTACCATACCTAAATTTTTTAGACATTGATGTGTTTAAATTAGGAGCTAAAAAAATTGATAAATTTCAATTATCTACAACAAGAGGCCAACTTATTTCTGCAAATTTACCATTAGGTGGGTTTGGAATTAGCAGATTTTGTTTAGATGCAGCTTTGGCAAATAAGGCATTAGATAATGGTGTTAAAATTCTTCAGGACTTAGTTGACAATATTCAATTTTCTAATGAACAATTTTCTGTGAAAACAAAAGGAGGTAAAGCATATAAAGCTAAAATAGTTATTGGTGCTTATGGTAAACGTGCTAATCTTGATGTAAAACTTAATCGAAAATTTATTAAAATTAAATCGCCGTATTTAGCAGTGAAAACGCATGTAAAAGGTGTTTTTCCAGACGATTTGGTTGCACTTCATAATTTTGAAGGTGGTTATTGTGGAATTTCTAAAGTTGAGGATAATAACATTAACTTATGTTATATCACCAATTTTAATTCATTTAAAAAATTTAAAAATATTGAGGATTTTCAGGAGAAAGTGGTGTTTAATAATCGTTTTTTAAAAACCATTTTCAATGAATCTATTCCTGTTTTTGAAGAACCATTAACTATTAGTCAAATTTCATTCGAGATAAAAAAACCCATTGAAAATCACATCATCATGTGTGGGGATACAGCGGCATTGATTCATCCGTTATCTGGTAATGGGATGAGTATGGCGATTAGAAGTGCACAATTGGCCTCATTACTAATTATTAAATTTTTTAATTCTGAAATATCTAATAGAGATGATTTAGAAAAGCAATACCTTAGAGAATGGAATGCAACCTTTAAATCTCGTTTAAAAATTGGTCGTATTGTAGCTAATTTGTTTAACAAACCTAAAATCTCCGAAGTTTTGATGCAAGTAATTAAGCGGTTCCCAAGTATTTTATCACATATAATAAAGCGAACTCACGGAAAAGTAATGAAAGTAAAATGAGTTTTTTAGTTGACACAAAATATAGAAGCGAAGAGGAAGAAATCATGGACGATTTGGATTATAATGGTCCAATACTTCATGATGCCTTAGATAAATTAGCGAAAATTAATCAATGGTTAGGAGGAAATGCTGTCACCATTAGCGGACTCAAAAAAGCACTGATTAATCTCGATAAAGGTAAGACTATAACAATAATAGATTTAGGTTGCGGTGGTGGAGATATTTTGAGAGATGTATCCCGTTTTGGAAAACTAAACGGTTATAATTTTCAATTAATAGGCATTGATGCTAATCCAAACACAGTAAAATATGCACATTCTTTATCAGAACAGTTCGATAATATTCAATTTAAAACAATTGACATCTTTTCTGAAGATTTTAGGCTATTACAATACGATTTAGTTTTAACCACTTTATTTCTTCATCATTTTAAGCAAGAAGAACTTATTAGATTTTTAAAACCTGTTTTAGAAAAAGCCAAATTAGGAATCGTGGTTAATGATTTACATAGACATAAACTAGCTTACTATTTATTCAAGTTATTGAGTACAACAATTAAGAATAAAACAATTGTTGAAGATGGTTTAACTTCTGTATTAAGAGGGTTTAAAAGAGAAGAATTAAAATATATATCACAGCAATTAAATGCAAATTATGACCTAAAATGGAAATGGGCTTTTCGTTTTCAATGGATACTTAAAAGTTCCGCTTTTTAAGTCCAGAGGTAGCTTTGGAGTTTTAATAAATTATAAAAGAAATAGCCTAGATTAATTTCATTTTGGTAATAAGTATTTAGTAATAAAATAATTTTTAACTAAAGAGATACCTGTTTTTGGTAGGAAGTAAGTATGAGCGTAAAAATAACAGCAGTAGCAAAACAGTTGCCTAAATTTACTAGAGAAACAAAAGACATTATTCCGTTTTTAAATATTTGGTTAGAAGGACAAGAAGAGCGTTTTAAACGTAAAGTTATCAAGCTTTTTGAAAATGCGGGAGTTGATAGACGGTATTCAATTATGGATGCAGAAGACGTTTTTTTTAAAACCTCTTTTGAAGAAAAAAATGAAATTTATTCTCGTGAAGTTATCAAGTTAGCGGAACAATCTCTAATTAAAGCTCTTGAGAAAGCAAAATTACAACCAACAGATATCGATTATATTATAACGGTAAGTTGTACGGGAATCATGATTCCGTCTGTAGATGCCTATTTAATTAATAACTTAAAGATGAAACAGGATATTGTTAGACTTCCTGTTACAGAAATGGGTTGTGCTGCTGGAGTTTCAGGAATTATTTATGCAAAGAATTTTTTAAAAGCTAATCCAAATAAACGTGCTGCGGTAATTGCAGTAGAATCGCCAACAGCAACATTTCAGTTGGACGATTTTTCTATGGTAAATATTGTTAGTGCGGCTATTTTTGGAGATGGTGCTTCAAGTGTGATTCTGTCTTCATATGAAAATGAAGCAGGCCCAAAAATTATAGACGAAGCCATGTATCATTTCTATGATGCTGAAACCATGATGGGCTTTAAGTTGGTAAATACTGGATTGCAAATGATTTTAGATAAAGCTGTTCCAGAAACTATTTCAGAGCATTTTCCAAGTATAGTACATCCGTTTTTAGAACGAAATAATTTATCAATTGGAGATATAGATCATTTAATCTTTCATCCTGGAGGGAAGAAAATCGTACAAACAGTTGAAGACTTATTTGGTTCTCTCGGAAAGAATATAGACGATACTAAAGAAGTGCTTAAACTTTACGGAAACATGAGTAGCGCAACTGTTCTTTACGTTTTAGAACGCTTTATGTACAAACAATTGCCTAAAGGAGATAGAGGTTTAATGTTAAGCTTTGGACCCGGTTTTTCGGCACAACGTATTTTGTTAGAATGGTAAAAGAATTTCAAAATAAAAATTATTGGGCACTCATTTTAGGTGGCTCTAGCGGATTAGGTTTAGCAACAGCAAAAAAGCTAGTAAAGCATGGTATGAATATTTGCATTATTCATAGAAACTCAAGAGCACAAGAAGAAGAAATTACTAACGAATTTCAAAATATAAAGGCTGAAGCAGTTCAGTTTAAAGCATATAATGTTGATGCGTTTAATGCTGAAAAACGAGAACAAACTATTTCAGAATTAAAAGAAGTTTTAGGTTTACAAGGTAAAATAAGGACACTCGTTCATAGCGTCGCTAAAGGCAACTTAAAACCAATGATTTCTAATGAAAATCCAACACTTAAAAACGACGACTTTAATTTAACAATTAATGCTATGGCTGTTAGTTTGTTCGATTGGACTAAAGCGCTTTTTGAAGCGCAATTATTTGCCAACGATGCTCGAATTATAAGTTTTACAAGTGAAGGGAATACTAAAGCATGGCGAAATTACGCAGCAGTTTCTGCAGCAAAAGTTACTTTAGAAGCAATAACCAGAAATATTGCTTTAGAATTTGCACCTTTTGGTATTAGAGCTAATTGTATTCAGGCTGGTGTTACAGATACCGCATCATTACGTATGATTCCTGGTAGTAATGAAATAAAAGAGTATAGTTTAAGGCGGAATCCATTTCATCGTCTAACACAACCCGAAGATGTTGCAAATGCGGTTTATCTTCTATCAAAAGATGAAGCAAGTTGGATAAATGGTTGTGTGATTCCTGTAGATGGAGGCGAACATATAAGTTAGTTATACACATTTTATAAGTTTTCAAAATCAAGCAATGACATCAAAGCAAATCATATCATTATTACCCTATCAAGAACCTTTTCTGTTTGTTGATGAATTGACCTTGATGTCCTCTGAAGGAATTACTGGACACTATACATTTAAAAAAGAAGCCTATTTCTATAAAGGGCATTTTAAAGATAATCCAATTACGCCAGGTGTAATTCTTACCGAGTGTATGGCACAAATTGGACTTGTTTGTCTAGGTGTTTATTTGCTTAAAGATCAACTTAAAGAACATAATTTACCTCAGATAGCATTAACCTCAAGTCAAGTTGATTTTTTTCTACCTGTTTTACCTGGGGAGAAAGTAACAATAGTTTCAGAAAAAGAAGTATTTCGTTTTAATAAATTAAAATGTAAGGTGAAATTGTTAAATTCAAAAGGGGAGTTAGTTTGTCGTGGTAAAATATCAGGTATGGTTAAGGTATGAAAAATAGAGTCGTCATTACAGGGTTAGGGGTCGTTGCGCCAAATGGTGTAGGACTTGATGCGTTTTCGAAAGCCATTAAAAAAGGTGAATCCGGAATTACATTCCATCAAGAATTAGCAGATTTAAATTTCTCATGCTGTATTGGAGGTATTCCGCAAATTTCTGAAGAAAAGAAATTAGAGTATCTCACGCCTTTACAGTTAAGAGGTTTTAATAGTTCAGGGATTTTGTATGGCTGTATGGCTGGAATGGATGCATGGAGAGACGCAGGATTTAAAATAAAAGAAAGCAGTAAATTAGATTTTGATACCGGAACCATTTTTGGAACAGGAACTTCTGGTGTAGAGAAATTTAGAGAAGCTATTTACAAGTTAGATGAAGGTGAAGTAAAACGTTTAGGGAGTACAGTCGTGGTTCAAACTATGGCTAGCGGAATTAGTGCTTTCTTAGGAGGTATTTTGGGACTTGGTAATCAGGTAACAACAAATTCGTCAGCGTGTACAACTGGAACCGAAGGTATTTTAATGGGTTATGAACGTATAAAAAACGGTCAAGCCAAACGCATGCTCGTAGGAAGTTGTAGTGATTCCGGACCATACATTTGGGGAGGATTCGACGCTATGCGAGTGATGACTTATAAACATAATAATACGCCAAAACAAGGATCAAGACCAATGAGTGAAAGTGCTTCTGGTTTTGTGCCTGGAGCAGGAGCAGGAGCTTTAGTTTTAGAATCTTTAGATAGTGCTTTAGAAAGAAATGCAACAATTTATGCAGAGATTTTAGGAGGTAATATCAATTCCGGAGGGCAACGTGATGGTGGTACAATGACAGCTCCAAATCCTGAAGCTGTGAAACGTTGTATTAAAGATGCAGTTATAAATGCTAATATTTCTGTAGAAGATATTGATACAATTAATGGACACCTAACAGCAACCTCAAAAGATGGTTTAGAGATTGAAAATTGGACCAAAGCCTTGGATAGGAATGGAGATGATTTTCCATATATCAACTCATTAAAATCTATGGTTGGTCATTGTTTAGCTGCTGCAGGTAGTATTGAATCTGTGGCAACCGTTTTGCAATTAAAAGACCAATTTGTATTCCCAAATATTAATTGTGAGGATGTGCATCCTGAAATTCTGAAACTAATCTCGGAAAAAAAGATTGTAAAAAAAGTATTAAAAACCGAATTAAACATTGCTGCAAAGGCTAGTTTTGGTTTTGGAGATGTGAACGGTTGTGTTATCTTTAAGAAGTATTAATCAGAAAATCACCTTGGTTTTTAAACCATGTAAGGTCTTAAGCAAGTAATAATACTATTTTAAAGACTAAGGATTAATTTAAAAAAGGCGCCCACTTGTATGGGTAATACTATGACAAAAGAAGAATTAATTGCCAAACTAAAAATCATTGTTCAACCTTATATACAAGACGAAGATGCGTTTAATAACTTATCTGAGCATACAGATTTTATAAATGATTTGAAGATAAATTCAGCGAATTTAGTAGATGTTGTTTTAGATGTTGAAGATGAGTTTGATATTAGAATAGAGAACGACGACATGGAAAAAATGATATCTGTAAAAGCAGCTATGGATATTGTTATAGAAAAACTTGCTGCCAAATGATAGGTAATGATATAGTTGATTTAAAACATGCTACCACAGGTGGTAATTGGGAATGTCCGCGTTTTTTGGAGAAAGTCTTCACGAAAAAGGAGGAAGCACTTATTTTTGCTTCGGAAAACCAACATCAAACAGTTTGGTTGCTGTGGAGTATGAAAGAAGCAGCTTACAAATTACATGTTCAGAAATTTAAAAAGCGTTTTTTTAATCCTACACGGTTAGAGTGTGAGCTTATTTCTGAAGATAAAGGAATAGTGAAAATAGATGATAATGAATATTTTACAGCGTCTACACTAACAGAAGATTATGTCTATACAATTGCTAAACAAAATAATACTCAAGAGGTTTATACTTCTGTTTTTGAAACTAAAAAAGAGGATTACAAAATTCAGAGTGATTTATTGAAAGAGCGATTTTTAAAGGCAATTTCTAAAACTAAAGGCTTAACGTTTCATGCGTTAAAAATTGAAAAGACAGCAATAGGGATACCACAGGTTTTTTATGCTTCTAAACAATTATCAATTTCTTTCTCTTTAACACATTGCGGACGATTTTCTGGGTTTGCTTATTAATTAATTTAAGTTCGTTTTCAATCCTAAAAATTATTGCAATTCTATACGTTTTTTAGCCGTTTCAGTGAGTTTCAAGTTCACGACTTGATTTATATTTAAGGGTGAATTATTATAGAAAAAAATAGATTCTGAATTAAAATCAGCTTCAATTAAATACAAATGTCCTCTAAAATAATTGTGCTTAATTTCTACTTCTAAAGCCGCTTCTTTAGTGAACTGTAATTCGTGAGCATACACAAAAACAGACGCATTCGTAGTTTCTAAATTTAAATCGGAAGCTTTAATGGTATTAAATTCATCAAAAAAGGATGCAATTAAGGGCTTCTCAGGTTGTTTGTATAAATTTTCAGGAGTATCGTAGGCAATTATTTTTCCGTCGTTTAAAACAATCATCTGGTCTGCATAAGGCAAAACATCTTCGCGGTCGTGAGTAGCGACCACACAGGTAATGTTTTTTTCCTTTAAATATTTAAACAGGTTACGGCGTAATGTTTGTTTCTGAAAGTTGTCGATATGGCTAAAAGGCTCGTCCAGTAAAATAATTTCGGGCTGTCGGGCAATTGCTCTTGCTAGAGCAACACGTTGTTTTTGTCCGCCACTTAAGAGCTTCACTTTTACGTCTGTAAATTCAACCAAATCTACCAACTCAATCAATTCTGTAGTGCGTCTTTCTTTCTCTTCTGGAAAGAAATTAGATAAGAATTTCCCTATATTTTCTTTTACTGAAATAAAGGGCATTAAATCAAATTCTTGCGCAACGTATTTCATGAAATCATAACCGATTACCAAATTATATTTTGGACCTAATATAGGTTGGTCTTTCCATAAAATGTCACCTTCAGGTAAATCGTAAGTACCGTAAAGTAGTTTTAAAAGGGTGCTTTTTCCAGAGCCACTTTCGCCAATAATAGATAATTGTTCGCCTTGTGCAACTGAAAAAGAAATGTGGTCTAAAATGGTTTTCTTAGTGTAACCAAAAGATATATTTTGAACTTGAAGCATGTTGTGAAATCGCTATAATTTACTTTAAATTTTAATGGTTTTTAAAGTAAGTAGATTTAAGTAAAAATAGGGGTTTTAAAACACTAAATCGCATGAATTTATTGAATATATAATACCAATAGATAAGATAGCTTGGTGTAAGAAAAGCTAAAATTTTATTTTTTTGATACAATACGGGTTTCAATTTGGTTATATACCTAAAGACCACTTCTGGTGTTTTTATAAATGTAATTAAGTGACTTACGGGGTTACCTAACTCTTGCTTTTCGTATTTTAAGCCTACTGTGTTTGTTCCTATATTTTGATAGAAACCAGAGTTTAAATTTTCTATAAATTTTAATGTTTTACGATTGTAAAATAATCCCGTTTTAAGTGCAATTTTAGCAATAATTTCTTGAACCATGTTTTGATCGTAACAAATGGTGTCTAACTCTTTAAGTAAGGTCTTATGAAAGCCTAACATTTGTGTTTGATGCGTTTTAATAAACGTATCGTATAGCCATTTTTCTTCAGGATTATGTTTCTCAATCACAAAACCCTCTTCGTTTGTATATTCCACAGCACTCCCGTGATTAGCAGCAGAAAATTGCTCGTAATACTGGTTATTTGCCATTAGCAAAAAGTCGTTATAAGCTGTAAAAGGTAAAATAGAAAAGATTAAACCATCGCGAGGGGTTTTTTCTTGAATGTTATAAATATATCTGAGACCTAAATAATAACCAGTTATCGGAATTTGTTTTTCAAAAAAACCGAATAAAGATTCTTGCATTGTGCCGCCCCAACCAATATCGACAAGGCAAATACCTTCGTTTTCAATATCTACACCAAAAGAATTAATATAGGTTTTAAAACTGTTTTTATTAGTTTCTCTATGTGTATTATAGAAAGTAATAAAGGTTTGATTTTGTTTTAAAGTTTCAAAAACATTGGATTTAAAAAAATCTTTTATTGGCGCATTCGGACTTAAATTTAAGTCGTTAATAATAGTTTCTTGCGTGTGTTTTGGACAGTTAAAAAAGATTAAAAAATCTTCTATAGATAATTCAGGATATTTGCTTTTAAGATATAAAAAAGGTTCTGTTTCAAGAGGTTCTAAATTAATTTGAATGGAAGCTTGTCTGGATGTTTTTAAATAATGAGTGTTTATTTTTAAACGGTCTTCTATCAAGTGAAATTCCTGATACGAATCGAATATTATTTTTAAAAATTGTCCTTCTCTTGCCAAGAAAAATAAATTCTTAATGCCTTCTTTTTTACTTCTTAAATACAGCTTTTCAATAAAAAAATGATAGTAAATAATATACTGTGTAAAAGGCATAGCTTCCTTTTTTTTAGAAGCTTTATAAATATCGAATACTACGCGTTTTGTTTTTTTGAAATCATTTCCAATAGCATTTAATTTATTTTTTTTTAGATAACTATCGTGTTCTAATTTAAAGGCGTTTAATCCGTTTTTAATTGCATTATCATAATCGCTTCTTTGGTTGTCACCAATCATAACCACTTCGCTAGGATTAGTTATAGATAAAGCGTTTAAAACCACTTTGTAAATAGAGCCAGCATGTTTACTACTTTGTAGTACAGCCGAACTAAAAACATCATCAAACAAATCTAAAATACCATGATATTCTAATAGCTTTTCAAATAAGGATTTAGAACCGTAAAAATCTGAAACTAAATAGACTCGTCCTCCATTAGTTTTAAACGTTTTTATTTCATTTAAAACATCCTGATTTAAGTATTGTACGCTGCTTTCTGTTTTAAAATCGATGGATTCAAAAAGATGAAAAAAATGTGTTTTGCGACTGTATGTTATAAGCTTAGAATTAACCAATCGCATGAAAATGTCACCGATTAAAATATCATACGGAATCTCGACATTATTCTTATTGTATTTTTCACAGAGATATGCCAAGGACTCTTGTCTAATAAAATATAGCGCATCAATAGAAAGGTTTAACCCTAACTCTGCAATCATGTATTTAGCCCATAACTTTAAAGTGTAATTTGGGTGAACATTTCTATGAATTATAGTATCGTAATAATCACTAAAAAGAACTTTAGTGTTTTGGTTACTCAGTTTGACCTTTAAATCATTCAAAGACATTAGAGGTTTTATTTGATTAATATTTGGTTTAGCGATAACGAAGATAAGTCTTCGGTGGTTAAACTAACAAAATTCTGTATTGAATTACGTAGTCGAGTAGATTTATCTTCTTAAAAATTAAGGAAATATAGACAATTTAAAGCGGTAATACAATGAGGTGTTGGTTTTTAAATCGTTGTCTTAGTGTTATTTATTTGGTATCATTTTCA
Source organism: Formosa algae (assembly GCF_001439665.1). GTDB lineage: Bacteria > Bacteroidota > Bacteroidia > Flavobacteriales > Flavobacteriaceae > Formosa > Formosa algae. Next base: position 57,111 of record NZ_LMAK01000008.1, read on the forward strand.
ATTTAAAAAGCCATTTTAATAAGGTTAAAATGGCTTTGCTATACTATGTTTTAAAGGCTTATCCTTTTACTTCTTCTGTGGGTGTGTTTGGTAGCGTATCGAATCCCATATTATATAATGTAAATCCAAAAATATCTGCATATTGTTCTATGGTTTTACTAACAGGAGTTCCTGCACCATGACCAGCATCTGTTTCAATTCTAATTAAAACAGGATTACCAATTTTTTGTTTGCTCTGTAATTGCGCTGCAAATTTAAAACTGTGAGCAGGAACCACACGGTCGTCATGATCGCCAGTGGTTATTAATGTTGCTGGATAATGCTTCCCCGTTTTTACATTATGTACAGGCGAGTATGCTTTTAAATATTCGAACATTTCTTTATTGTCTTCTGCTGTACCATAATCGTAAGCCCAACCCGCTCCAGCTGTAAAGGTGTGGTAACGCAACATGTCTAGTACGCCAACAGCCGGAAGTGCGACTTTCATTAAATCTGGTCGCTGTGTCATGGTAGCACCTACCAATAATCCGCCATTAGAACCTCCTTTAATTGCTAAATATTTAGACGATGTATATTTGTTATCAATTAAATATTCTGCGGCTGCTATAAAATCATCAAAGACATTTTGTTTTTGCATTTTTGTACCAGCATCATGCCAAGCTCTTCCGTATTCGCCACCTCCGCGTAAGTTTGGTACGGCGTAAATTCCGCCTTTTTCCATCCAAACAGCATTGGCAATACTAAATGATGGTGTTAAACTAATATTGAATCCGCCGTAAGCGTATAAAATTGTAGGGTTTTTACCATTTAAATCTGTGCCTTTTTTATACGAGATAATCATTGGTATTTTGGTGCCATCTTTAGAATTATAAAAGACTTGTTTACTCTCGTATTGATCAGGATCAAAATCTACATTTGGTTTAACGTACACTTCAGAATCTCCTGTTTTAGGATTAAAAGCATAACTTGTTGCTGGTGTTGTGTAATTAGAGAATGTGAAATATAAAGTTTCATTTTCTTTTTTTCCTGCGAAACCATTTACCGTTCCAACGCCTGGTAATTCAACCTCTCTCACTAATTTACCATTATAATCGTATTGTTTTATATGTGATACAGCGTCAACCATATAATTAGCAAAAATAAACTGAGTTCCTATTGAAGGCGTTAATACGTTTTCTGTTTCAGGAATAAAATCTACCCAATATTCAGGCGTAGGATTTGATGCATCTACAGTGATTATTTTTTTATTTGGAGCATTTAAATTGGTGACTAAAAAGAGTTTGCTTCCAATATTGTCTAATAAATAAGTGTCGCTATTGGTGTCTTCTAAAATAGGAATAAACGTGCTGTTGGGTTTAGTAAGATCTTTAATGTATAGTTTGTTTCCGGAAGTAGAAGTACGTGGCGAGATAATTAAATAGTGATCGTCTTCGGTTACAGTCGCATTTATGTAACGGTGTTTTTGATCTGCTATCCCTCCAAAAATAAGTTTATCTTGACTTTGATTAGTACCTATTTTATGATAATAGACTTTGTGCTGATCTGTTTTAGCAGAAAGCTCGCTCCCTTTAGGTTTGTCGTAACTCGAGTAATAAAACCCGGCATTACCTTTCCAAGACATGCCACTAAATTTCACATCTACTAAAGTATCTTCTATCACAGCTTTCGTTTCTGTATTTATAATAATAATTTTTCTCCAGTCGCTACCGCCTTCAGATATTGAATACGCGGCCATACTACCATCTTTAGAGAATGATAATCCGCCCAAAGATGTTGTCCCGTTATCGCTAAAGGTATTCGGGTCTAAAAAGACCTCTTCTGTTTTATCGTTATCTGTCGTTCTGTAAATTACATATTGGTCTTGTAGTCCATTGTTTTTATAGAAATAATTATAGGCTCCTTCTTTAAATGGCGATCCAATTTTTTCGTAATTCCAAAGCGTAGAAAGGCGATTTTTAATAGAATCTCTAAACGGAATTTTATTTAAATAATCGTTTGTAATTTTATTCTCGTCTTTAACCCAAGCTTCTGTTTCCGGACTTCTGTCGTCTTCCAGCCAACGGTATGGATCTTTAACCTCGACACCAAAATAAGTATCTACAGTATCTGTTATTTTTGTAATAGGATAGTTCACTATTTGATTATTATTTTTCTTTAGCTCTTGCTCATTTTTGCAAGCGCTAAAGAGTGTTAAGACAATTAAGCTAGCTAGTAGTTTTTTCATAAAAAAAGTGTGTTGTAGGGAATCAAAAATAACGAAAAAGCTCCTAAGCAAAGATGCAAAGGAGCTTTTTTTAATATATATTTAAGGAGTTTCCTTATATTAATTTATTTTCAATTAAATACTCTGCAATTTGAATGGTATTTGTTGCAGCACCTTTACGTAAATTGTCTGCTACAATCCACATGTTAATTGTGTTTTTCTGTGTTTCGTCTCTTCTAATACGTCCCACAAAAACTTCATCTTTATCATGCGCATAAATAGGCATTGGGTACGTGTTTGTGTCTGTATTGTCTTGTACAATTACTCCTGGAGTTTCGCTTAATAATTTACGAACATCTGCCAATTCATAATCGTTTTCAAATTCAATATTTACAGATTCAGAGTGTCCTCCAGCTGTTGGAATTCTAACTGCAGTTGCAGAGACAGAGAAAGAAGAATCGCTTAAGATTTTTTGAGGTTCGTTAGCTAATTTCATCTCTTCTTTAGTGTACCCGTTATCTAAGAAAACGTCGCAATGTGGTAATGCATTTCTTCCAATAGGGTAAGGATATGCCATTTCGCCTTCTACACCAGCAATTTCATTTTCTAGTTGTCTTACAGCTTTTACACCTGTACCAGAAACCGATTGGTATGTAGATACCACAACACGTTTCATTTTGTATTTTTTATGAAGCGGTGCTAAAGCCATAACCAATTGAATTGTTGAACAGTTAGGATTAGCAATAATTTTATCGTCTTTTGTTAATTCGTTCGCATTGATTTCAGGAACGACTAATTTTTTTGTAGGATCCATTCTCCAAGCCGAAGAATTATCGACTACCGTTGTGCCTGCTTCTGCAAATTTAGGCGCCCATTCTAAAGACGTATCTCCTCCAGCAGAAAATAAAGCGATATCTGGCTTCATAGCTACTGCATCTGCTAAACCTACAACTTTAAAGTCTTCACCTTTATAAGAAATTGTCTTCCCAACAGAGCGCTCTGAGGCAACTGGAATTAATTCTGTTAATGGAAAATTACGTTCTGCAAGAACTTTAAGCATTACTTCGCCAACCATACCCGTGGCACCAACTACAGCTACTTTCATTATATAATATTAGTTTAAGTGTGTCAATTATTATTTTGAACAAAACTAAGTATTAATAATTTAAAAAAAGCCTTAGTTTATTTAAAACCAAGGCTTTTTAACAACAAAAAACATATTGTTAATTATTTAACAATTTTATTTCTTTAGTAAATCTCTTATTTCTGCTAAAAGTTCTTCTTGTGTTGGTCCAGCTGGTGCTGCAGGAGCTGCTTCTTCTTTCTTTTTCGAATTTTCATATGCTTTTAACACCATGAAAATACAGAAACCGATAATAATAAAATCGATAACAACTTGAATGAAACTTCCGTAGTTAATAGATACTGCAGGAACTTCTGCTCCGGCGGCATTAGTTGTAGCTTCTTTAAGTACATACTTTAACTCTGTAAAATTAACATCGCCTAGCAATAAGCCAATAGGCGGCATTAAAATATCTTTAGTAAAAGATGCAACAATTTTACCAAATGCACCACCAACAATTACTGCTGTTGCAAGGTTAATAATGTCACCTTTAAGAAGGAACGACTTGAAATCTTTGAAAAATGCCATATAGTTTAAGGATTGGTTAATAATGGCGAAAGTATATAAAAAATTACAAATGTTCTTGTAATTATCTTAAAATACTGCGTTTTATGCGTTGAGAAAGCCCTGTAAGTAACTCGTATGAAATGGTATTAGCAGTTGCAGCGAACTCCTCGGCAGTAGGAAAATCTCCAAAAACAATTACTTCATCTCCTTCTTGGCAATCTATATTTGTAATGTCTACCATAATCATATCCATACATGTATTGCCAACTATTGGTGCTTTTTGCCCGTTAATGGCAACAAAACCTTTGCCGTTACCGTATTCTCTTCCTATACCATCGGCATGGCCTAGAGGTAAGGTTGCTGTTATTAATGGCGTGTCGCAAATGTGTCCGCGATTGTAACCCACACTTTGACCTGCAGGTATGTGATGAATTTGAGAAATAACCGTTTTTAAAGTGGTAATAGGCTTAAAGTGTCTGTTTTCTTCTTCAGAATTTCCAAAACCATACATACCAATACCACTTCTAACCATATCAAAATGGGCTTCAGGATAATTTATAATTCCAGAAGTATTGCACATATGCAACATGGGTGTATAAGGTAAATTAGGTGTTAGTTTTTCTGCACAGTTTTTAAATGCTTTAATCTGATTTAAGGTGAATTCTTTTTCATTTAAATCTTCACTTGCTCCTAAATGCGAAAATAAAGACACCACTCTAATGGCTTCTGTACGACTTAAAATGGAAAGGATTTCAGGAATGTCGTTTTCAGAAAACCCAAGACGATTTAATCCTGTGTTAAATTTTAAATGTACAGGATAATGTGTTAATCCTGCCGTTTCTGCTGTCGCTATAAATTCGTTTAAAATTTTTAGACTATATAGATTTGGTTCTAAGCAATGTTTTATAAGCAAGTTAAAGCTTACGCTTTGTGGGTGTAGTACTAAAACGGGGGTTGATACTCCTGCGTGTCTTAATTGTTCGCCTTCGTAAGTGTAGGCTACAGCAAAATAATCTACATCTAATGTTTCTAAAAATTTAGCAATTTCGGCAGCATCATTTCCGTACGCATATGATTTTACTACAGCCATAAACTTGGTTGTAGACTCTGTTATAGATTTAAGATAAGTAACATTGTGTTTTAACGCTTTTAAATCTATTTCTAAAAGGGTTTCCTGCGCTTTAAGCATCGGTATCTTTAGGAGTTAAATCGGAATCTTCAGTAAGGTTTAAGCCTGTGTTTTGTGCTTTATCTCTACGCATGGCTTTATAGTAAGCTGCACGGCTAAGAGGTTCGTATTCTTCAGTTTCTCCAAGTAAAACAAGAGCATCACTCTGCGATTTTCTGTAGCTGTACTGTGCTAAATTACCTGTTCTTGTACAAATGGCATGTACTTTAGTGACATATTCTGCCGTGGCCATTAAATTAGGCATTGGTCCGAAAGGGTTGCCTTTAAAATCCATGTCTAAACCAGCCACAATTACACGAATGCCTTTGTTTGCTAAATCATTACACACACGTACAATTTCATCATCAAAAAACTGAGCTTCATCAATCCCTACAACTTCACATCCATCTGCTAAAATCGGAATATTTGCAGCGGCAGGAACAGGGGTAGAACGTATTTCGTTGGCATCGTGAGAGACCACCATTTCTTCATTGTAGCGAATGTCTACCGAAGGTTTAAAAATTTCAACTTTTTGTTTGGCAAACTGCGCGCGTTTAAGTCTTCGGATTAATTCTTCCGTCTTTCCAGAGAACATCGATCCGCAGATAACTTCAATCCAACCAAATTGTTCTTTATGATTTACTGTATTTTCGAGAAACATTTTGTAATTTTAACACTAAAATTCTACAAACTTTCGTTTGTTTATAAGGGTGTAAATTTATTAAAAATTAAAAGGCGAAAATAGTTTAAATTTAAAAGTTATGAAGAAGAAATTAGAATCAGAGTTAATTAATATTGCATTAAGAATTATTAGACTTGAAGGCAAAGATGATTTAGATGCATTACATGCAGAAACTGCTATTCTTTTTGAAAAACTTTCTGTCCTTAAATTTCTGCAAGAATCTCCTGAAGGTGAGAAGCTAACCATTGCTAATGATTCTTCTTTTTTCGGGATGTTAGACAGTGCGTTTAACAATAAAGTATCTGATAGTGTAGAGGTAGACGAGCATGTTTTTATTCGTGAAGACCAGCAACAACCTAATGAAGATGCCGAAGATATTTCTGAACCAGTGATGGAAAAAATTAAGAATCTTGTTGCCGAGATGCCGCAAGAAGACGATGCGGTAGACGCATTTGTTGAAGCAATTTCTCCTGAACCAATTTACGAAAAAAACGATTTTGAAGAGATTACAGCCGATTTTAAAGAGACTCCAATTTTTGAACCCGTATCAGAATCTTCTAAAGTCGCTTCTAAAAAATCACTAAACGATAAATTAAAAAGTGGAGGTTTAAACATTGGTTTAAACGATAAAATAGCCTTTATTAAACAATTATTTGGTGGCAGTAGCGAAGATTACGATCGTGTTATTTCTCAAGTAAATACTTGTAGTAATTATGAAGAAGCAAGTCATTTAATTCAAAATGTGGTTAAAGTAGATTATAATAATTGGGAAGGAAAAGAGATTTTCGAAACGCGATTTATGCAAATTATAGAAGATAAATTCAATTAAATTATCTCAATTTTACACTTTTAATACACTATACATTTTACATGTTTATTGCTTATAGTAAAGCATAAACCTGTTATTCAATTCGCCATACATGAGTAAATTATATATTGTGCCAACGCCCATTGGTAATCTAGAAGATATGACGTTTAGAGCTGTAAAAGTTCTAAAAGAAGCCGATTTAATTCTAGCTGAAGACACCAGAACGTCAGGAAAATTACTAAAACATTTTGAAATTAATACACCATCGCAATCGCACCATATGCATAATGAGCATAAAACGGTTGAAGGTTTAATTAAAAGGTTAAAAAGCGGAACAGTAATTGCATTAATTAGCGATGCAGGAACACCCGCCATTTCAGATCCTGGGTTTTTATTAACTCGTGCTTGTGTAGAACATGGTATAGAAGTAGATTGTCTGCCAGGAGCAACAGCATTTGTGCCAGCTTTAGTAAATTCCGGATTGCCTAACGATAAGTTTGTGTTCGAAGGATTTTTACCTGTAAAAAAAGGCCGTCAAACGCGATTGTTGTTTTTAGCAGAAGAAACACGAACCATTATCTTTTACGAATCGCCACATAAATTATTAAAAACACTTACGCATTTCTGCGAATTTTTTGGAGAAGATCGACTTGTTTCAGTCTCACGAGAATTAACTAAATTATACGAAGAAACCATTCGTGGTACTGCAAAATCTGTTTTAGAACATTACACCAACAAACCGCCTAAAGGAGAAATTGTTATTGTAGTTGGAGGGAAACAAAAATAGTAAACACTAAATAAGGCATTATGAAAGAAAATAAGCATTACGACGTTTTTGTAATAGGTTCGGGCATAGCAGGACAAACCGCAGCAAAGCTTTGTGTTAAAGAAGGGAAGACTGTGGCCATAGCCGATAACCGTGCCTTTGGAGGTACTTGCGCCCTTAGAGGTTGCGACCCCAAAAAAATCTTATTACAGTTTTCAGAATTATTACATGCCAGTCAACTTTTAAAAGACAAAGGGGTTTCTAAATTGCCTAAAATAAAATGGAAAACGGTTCAGAAATTTAAATCGTCTTTTACAGATAGTATTCCACCGAGCACGGAAGAAGATTTGGTAGAATTAGGTATAGATATGTATCATCAGTCTCCCGTATTTCAGAGTGAAAATGAAATTCTAATTGAAGGCAAACTTATTTCTGCAGATAAATTTGTTATTGCTACAGGGATGATTCCGCTAGATTTAAAAATAAAAGGACAAGACTATTTAAAAGTTAGCGACGATATCTTAAATTTAAAACACCTGCCTAAAAGTGCTACTTTTATTGGGTCTGGTTATGTAGGTATGGAGTTTGCTAGCATGCTAGCTACTATGGGGTGTAAAGTTACAGTTATAGAAAAAGGACCGGCGTCTTTAACACCATTCGATCCCTTTTTAGTCGGTATTTTAGTAGATTATCTTCAAACGATCGGGATTACATTTATTTATAATGCTGAGGTTGATTCTGTAGAAAAATTAAAAAAGAATTTTAAGGTAAAATACCTTTTAGACGGTAAGAAAAAATCTGTAAAATCTAGAAAAGTATTTAATACTGCGGGTCGTGTTCCATCTGTAGAAATGTTGGATTTAGAGAAAGTTAATGTAAAATTTGACGAAAGAGGTATTATCGTAAACGATTATTTACAAAGTATTTCCAATCCTAATGTCTTTGCTTGTGGAGATGTAAGCAGTAAAGCATTACCATTAACGCCGGTGTCAGGTCTACAAGGTTATGTAGCCAGTAATAATATTATTAAAGACCAATCTAAAACGTTCGAAATTCCACCTATGCCATCTACGGTGTTTACAAATCCAAAATTGTCTAGTGTAGGATATACTGAAGAAGAAGCACTTAAACGTTTTAAAAATATTAAAATTTATAAAGGAGATGCGAGCTCTTGGTATAATGCGAAGAAAGAAAACAATCCGGTTTATGCTTATAAAGTTTTGGTGAATGAGCGTACTAATGAAATTATAGGAGCACATCTTTTAAGTACAGAAGCTCATGAAACGATTAATTTATTTTCTATGGCGATAAGTCAGAATATGACAGTTTCTGAATTTAAAAAGCAAATGTTTACCTATCCAACGTATACTAACGATTTAAAATCGATGATGAAAGACGAGGATTAAATCCCTCGATTTCTTTAAATATATAAATAAAAGGCTATCCGTAAAGATAGCCTTTTGTATTATTTAGGTTAAAGATTAACTGTGTTTCCCTGTATTCCAGCCGTGTTTTTCAAGATAGGTATTTCCGCTTTCTACGGCTCCTGTTTCAATAGAGGTTCCCATAGAATCGTTCCATCTGTTTAAATACCCAAATAAAGAAATTACGCCTAACATTTCTACAATTTCACCTTCATCCCAATATTCATAAAGTTTAGATTTTATACTGTCGTCTACCGCATTAGGAACTTGGCTGGCGGCTAGACTAAAGTCTAAGGCTGCACGTTCGGCATCAGAAAATGCAGGGTGTGTTTTATATTCCCATATGTTGTCTAATTGTTCTTGTTCTGCACCATAGCGTTCTGCTGCTCTAATGGCGTGGGCCTGACAATATCTGCAACCTGCAGCATTACTAGATACCCAAGCAATCATGCGTTTTAAGGCTGAGGTTACGCGACCTTCATTGGCCATAACAGCTTTATTTAAATTAATAAATGCTTTTGAAATGGTAGGTCTTCTTTGCATGGTTAAAACCGAGTTCGGACAAAAGCCAAGGGTTTCGTTAAAGAATTCTGCTAAGGCTTTGGTTTCTATATCGTGGTCGGGGGATAATGGCTTTACTAATGGCATAATTTAATTTTTAGTGGTATTTTTGATTAAATATATAACCTAAAATTAAGAGTTCCTAAAACTTGTATTCAAACTAATCGTGAGATTCTGATACTTTTCAGGATTACTATTTTGTTGGCTAGTGTGGAACCAAAATACATAAAAAGAAATACAAATGACTTTACATCAGTTTATAGATACATTAAGAAGTAACCCATCAACTATTGCCTTTGCAGATACTATGGCGGTGATAGAA
>NZ_LMAK01000009.1 GCF_001439665.1 Formosa algae
CCTGCCACTAATTTTGCTCAGATTTTAATTAATACTACAGATGAGAATACGGCAGAATCTTTGGCAGATGATTTAACGGAAAGAACCAAACATTTAATCCCTAACGGAAAAACGCTTGTTCAACTCATGCAACAAGGAACACCGTATTTAGCTCCTGTAGAAATTAGAGTTTCTGGTGATGATATTAATACGATTGAAAAAATAGGGTCTCAGGTTGCCGATATATTAAAACAGACTAGCGGAAGTTTAAACGTGCGAAATAATTTTCATGAGAACTATTACGGTATCGATATTAAATTAAAACCTGAAGCAAGCAGATTAGGCTTTACTACAGAAAGTATTGCTAAAACCTTATATGTTGGTTTTTCTGGCGCTCCTATTAGTACCATTTATGAAGGGAGCACACCAGTGAGTTTAGTGTTTAGACTAAGTGAAGATAACCGTAAAAATTTCGATAATCTAGCCAATACATATTTGCCTTCTCCAGTTACAGGAGCTTCTGTTCCTCTAAGACAAATCGCAACATTAACACCAGAATGGCATACTGGCCGGATTATACGCAGAAACGGTATTAGAACAATGTCTGTTTTAAGCGACGTACAGAACAACTATTTACCTAACACCATTTTAAAAGCCTCTAAAAAAGATATTGAAAATTTAAAATTACCAAAAGGTTATAGCATTAAATACGGCGGTGAATACGAGAACAAGAAAGAAACATTTAATCAAATGATTCTAGCTCTAAGTATAAGTATCGTGCTCATATTCCTTATTCTATTGTTTCAGTTTAAAAACATAAAAGAAACATTATTAGTCATGCTTACCATTCCGCTTAGCCTATTTGGGGCCTTCTTAGGATTAGTTATTACAGGAAACGATTTCGGTTTTACAGCATTTGTAGGCCTTATTAGTCTCTCTGGAGTTGTGGTTAGAAATGCTATTATTTTAATAGATTATACTAACGAATTAATTAAAAAAGGAGAAAATATTCGGGAAGCTGCTATAGAAGCTGGTAAACGCCGACTGCGGCCAATTTTCTTAACTGCAATGGCTGCTGCAATTGGTGTATTACCTATGATATTGTCAGGATCGCCTATGTGGAGCCCGCTAGCAAGTGTATTAGCTGTTGGCGTAATTTGGTCTATGTTTTTGGCACTACTTTGTATTCCTGTTCTTTATATATGGTTTATAAAACCTAAAGATTTGTCTCATCTAAATACAGCATCTTAATATTATGATTAAGAATTCAACATTTTACATTTGTTTCCTATTTATAGTGTTAGGCTCTTCATTTGTTGTGAGTGCACAAACAGCGGAAATTTTATCTTTAGAAGATGCTAAAACAATGGCATTGTCTCAAAATAAATTACTCGAAATTCAGCAAGAAAAAGTCAACGAGTTACAATTCAAAAAAAATGAAGTTGGAGCCAATAGCTTACCCATGCTATATCTTACAGGAAATTATGCCCATAACTTTAATAGCGAAAACATAGTCATTCCTCAAGGTGCTTTAGGTACTATTGGAGATTACTACATTCCTGGAGAAAACTTAACGGTTTACGAAGGAAAACAAAACATGTTTATTGCAGGTGTACTCGCTTATCAACCTTTAACTCAATTATTACGTGTTAATAATGGCGTAAAAGCGATTGAAGCTCAAGCAGAAGTGGAAGATTTTAAACTAAAAGCTGCAGAATCTGAAATTAAAAACAGTATTGAAAAGCTCTATTATGCGGTAAAAATACAAGAGAAAAAACTTGAAACCGCACAAATTAATATAGATTGGGTTAAGGCTAAACTTTACGATGCAGAAAGCGCTTTATTAGCTGAAGAAACACAAGAAGTAAATGTCATTGGACTAAAAGCAGATCTCGCAGATAAAAAACACGAATACCTTTTAGAAGAAAATGCCTTAGAGAATTATATTATAGATTTAAAAACTACACTTATGCTTCCCGATAGCGTTACTCTTAAACTAGCAGAGCAACCCATAAAAACCTATACTTTAAACTCTAAAACATATTATTTAAATCAGGCCAATAACAATAACGAATTATTGGGTGCAAAAAAACAAATCGAAGCAGCAAACTACAGTGTTAAAGCTTCTAAAAATGCGTATTTACCAGATTTAGGACTTATAGGTGGTTTCACATATCAAGATGTAATCTCAGAACTTCCTAGCACAAACTCATACCTAGGTGTAAATTTAACTTGGGATGTTTTAGGATTTGTAAAGCATAGAGCTCAGTTAGGTCAAAGTTTGTCTAAACAACATCAAGCAGAAGCCTACGCAGAACATACATCATCTACCATACATGCCAAGATTGAAAAAGCCTATCGTAACGCCATTCAAGCACAAAAACTTATGGACGTTGCAGAGGAAGCTTACGCATTCCGAGAAGAAGAATACCGCATAAAAAAAGACGGTTTTGAAACGGGATTACTCACACAAAAAGAACTTCTAGAAACTAAATATGTTTTAGATAAAGCCAAACAAGATGCTTTCTCTTCCCGTTTAAATTTTAATATCGCTATTCTAGATTTAAATACCTTAATCGGACAATAATTTAGGAAACATAAACCATACCAATACACCCTTTTAATTTATAAGAATAAAAAGTATTCAATTCGTTAAAATCATAGTATATTGACAAATAAATTGACAATACCTTTTCATGAAAAAATTTTTATTCATTGTTTTCATTGCGCTAAGTCACTGCATTAATGGCTATTCGCAACAACTACAAAACGATAAGACTAAAGACGTTGACAGTGTAAAACAGAAGAAATTTGATCTAACGGTTATGCCGTTTTTAAGCTATAACAGAAATTTAGAATTCATGTTTGGTGCAATTCCAATGTTAATGTACAAGGTTAATCAGAAGGACACAATTTCACCTAAATCCTTATCAGGAATGGCTGGTGTGTACACCACAAATGGGTCTTATTTTATCTCCTTTTTCAATAAATGGTATCTTAAAGAAGATACATGGCGTGGTAAATTCTTTCTTATGACTGGCGACAAAAATTCTCAGTTTTATATGACAGATAATGAACTTCCTGGATTTTATGATTACGGTACAGATATTACTGTAGTTAGTGTTGGTGTGCAAAGAAAAATTATTGATCATTTATATGGAGGATTAACTTATACCTATGCGCATTACGATACCATTTACGAAGACGAAATTCAGCCTGAAGATGTTACACAAACAAATGCTATAGAGATAAACAGTTTATACGACACTAGAAATAGTGTATATTACCCTACAAAAGGAGTTAAAGCTCTATTGCGCTATTTGTCTTATCCTACTTGGTTTGGAAACGATGTTAAAGCAGAAAAAGTGCTCTCTGAATACAACACCTATTTCCCGATGAAAAATGGTAAAGATGTTATTGCTGCAAGATTTTCTGGTCAGTTTGGTCTAGGCGATATTGCTTTTCAACAACAAGTAACTATAGGGAGCAAAGATATTCGTGGGTATTCTGAAGGTAAATATCGTGGAGATGGGAAAATGGCTCTTCAAGGAGAATATCGTTATAATTTTGGCGAAAAAATGGGTGTAGTAGGTTTTGCTGGTGTAGCAACAATTTATGGTTCAGATACAGAACGTTTCGATTGGAAAGCCTATCCAGGTATTGGTGTTGGTTATCGATACAGAGCTTTTGAAGCGGTTAAATTTAATATCGGTTTAGACGCAGCTGTAGGTAAAGGAGATTGGGGAATATACTTCAGAATCGGAGAATCATTTTAAAGACTTAAACGTTATTTTTTAAGTTTTTTTTCGTCTTAAAAGTACATATAGAGACTTAGAATGCGTTTAAATTCAGTGGTACAAATTTAACTTTGTTATTATTTTTCATTAATACTAGTAGTTTTATTATTTATAATATCGCTTTTTGAGAAAATGAAAAAAAATAACACTTAGAATATTAAATAAACAATACTTAAGTACAGCCTTAACGCGTATTTAAATAAATCTTATTTTTACTTATTACCAATCACTACAATTACATAAAATTAAAGTGATCTGGTCTATAAAGTATTAATTCCAAAACATTAAAGTATATATGAGTAAAAAAACTCAGGAAGCAGAAAGATTAGCAATTTCTGACACTTATAAAAATTGGAAAAAATGGGGACCATATCTTGCAGAAAGACAATGGGGAACCGTACGAGAAGATTATAGTGTTCATGGACATGCATGGGATTTTGTAAATCATGAAAAAGCACGAAGTAATGCCTACAGATGGGGAGAAGAAGGCATTGCCGGTTTTTGCGATTCTAGAGAAATACTTTGTCTAGCTCCTGCCTTTTGGAATGGGAAAGATCCTATTTTAAAAGAACGCTTATTTGGACTTACAAATAACCAAGGAAATCATGGTGAAGATGTTAAAGAACTCTATTTCCATCAAGTCTCAACTCCAACGCACTCCTATTGCAAATACCTCTATAAATATCCGCATAACGAATATCCTTATGACGATTTAGTAAATACAAAACGGAACAGAAATGAACCTGAATACGAATTACTAGATACAGAAAGTTTTAAAGACAATGCGTATTTTGACTGTTTTATAGAATATGCAAAAGCCGATGTAGACGATGTTTTAATGAAAGTAACCATTGTAAACAGAGGAAAAAAAGCAGCAGATATTCATGTATTACCTCATCTATGGTATAGAAACTTCTGGAAACACAACAAACGTTTTACCCGCCCAAGTATAGATGCAATCTCGGAAGAATGTGTAGAAACTAAAAGTGGTAGAAACGGACGCTATTTTTTATATCACGAAAAAGGAGAACAACTGTTCTGTGAAAACGAAACCAATAATGAACGTATTTACGATGTACCTAATATTGTAGACTATGTTAAAGATGGTATAAACGATTACGTTGTAGATGATAAACCTACTATTAATCCTGATAAAAAAGGATCTAAAATGGCAGTCTGGCATAAGTTTAAATTAAAAGCAGGCGAAGAAAAGAGTGTAAGAATACGTCTTAGTAAAAAACCTGTTCAAGATCCATGGTCTAATTTTAATGCCATATTTGATGCTCGTATTGCAGATTGTGAAGAGTTTTACAGCGATATCATCAAAAAAGATATTCCTGAAGCTCATCAAAACATTGCAAAAAAAGCATTCTCTGGCTTATTATGGACTAAACAATTTTACTATTACGATGTCTTTAAATGGTTATTTGGAGGCCCTAAAGAAACCCCACCGCATCGTGCTGATGGCAGAAATTATAACTGGCAACATTTAACTAACAGGCATGTTATTTCCATGCCAGATAAATGGGAATACCCTTGGTATGCTGCTTGGGATTTGGCGTTTCATATGGCATCCTTTGCCGAAATAGATCCTTACTTTGCTAAAGAACAACTTGTCTTATTATTACAAGAAAATTACATGCATCCCAACGGACAAATTCCTGCATACGAATGGAATTTTAGTGATGTAAATCCGCCAGTACACTCATGGGCTGTTTGGAATGTTTATGAAAAAGACAAAGAACGAAATGGCACTGGAGATCTTGTGTTTTTAGAAAAATCTTTCCAAAAACTCTTAGTGAATTTTACGTGGTGGGTAAACCAAAAAGATTCTAACGGTACCGACCTTTTTGAAGGCGGATTCCTAGGATTAGATAATATTGGAGTATTCGATAGAAACCACATGCCAGAAGGTATTACAAGAATGCAACAGGCCGATGCAACTAGTTGGATGGCCATGTTTACGCTAAATTTACTTCGCATGTCTTTAGAGTTATCTAAGACAAACAAAAATTACGAAGACTTTGCAGCTAAATTCTTTAGACACTTCTTAAATATTGCTTGGGCCATGCACCATATTGGTAAAAACAATATTTCGCTGTGGGACAATGAAGATAATTTTTATTACGATGTTGTAGAAATGTCGTCTGGGTTAACAGACCGTTTAAAAGTAAGATCGCTTGTTGGAATTATTCCGCTTTTTGCTGTTGAGATAATTAATAAAGAACTTTTCGATTCGTTAAAAGGATTTAAAAGTAAAGTCGCAGAAATTGTACGAACTCGTCCAGATTTAGCATCATTAATATCTAGAATTGAAGAAGCCAATGCTGATGGAAATTACCTATTTTCTATCATGCGTGGTTTCAGATTGGAGCACTTACTTAAACGCTTATTAGACGAAGACGAATTTTTATCTGAATACGGTATCCGTTCACTTTCTAAATATCACGAAAAGCATCCCTTTGTTTTTGAATATCACGGTCACCACCAGATTCAATACGAACCAGGCGAAAGTAGATCTAATATGTTTGGAGGAAATTCGAATTGGAGAGGCCCAATTTGGATGCCTTTAAATTATATGATTATCCAATCTTTACGTAAATATTATACTTTTTACGGTAACAAATATTTATACGAATTCCCTACAGGATCAGGCAATAAAATAAATTTAAATGAGATTGCAAACGAACTTTCAAAACGTTTAATTAAACTTTTTGAAGTCAATGAAGACGGAAAATATCAGTATCATTCAGACGATCCGAATCATGTGTTTTCTACAAATGATGAATTTAAGGAGCAACATTTATTTTATGAGTTTTTTGATGGCGATAATGGTAAAGGCCTTGGAGCATCTCACCAAACCGGTTGGACAGCTTTAATTGCAAATTTAATTATGGAACTCGAAGAGAACAAATAATCACAATCTTATAAAGGCTTGAATAAACAGAAGTTAATTCTTCTGTGTGTTCAAGCTTTTTTCTTTTAAAAATATTTATCATTTTTCAACATTGAATTAGGTCAAAATCAAAAAAAAGTTCTTGTATATTTGACCCTATTCTAACCTATTTCGTAAATGGAAATTATTTCAGTTTTTGATATGTTAAAGATTGGCGTTGGCCCGTCTAGTTCTCATACTTTAGGACCATGGCGTGCTGCCGAACGTTGGATTAAAGAATTAAAAGCAGACAATAAATTTAATAAGGTGGAAAGCATAACAATCGATCTTTATGGGTCTTTGTCTTTAACAGGAAAAGGTCATGCTACAGATTTAGCGATTATGTTAGGACTAAGTGGTGCAGATCCAGAATACATTCCTACAGATTCTATAGATTCTATTATTACCGCTATTAAAACTGAAAAGAAACTTCAATTTAACAATGAAAAGACGATAGATTTTAACCCAGAAACGGCTATTGTTTTCAATAAAAAGTTCCTTCCTTTTCATTCTAACGGCTTAGCGTTTTCTGCCAGCATAAACGGACGTAAATATAAATCTACCTTTTATTCTATTGGTGGAGGTTTTGTGGTAAAAGAAGAACGCAAGAATGCAAAAGCCAATAAAATTATTTTTTATTGCACGCTTCCATATCCTATTGATAATGGTGTAAAACTACTAGAAGTTTGTCACCAATTAGAGTTACCTATTTCCGGTGTGGTCCTAGAAAATGAAAAGTCGCTTCGTGAACCAGATGTTATAGATTCCGAATTAAAGCGTATTTGGGCTACCATGTTAGAATGCATGTACATAGGCTGCCATACAGAAGGTAATTTACCTGGCGGACTTAATGTTCGCAGACGTGCTTTTGATATGCACAAAAAACTAATTGGAGATATGCCTTATAATTCTCCTGAAGCCTGGTTAGAAACTATTAGAGGCACAGAAGTTAAGTTTAGACAAATCTTAAAATGGGTAAGTTGTTTTGCTTTAGCTGTAAACGAAGTGAATGCGGCTCTTGGACGTGTAGTTACAGCACCTACTAACGGAAGTGCAGGCGTGATTCCTTCGGTATTAATGTATTATTTGGTTATTGAAAATCACGATGCCAATTTCGAACATATTAAAAAGTTCTTACTCGTTGCTGGTGAAATAGGAAGTTTGTTTAAAAAAGGTGCAACAATCTCTGCGGCTATGGGAGGATGTCAAGCCGAAATTGGAGTCTCTTCAGCTATGGCTGCAGGTGCATTAACAGAACTTTTAGGCGGAACTCCCGAGCAGGTTTTAATGGCTGCCGAAATAGCCATGGAACATCACTTGGGATTAACCTGCGATCCTATTGGTGGTTTGGTACAAATTCCATGTATTGAACGTAATTCTATGGGTGCGATTAAAGCGATCAATGCAGCCGAATTAGCCTTAGAAACAGATCCAAACAATGTTAAAGTACCTTTAGACAAAGTGATTTCTACCATGTGGGAAACCGCTAAAGACATGAATTCCAAATACAAAGAAACTTCGGAAGGCGGTTTAGCTGTAGGGGTAAATTTATCTGACTGTTAAACTAAGCTTTAGTGTTGTATATATTATATAGAGACTATATATTTATAATATTTAGCAACAACACTCACTGCTTAAAGTATATATGAATTATAGCCCCTTAAAAATTTGCTTAAGCATCTGCATCACCTTATTAATTATGTTTGGGGCCACATACTTTAGCACTTCTAACACCCTACCAAACGGAAAAACAGAAGAAGGAATTACTCTTTTAGGAAGGACCATAAAATACCCTACAACAGCATCTTTTTTAGGAACAGAGAAGTCGGAAACTTCAAAAATAAAGGTAAAAGCGGTAGATAGTATTGTACAAAATATTGAAGTGATTATTGATGAAGAAGATGAGAATGTACAAGATATTGTAGAACAAAAAAAAGCTGTTCCAAAAATTCCAAATCTTTCTAAAATTGACACCTCTAAGATTGAGCGTATACAATACCCGAAAAATAAAGAAGCCTTTCTAACACAGTTAAAATCTCAGCTTACAGCAGATCAATGCCGGATTATTCATTATGGCGATTCTCAAATTGAAGGCGACCGTATGTCTGGTTACATCAGAAATAAATTACAAAATCTTTATAGCGGAAACGGACCAGGCTTTACGCCTATCGCACAAGTTTACGATAATATTAGTGCGGTGGTAATAGCTTCAGAAAATTGGACGCGTCATGCGGTTTTTGATCGTACTACAAAAAAGTTTGATCATAAAATGTATGGTGCATATACTACGTTTTCCCGTTTTACACCTTATCTAGATATAGTTGCAGATAGCATTAACACAGATACATTGCAACTTGTAAAAGCTAAAATTACGGTTAAGCCTTCAAAAATGACGTATTTACGAATGCGCAAATACACCAACATTGGCTTTCATTATGGTAATGCCCAACTTCCAACGGCTGTAAAAGTTTTTGCAGATGGTACGCTTATAAAAGCAGGTGACTTAATTACAGATGGTAATTATCACGATTTTAAAATACCTCTAACCGTAACACCAGACGAACTTATTTTTGAAATAGAAGGTAAAATGAGTCCCGATTTTTACGGATTAACACTAGATGGAGACGAAGGTATTCAATTAGACAATGTGGCTATGCGAGGTTCTGCAGGGACAATTTTTGCAGGATTAAACAGTAAAAATTTCTCCCAAATGTATACGGCTTTAGATCCGAAGGTTATTATATTTCAATATGGAGGAAATTCTGTGCCTTACGTTAAAGATTCTTTAGAGGTTGAAAACTATGTAGGTTATTTAAAAAACCACATTAACTGGTTAAGGCGAAAAACAGACAATGCAAGCGTGCTTTATATTGGCCCTGCAGATATGACAACCACAGAAAACGGACAACTAAAAACCTATCCGCTACTACCCTATTTAATAGACAGATTACAGCTTATGTGCAAAGAGAATGACATTGCCTATTGGAACACATTTAATGCCATGGGTGGAGAAAATTCTATGCAGTATTGGGTCGATCAGAAATTAGCAGCAAGCGATTATACACATTTTTCACTTTCGGGAACACGAATAATTTCAGAACTATTCTTCCTCTCGTTATATATGGACTTAACAAATAAATAATGAAATTTAAACTTTTACTACTTTCTATTTTAATATCGACGCCCATTTTTGCACAAGATTATATTTTAGATAGTATAACACTTAAATATGGACACCTTATAAATTTTAAAGCGAACACCTTTCAATACGCTTCAGAATCACCCTATTTTAAAAAATTATTTAGCGATTTTGATAGTATTTATGCAGGCAAAAAGAAGAAGTTACACGTGTTTCATATTGGTGGATCTCACATTCAAGCCGATATTTATTCTAATAAAATAAGAACTTATTTACAGAACATGAACGAAGTGTCTTTAGGACAACGCGGTTTTGTTTTTCCTTTTCATTTGGCACATACCAACAATCCTACTAACTATAGAATTGAAGCTGATAACGACCAATGGCAAGGGTACAGATGTTCTGTAAGAAAAGATAGCGTAGCTTGGGGTTTAGCAGGAGTTAGTGCTGCTTTTAGAGGCACTGAAGATCAAATTTACGTTAAAGCTAATTATAAAAACTACACCAAAAAACCGTATACATTTAACACGTTGCGCGTATTTTACAATACCTGGATGGAAGACTACGATTTAACTATTGCTGATGCGACACTAATTAAATCAGACACTACTAATTATGATGGTATGTATACAGAATTCCGCTTAAATAAAACGATAGATTCTGTTGCTTTAAATCTTAAAATTAAAGATCCGAATTGTGTATCTCCAGAGTTTTTACTGATGGGTATGGAATTTATGAATGATGATCCGGGGATTGAATATACCAGTATAGGGGTTAATGGCGCAAGTTATGCGTGGTACGAACGTGCTGCTTATTTTGAAAAGCAATTGCAACTTTATAAACCCGATATGTTTATTATTTCTATAGGAACTAACGATGCTTATATGCCTAAAGCCGATTTTAAAGCTGAAGAGTTTAGAGCCTATTACGAAAGTTTTATACAAATGATTCAGCGTGCCAATCCGCAATGTGCTATTTTATTAACTGTACCTAACGACGATTATTATAAGAAATCTTATGCAAATCCGAATACAGCTGTCCAACAACGTATTATAATAGAACTGACAAAAAAATACAGAATGGCCGTTTGGGATTTATATAGTGTTATGGGCGGACTAGGATCGTCTAACGATTGGTATAACGCCAAACTCATGCCACGGGATCGTATTCATTTCACTCAATTGGGATACAGTATAAAAGCCGATTTATTTTTAAAAGCCATGGTGGACGCTTGGGCAGAATCTACAGGGAAAGACAAAACACTTTTATTAAATCATTTTAAACATTTAAATGAATAGGTTATACGACATATTTACCTTTTCTGAAGATTTTCCTTTAATTTTTACCCAAGTAAATTTTTGGATATTCTTTGCTGTGGCTTATTTTATATTCGCTTTAGTGTATAAAAAAGTGCCGTTAAGAAATGCGTATTTATTTCTAATCTCATTATTCTTCTACTATAAAACAAGTGGACTCTTTATAGGGATTTTAATTTTTAGTACGCTAGTCGATTTTATTATCGGACGAACCATTTACAAAAGTGAGAGCAAAAATAAACGCCTAATATTAGTTTCTTTAAGTGTCTGTATTAATCTATTTGTACTCTGCTATTTTAAATACGCTTACTTTTTTACTGAAGCTTTCAATACCCTATTTAATACCCGATACGAAGTCTTTAATATTTTAGCACATTGGGGAAATAGTTTTAGTGATCAGAACTACTTTACCATAGATAAAATTATTCTTCCTGTGGGGATTTCATTTTACACCTTTCAGACCATAAGTTATAGTGTAGATATTTATAGAAAAAAATTAAAACCTTTAGCATCTATTTTAGACTTTGGGTTTTACGTTAGCTTTTTTCCGCAATTAGTTGCTGGTCCCATTGTAAGAGCAGAAAGTTTTGTGCCTCAGATAGCGAAACCAACCGTATTAAGCAAACAACATTTTAATACTGGAACATTTTTAATATTAAAAGGACTGATTAAAAAAATGCTGTTTGCAGATTTTATTGCCATGCATTTTTTAGATCGTGTATTCGATACGCCAGAAATGTTTTCTGGTTTTGCAAACATTATGGCCATGATTGGATATTCGCTTCAAATTTATGGCGATTTTTCTGGTTATACAGATATTGCTATCGGACTTGCATTACTTATGGGATTTCAGTTACCTGTCAATTTTAATTCGCCTTATAAAGCCATAAATGCTGGCGATTTTTGGAAACGCTGGCACATTTCTCTATCCACATGGTTACGCGATTATTTATACATTCCGTTAGGAGGTAATAGAACGGGTAGTTATGCATCTTATATTATATTAAGCATCATTTTTCTTGGCGTAATGATTGCCTTTAGAAATATGATTATTGTATATAGTATTCTCCTTATTTCACTTACTTTATTCATTATATCACTCTACAATTACAAACTTAGAAACCACATTAATACAAATATAAATTTAATGCTCACTATGTTAATTGGCGGATTATGGCATGGTGCATCTTGGAAATTTGTTATTTGGGGCGGATTAAACGGATTAGGTATTGTGGTATACAAATACTGGCGAAAAATAAGTCCTTACGAGCTCAATAACCAATGGTATGCCAAGGCATGGAAAATTTTAATCACCTTTATATTTATCACCTTTACTCGTATCTATTTTAGAGGAGAAAGCATGGGCCATATTTCTCGTTGGTACAAACAAGTTGCACATAACATGGATTGGGCCAATGCTCTGGATTTATTAATACATTATCAAGCCGTTTTTTGGGTTATGTTGGTTGGTTATATTAGCCATTGGTTACCACAACACTTAAAACAAACTATTGAAGATCTATACAGTAAAAGCCCTGTAGCTCTGAAAGTTATATTAGCTGCGGGTATAGGAATTATTTGTTATCAAGCTTTTTCTAGCGATTTTCAGCCATTTATCTATTTTCAATTCTAAATTTAAATTTAATTATTCTTTAATTACCCCTATTTTTTTACACCGATTTTAAGGAATTAATAGGAATATTCTTCATTAGTTTTTAAAAACTCAGTATTTTTACATCCTAAAATTATATAAGATGTCTGCAGCACAAAAAGATTATAAAAAGGTCACAGTAAAAACATTAAGTGATATGAAAGCCCATGGAGAGAAAATTTCCATGCTTACAGCTTACGATTATACTATGGCTACAATTGTTGACGGTGCAGGCATAGATGTTATTCTTGTTGGCGATTCTGCCAGTAACGTTATGGCGGGTTACCAAACCACTTTACCTATTACATTAGACCAAATGATTTATCATGCATCGTCTGTGGTTCGTGGTGTAAGTCGTGCCTTAATTGTGGTCGATCTTCCTTTTGGTAGTTACCAGAGTGACCCTAAAGAAGCGTTACGTTCTGCCATACGAATTATGAAAGAAAGTGGAGCGCATTCTATAAAAGTAGAAGGTGGTAAAGAAATTAAAGAATCTATTAAGCGCATTTTAAATGCGGGAATTCCTGTAATGGGCCATTTAGGTTTAACACCACAATCTATCTATAAATTCGGAACTTTTACAGTGCGTGCTAAAGAAGAAGAAGAAGCTAAAAAATTAAAACAAGATGCATTAATGTTAGAAAAAGCAGGTTGTTTCGCTATTGTGCTTGAAAAAATTCCAGCAAAACTTGCTAAAGAAGTTGCCGAAAGTGTTAGTATTCCAGTTATTGGTATTGGAGCAGGAAATGGTGTAGACGGACAAGTTTTAGTTCTTCATGATATGATTGGAATGACAAAGGAATTTCACCCGCGTTTTTTACGTCGTTATTTAAATTTATACGAAGATATGACTAAAGCATTATCTCAATACGTTACAGATGTTAAGGCTGTAGATTTCCCTAACGAAGACGAGCAGTATTAATTTAATTACGATTTCATGTAAACCAATTGAATTTAAACTCATAACACAATACTTAACACCATCTTAAATTAGTGGCCGAAAAAATACTATCTAATAAAAACAATCTTCAGATTTTATTTGAAGACAACCATATTATTGTCGTTAATAAACGTGCTGGTGATATTGTTCAAGGTGATAGAACTGGAGACAAACCCTTAAGCGATATTGTAAAGGAATATATTAAGGATACCTACAACAAGCCTGGCAATGTATATTTAGGTGTAGTACATCGTTTAGATCGTCCCACTACAGGTCTGGTTATTTTTGCAAAGACAAGTAAAGCATTAACGCGTTTAAATGCCATGTTTGTAAAAAAAGATGTCACTAAAACCTATTGGGCCGTTGTAAATAATACGCCTCCAAAACAGCAAGACACTTTAATAAATTGGCTTAAGAAAAACCCGAAAAACAACAAGTCTACAGCCTACAATAAAGAAATAAAAGATAGCAAAAAAGCAATATTACATTATACGCTTATCAAGAAATTAGAGCGCTACGTCTTACTAGAAATTGCTTTAGAGACTGGACGGCATCATCAAATTAGATGTCAGCTTTCCAATATAGGTTGTATTATAAAAGGCGATTTAAAATATGGTGCAGATCGCAGCAATAAAGATGCGAGTATACATTTACATGCCAGACATATTCAGTTTTTGCATCCGGTAACCAAAGCAGATATTCTTATCACTGCTCCGTTACCTAAAGATCCTCTTTGGGAAGCGTGTCTATAATTTAATTAAAACGGTAACGGTATTTAATTTCAAGCTTAACTCCTTCTTTAAGTTGTGAAGTCATTTTAAAATCGGCATCTATAAGGGCTGCTCTACTCTTCATGTTTATTAACCCAGAACCGCGTTCAATTTCAGCTTCGTCAAATCCAATGCCATCATCTTCTGCTGTTATAATTACAAAATCGGGAGTATAATTAATTTGAACGTCTAACAGCGAGGCCTGAGAATATTTAATAGTGTTTGAGAAAAACTCTTGTAAAATTCTAAACAAAATGATACTGTCCTTCCCTTTCTGTAATAATGCTTCATTTCCTGTTACTTTTAAACTGGCATTAATTAATCCTAGTTTATTAAAACGTTCTATTTCAGAATTAACAGATTCTTGCAATCCTCTGTATACAATTACATCACTATTTAAAGATTTGGACAGCGATCGTAATTCTTGTAAACTTTCCTTTACCAAATTTTTGCTTTCGGCAAAAGAATCCTGTAAATCTGGACGTACTTGATGTGCTAACATACTAAGTTGCATATTGGCTACAGATAATAATTGGCCAACATTATCGTGTAAATCCTGACCAATATTCATTAGTGTTTGTTCTTGAATTTCTATTTGTGTTTTCGCTATTTCTTCTTCAAAAATTTGCTGCTGTTTTAATTTTTCAACTAATAATTTATTTTTCCGTTTTTGAAACACTAAAAAAAACAAAATAAGTAAGCTTACTAATACGACTAAAACACCAATCATGTATAAAAAAAAATTCTGTTGAGCATCGATAACCATAACATTGGTTTCAATCTGCGGATCGCTTAGCAAAATTAGTATCATGTGCGTAATGGTTTTTCTGGTTTACAAAATACCAATGCACAAGCATAAGCCCCGTACATGAGAATATTTGAAAATAGCCGGGTTAGTCTTAATAACTTGATATATTCTAAATTCTCTATTAACACAAACTTTTGATAGAAATAAAGTGGCATGGTAACAATCCACCAAAAGAATAAGCTCATACTAATATAGAAGTATATAGATTTGTAAAATGTTAATATGACATCGCTCTGCAATACATCGATAAAATAGAGCACAATTGCCAAGAGAATAATTACAGAACCAAACAGTTTATTAAACGTAGATACGGTGTAGAAAAATTCATCTATATAAATTAAGGTATAAATACTAACACAAATAATAAAGGCATACGTACTAATATTTAAAATATTCCGATATGTTTTATTACTGATGATTTTTTGGAAGAAAAACGACCAAAACAGCACACTACCAATAGTCCAGAATAAACCATACCACCAATAGTTAGAATAAAAAAAGCGATACTTTAGTAGGTATTGATATTCTTCTAAAGCACCTCCTGGATGTAAATTTTTTAAGGTCGAACCACCTAATTCAACCAAAACAGAGTATAGCAGAAATAAGATAAAATATTGTATGGGTGTGTTTTTAAACTTTTTAAAAGATATAAGCCCCATTGCAAGAGCCAATAACTCTACACCTTTTGTAATATTTGGACGATGCGCAAGTAAAAAATCTATCATAAATTATAATTGTGTGTATTAATTAGGATATTTACTTCCTGGCGGTTCACCTAAATCGCCTTCATTTAAAGGTGAGCCTCCTGGAACATCAGACGATTCTAAAACAACAGTAGAAGGCAACACACTTGCCTTAGACTTTGTAGTATTATAGGTAGGAACTAAAAACACCGTTGTATAATTGGCCTTACTTTTTAAGGTCTCTGTTTTAGAGTAAGCTCCTAAATACAGACGAATACCATTCATTTGATCTTTTCCTTTTAAGATTTGATCTGTTTCATACTTGGCATATTTAATATACTTCTCTAAAGTATCTAGAGAGAACCAAACCGAACGGTTGTCTTCCATTTGAATAGACTTACTAATTAGCTCGTATCGAGGCGTGTAATTATCTGATAGTTCTATGCCACGAGACTCAGAAATTAATCCTTTAGGTTTTTCTGGTATTTCTTCTCCTTTAGTAACACCTTGTTCTGGCGTCATTTTGTTTTTTAGTTCCTCTTTTTCCGAGTTCATTTCGTTTAACTGCATTAAATGCGAGCCCAGAACCCCCATTAGTATCCCGAATAATACATACGCTAATTTTTTCATTGTGGTTAATTATTAGTTGTTAAGTGTTAGCAAGCTTCTGCACATAGTTATTACTCTATTATTAGAGTAATAACAGGTTTTATTAATCTTCCTTCTTATAAATAAGAAAGTACTTAACGGTAGGTATAGATTTAATACATCTGGGTTGGAATAGAAATAACGATATACATAAGTTAGAAATAGCTGACAAAAAAGAGTTCACTAGACATATTAAGTCATCATTACCTCATAAATATATGATTTTAAAATGATTACAAAAATAAAAAATAAGACAACTTATGTTTTATTAAATAAAAAACATTTAAATATTGGAAATATTAATCTTTATCGTCTAATATATGCGATACTTAAAAGATATGTTGAAGTTCTGATCGTACTTAATTGGAGTTTGTACGGTAGTAATATTTAATTTCTAGCTTTACACCTTCTTTGAGTTGAGATGTTATTTTAAAATTTGCATCAATTAGTTCTGCTCTACTTTTCATATTTATTAAGCCCGAACCACGTTCTATTTGAGCGTCATCAAATCCAACACCATCATCTTCAGCAGTGATAATCACAAAATCTGGAGTATAATTAATATGCACTTCTAGAAGTGAAGCTTCCGAATATTTAATGGTGTTCGAGAAAAATTCTTGTAATATTCTAAACAAGATGATGCTGTCTTTCCCTTTCTGAAATAAATTTTCGTCTCCAGTTATGTTTAATTTAGCATTAATTAATCCCAATTTATTAAAACGTTCAATTTCTGAATTTACAGATTCTTGTAAACCTCTGTATACAATAACATCACTATTTAAAGATTTAGAAAGTGATCGCAATTCTTGTAGACTTTCTTTAACCAAATCTTTACTTTCGGTAAAAGTATCTTGTAAATCTGAACTAACCTGACGCGCTAACATACTAAGTTGCATATTAGCTACAGATAATAACTGCCCTACGTTATCGTGTAAATCCTGACCAATATTTTTTAATGTCTGTTCTTGAATTTCAATTTGTGTTTTCGCTAGTTCTTCTTCAAAGGCTTGGCGCTGCTCAATTTTGTCTAATAACAGTTTGTTTTTACGTTTTTGAAATACAATAAAGAACACAATAATGAGTGTACACACTATAAAGAGAACACCTATCATGTAAATTAATAAATACCTTTCGGCAGCTGTGCTTACTAACGGTTCTCCGGGTTGCACCATAATAAAGAAAAACTAAAAGTTAAATACATGAATATATTGGCTAACAAAAATATTTGCCATTTTAAAATAATAAAATTCCAATCTGAAAGGGTAAAATATATGTCATAAAATATTAAAGGCGTAGTAATTAACAGCCACATAAATACAGTGGCACTAATGAAAAATAAAGAGCATTTATAAAAATTTATAATATCTTCTGACTGCAACATTTCATAAAAATACACACTCGCTAAGAATAAAATAATAAATTCTCCAAAAATTAAGATTGAGTTTGTAAAACTAGAAAAGAATTCATCTAAATTTAAGGCAATTGTCAATAGAGAAAATACGATAAACACTACAGCTAAAATTTTTATAAAGCTTTTTATTTTAGTCGATCTTATTAATTTCAAATAAAAAAACATATAAAACAAAGGGCTTCCAACACACCAAAATAAGGTACTCCACCAAAAATTTCTTCTAAGAACTGTATCATCTAAAAAACCTAAAACACCATTTTTAATCAAATAAGGATAAAGCGAAATCGTTTCGCAAATAAATATATATAGTAAAAAATAAATGAAATATTTTGCCGTAGTATTTTTGTATTTTTTATAACAAACTAATGCTGTTATAGCTGCAACAGCTTCTACCATTAAGCTTAAAATCCAATAGTAGTTTCTTAAAAACTCTTGCATATTCTAATCTATTGTGGGTAGTTTGCCTCTGGAGGATTACCTGTATTCCCCATATTAAGACCTTCACCATCGGGTATATCTTCACTTTCTTCCGAAGTCGATATTAAACGTTTTGTTGAACGCTTTACAGATCTACCTGTAGGCATAATAAACATGGTAGTATAACCAGCTTCTCCGTTAATTTCTGGGTAAGCGCCTTCATAAATTCGGATGCCATCTAATGTATATCCTAAATCACTTGCTTGTTGTTTAGCATAAGCTAAAAATGTTTCAATCTCTTCCAAAGCATACCATGTAGAACGGTTATCTGCTCTTTTTAAAATAGAACTACTAATTAATTTATGCCTAGAGTCGAACGCTTGATCTAGGTTTTTAGCTTGTTCTGGAGTTATTAATCCTTTAGGTGCCTGTACTTTAGAAATCTCTTTACTCATTATATATTCTTTTAAAGATTAAAGTAGGTTACAACATTCATTGTTTAAACGTGAAATGGCTGTTTAAATATACTTTAATTTTAGAATAGTACGAAAGTTTATAACTAAGATTAGATTTAGTTGTGGAATTATAAGGTCCGGATTTACCTTATAATTAGCCTAACCAGCCGTCACGATCTAGACTTCTATATTGAATGGCTTCACTAATATGTGCACCTTTAACAGCTTCAGAATTTTCTAAATCGGCGATAGTTCTTGCTACTTTTAAAATCCTATCGTAGGCTCTAGCCGATAAATTTAAACGTTCCATCGCTGTTTTTAATAACAGTTTAGATGCCTCATCTAACTTACAATAAGTCCGAATGTGTTTGGTATTCATTTGGGCATTATAATGTACATTTTCAAAATCTTTGAAACGTGTGGTTTGATGCGATCTTGCTTTAGTAACGCGCTCACGAATAGTTACCGAAGACTCCCCTTTTCGATCTTCAGAAAGTTTCTCGAAAGGTACAGGTGTAACCTCTATATGAATATCGATACGATCTAACAGTGGGCCTGAAATTTTTCCTAAATACCGTTGCATTTCTGCAGGTGAAGACGTAATTGGCGCATTAGGATCGTTAAAAAAACCACTCGGACTCGGATTCATGCTAGCGACTAACATAAAACTACTTGGATAAGTAACTGTGAATTTTGCTCTAGAAATGGTCACTTCCCGATCTTCTAACGGTTGCCGCATCACTTCTAAAACATCGCGTTTAAACTCTGGTAGTTCGTCTAAAAATAAGACACCGTTATGTGATAGAGAAATCTCACCAGGCTGCGGATAACTTCCGCCACCAACAAGTGCTACATTGGAAATCGTATGGTGCGGACTTCTAAACGGACGTTGAGACATTAATCCTAAATGGGCTTTTACGCGTCCAACAACTGAATGAATTTTTGTGGTTTCTAAAGCTTCATGCAAGGTCATTGGTGGTAAAATAGAAGGTAAACGTTTTGCTAGCATGGTTTTTCCTGATCCAGGCGGGCCAATTAAAATAATATTATGTCCGCCAGCTGCGGCAATTTCCATACAGCGTTTAATGCTTTCTTGTCCTTTTACATCTGCAAAATCAAACTCAGGAAAATCTAAATTTTTATAAAACTCTTCTCGAGTATTGATTATGGTTTGCTCTAATGCTTTTCCTTCTTTAAAAAAATCGATCACTTCTTTAATAGACTCTATGCCAAACACCTTTAAATCGTTCACAATAGCGGCTTCTTTTGCATTTTGAGCTGGTAAAATAAAACCTTTAAAACCTTCTTCTCTTGCTTTTAAAGCAATAGGCAAAGCACCTTTTATGGGCTGAAGTGTACCATCTAAAGACAATTCGCCCATAATTATATAGTCTTCTAAATCTTCTGCTGGAATTTGTTTGGTCGCAGCAAGAATTCCTAATGCTAAAGTTAAATCGTATGCAGAACCTTCCTTACGTAAATCTGCAGGCGACATATTTATTATAATTTTCTTCCCTGGAATTTTATAGCCATTATTTTGAAGGGCCGCGGCTATCCTAAAGTTACTTTCTTTAATGGCGTTGTCTGGCAATCCAACCAAATGATATCCAATTCCTGAATCGACATTCACTTCAACCATAATGGTTGTTGCATCTACACCAAAGACTGCGCTTCCAAATACTTTTTTAAGCATAAATTAGTTCGTTTATTTAAAAATACTAAAAACAAACTAACTACCTGAATTAAAACATATTAAAAATTAAAATTTACACCTTTAAAATGATTTACATGTAATTTTTAAAATCTGTGTTGTATCTGCTGTTACCTTAAACCGATTATCGCTACGTCTATTAATAACCCAAACAATTTGGTTGTTAGAACAGACTACCCAAACTTGCTCTTTTTCTAAAAGCGATAATTTTTCGTCTTTAAAATATTTGCTCAATTTCTTTTTACCGCGCATACCTAACGGAAAAAAATAATCGCCTTGCTCCCATTTCCTAATAATTAAAGGAAACTTCAAGACATCTTTATCTATAAAAATAGTATTGTTAGGTGCGTTTTCTAATTCTGAAACAGTTTCGAATATAAGCGTTCCAAACGTTGTTTTTATAGGATTTAAATCTTCATAAATTTCAAAATGAGATTCCAAAACCTCTTCCTGATCATCATTTATACTTAAAATTAAAAAGTCTCTATTTTTAAGTAATCTGTGTGTTGCAGAAAACACTTGTTTCCCAGACTGTGCTGTCAATAGGCTATAAATATCATCCCAAGCTGTAAACTTATACGATTTTAGTAAGGCATATAAATACGGTTTGGGGTTTGGATATTTTAATAGTTTAGAGACATTAAATTTCATAACATCATCTTCAAAAACCACAACATCTTTATAAACTTGCGTCATATAATCATCAATCAAAACTTTAGAATCTTGTAAATGTTCTTGAGTCATTTTAAAGTTCTGAAGCCATTGCGGATTAATCTCTTTTAGTACCGGAATAACATCATGGCGCAATTTGTTTCTTAGATATTTAGTAGAACTATTACTACTATCTTCTCTCCACTTTATATCATTTGCTTGAGCATAATCTATAATTTCGTTTCTAGAAAATGGCAATAACGGACGCACAATATAATCGTTAATTTCTGGAATTCCAGTTAATCCTTCAATTCCAGTACCACGAGATAAATTAATTAAAAATGTTTCTAAATTATCGTCTGCATGATGTGCCGTTAACACATAGTCGAAATGTAATAAATCTACCAATTCTTCGAACCAACGGTAACGCAATTCGCGTGCTGCCATTTGTATGGAAAGCTTAGCATCTTCGGCGTACTGCTTGGTATCGAAACTTTCAATAAAAAGTTCTAGGTCTAAATTATTTGCGAGATCTACTAGAAAAGCTTCATCTGCATCGCTTTCCTCGCCTCTTAAATTAAAATTACAATGTGCTAAGGCAACATTTAATTTTAAATCGTGACATAAATATGCTAAAACAACACTGTCTATGCCGCCAGAAATTGTAAGTATTAATTTCTTGTTTTTAAGAAACGGAAGCTGTTCGTTTATATGCTTTTTAAATGTATTCACCATAGCACAAAGATACACTTTAAAAAAAACGTCTTTTTATTTATAGGCGATTAAATATCTGAATAACGCTGAGTTTTTACCCCTCTAAAACATCGCGCATAGCTTTGGCTTTAATTAAACATTCCTCATACTCACTTGCCGGATTACTTTTAGAGGTAATGGCACTACCCACGGAATAAGACACATATTTTTTAGATTGATTGTAAAGGATACTTCTAATAACAACATTAAAATCGAAATCGCCTTCTGGAGTAAAATATCCAACGGTACCCGAATACAAACCACGTTTACTTTCTTCTAAATCTTCAATAATTTTCATGGCAGAAAGTTTAGGCGCTCCCGTCATGCTACCCATAGGAAATGTTGTTTTTAAAACGTCTATTGGAGATAGTGTATCGAGAATTTTAGAAGTGACTGTAGAAATCATTTGATGCACTTGCGGAAAGCTATACACTTTACACAACTCTTCTACATTTACCGAGCCCTTAATGGCCGTTTTAGATAAATCGTTTCGAACCAAATCGACTATCATTATATTTTCACTACGCTCTTTTTCATTATGTTGCAAATCGTGTTTTAATTGTTCATCTTCAATTACATCTGCAGCACGTTTGGCAGTACCTTTTATAGGTTGTGAAATAATAGTTTGTCCTTCTTTTTTTATATACCGTTCTGGAGAAGCAGACATTAAAAATTTATCGTAGTGTTTTAAAAACGTAGCAAATGGCGGTTTTGATACTGAATTTAGATTTTCAAACGTGTCTAGCGGATTAATTTCTGCATCTTCAGCATAGAACTCTTGGCAAAAATTAGCCTCATAAATATCCCCTCTATGAATATGAGCGAGCATGCTATTCACTTTTTCAAAATAGGCATCTTTATGAATGCGTAGTTTTATTTTAACGGGATGAGTTTTAGATACTGAGTCTAAACGCTGAAGCGATGCAATCTCTGCCAAATCAGATTCAACCTCATCATCAACCATTTTTAAATACTGAATTTCAAGCTGGTTCCCTTTTATTAAAAAAAGCCTTTTGGGTTGAAAGAAGCATACATCAGAAAACTCTAAGCCGTCAAAATTTGACGATTTTAATTTTTCTAAACCATTCTTTACATCGTAAGTTAGATAACCAAAAATCCAATCTTTAGTAGATTCTTGAAATTCTTGTAACTTCTCGAAAGCATGAACATAATCGGTTTTAATACTCATAAACGCATCTACAGCTAAAATGGCATCGTAGCTAGAATAACGAGCATCATATTGGTTTGAATCCATCCAAACGACATCATCAAACTGCTGACTCCATTGTAATAGTTGTTGTTTAAACACAACTAAATTTTCAATATATGTAGAGGTTATATGGCGCAAACTATAAAAATTTTCAGCGTAAAGTTAGTTAGTTTCTTTAAAATAGAATCAGATTTGTATTTTTGTTTGAACCTTTTAACCAATAATACTAATTAGTTTTAAGAAGTTGTTACTTTAACCACATTTCAGAATTTATATTATAAGTCGTTTTGTTTTTAATATCAATACCATACAAATAAAATAATTAGACATAACCATATTATCAATACTCTTTTTTCCATGTACACTTTAGAAAATGAATTATTAAAAATAGCCGTAAAACAAGCTGGAGCTGAACTTTGTGCTATAAATGCAATAAACAATACAAATCAGTTTATGTGGGATGCAAATCCAGATATATGGGAAAATTTTGCACCTAATTTATTTCCTATCATTGGAGCTTTGAAAGATGATACGATGCATTTTGAAGGTGAACATTTTAAGATGACCAAGCACGGAATTATCCGTCATAACACCAATATAAAATTAGAGAAACAAACTGCTAACACATTAGCGTTCTCCTTATTATATAGTGAAGAAACTTTAAAAAAATATCCTTTTAAATTTAAGTTTACTATTCAATATGAATTGATTGAAAATAAAATTGCAGTAACGCATACTGTAGAAAATTTAGATGATAACACCTTATATTTCTCTGTTGGTGGTCATCCAGCGTTTAAATGTCCTGTATATAAAGACGAAGCGTATACCGATTATTATTTAGAATTCGACCAAAAAGAAACCTCAGAATCTTACGCCTTAAATATGGATTTAGGATTAGTTTCAGACCATACTTTTCCTGTAATAACCAAAGACAGTACCATACCGTTACATTACGATTTATTTAATGAAGACGCATTGATTTTTAAAGATTTAAAATCTACAAAGGTTGCTTTAAAAAGTAAAAACAACGGGACAATTTTAACTGTAGACTATCCTGGTTTTCCCTATTTAGGCATTTGGGCAAAACCACATGCAAATTATGTATGTATAGAACCTTGGTTAGGCATTGCAGATCATGAAAATCATAATCAAGACTTTAAAACCAAAGAAGGAATACAAACTTTAGCAGCAAAACAAACATTTAAAGCCACTTATACCATTGAAATAGACAAAAAGCATTTAGTTTAAAAGGAATAATAGCACTAACTTTGCAGACTAAATTACAATACGTGACTTTTCAAGATTTAAATTTAAATACCCCATTATACAACGCTCTAGACGATCTAGGCTTTACAACACCAACTCCAATTCAAGCAGAAGCATTTAGTGTTGTTAGCTCTGGAAAAGATGTTGTAGGTATAGCACAAACAGGTACAGGAAAAACCTTTGCCTACATGCTTCCTATTCTTAAAAATCTTAAATTTTCTAATCAAGAAAACCCTAGAATCCTAGTTTTGGTTCCTACCAGAGAACTGGTTGTACAAGTGGTTGATGAAGTTGAAAAGCTTTCAAAATACATTAACACGCGAGTACTTGGTGTGTATGGAGGAACTAACATTAATACCCAGAAACAGCAAATCGCTCAAGGTGTAGACATTTTAGTTGCCACACCAGGACGTTTATACGATTTAGCCGTGAGCCGCGTACTGCAATTAAAATCGATTCAGAAATTAGTAATCGATGAAGTAGATGTGATGTTAGATTTAGGATTCAGACATCAGCTTATTAATATTTTTGATATACTTCCTGAACGCCGACAAAACATTATGTTTTCGGCAACCATGACGCAAGATGTAGACGAATTAATTAATGATTTCTTTGTTACTCCAGAACGTGTTTCTATAGCGATTTCTGGAACGCCTTTAGAAAATATTGCACAAGAACGCTATAATGTTCCCAATTTTCATACTAAAGTAAACTTGCTAAATGCGATTCTTCAAGATAAAGAACGCTATAATAAAGTACTTATTTTTGTAGGTTTTAAGAGAATGGCCGATAGACTTTTTGAAGCCTTAGACGAAACCTTTAACGACGAAAGTTGTGTGATTCACTCTAATAAAACACAAAACTATCGTTTACGAAGCATCGAGCAATTTAGAAATGGAGATAACCGTATTTTAATTGCTACAGATGTTATGGCTCGTGGTTTAGATATTGATAATATATCTCATGTTATTAATTTTGATACGCCAGATTATCCTGAAAACTACATGCATAGAATTGGTAGAACCGGACGTGCAGAACGCGAAGGTCATGCCATTTTATTTTCTACAAAGAAAGAGTTAGATGCTTTAGAACGCATTGAAACATTAATGAAGATGGAAATTCCGTTAACCGAAATTCCAGAAGATATTGAAATCTCTACCGAATTATTAGAAGAAGAACGCGATAAAATTAAAGAGCATTACAATCCGTTAAAACGTAGTGATGAAGATGCTCCTGGACCTGCTTTCCACGAAAAGAAAGAAAAAAATACTAAAGAAAATTTAGGAGGTTCTTACCGCAGAGAAATTGCAAAAAAATATAAAAAGCCAAAAACTCGAGGCGATAAGAATTACAATAAACGAAACAAGAAAAAATAACTCAAATTTTTAATTCCCCCTATGAAACTAAAATTCATATTACTCTTTTGTTTTAGTCTATTTTTTTTACAACCTACACAAGCTTCTACAGTACCTGCTCCAGAATGGGGCCCGACAGGACACCGTACGGTTGGTAAAATTGCAGACACCTATTTAAAAGGAAGTACCAAACGTGCCATTCAAAAATTATTAAAAAGACATTCATTAGCATTCGTATCGACTTATGGAGATGAGATAAAATCTGATGACCG
Source organism: Formosa algae (assembly GCF_001439665.1). Classification (GTDB taxonomy): domain Bacteria; phylum Bacteroidota; class Bacteroidia; order Flavobacteriales; family Flavobacteriaceae; genus Formosa; species Formosa algae. The sequence continues at coordinate 26,168 of NZ_LMAK01000009.1, forward strand.
TTACAGAAAATTTGGGACATGGCATTATGTAAATATGGAAGCGAATCAATCTTATGAAGATTCGGAAAAAAATCCTAAAGGAGATGCAGTAACTGGAGCAGAATATTGCGTTCAAGTGCTAAAAGACAAAAATGCAAGCGATGAGGATAAAGCATTTTATTTGAAATTATTAATTCATATTATAGGAGATATTCACCAACCTATGCATGCTGGTTTAGCAGAAGATAAAGGTGGAAACGATATTAAAGTAAAATGGATGGGTAAAAGCACCAATTTACACCGTGTTTGGGATAGTGACATGATTAATGGTTTTGACATGAGCTATACAGAATTAGCAGATAATGCAGATGCCTTGTCTAAAGCACAAATTAAAGTTATTGAAGCTGGAACAATTACAGATTGGGTAAACGAAACACATACGCTAGCTAATACTGTTTATAAAGATGTAAAAACCGGAGATGACTTGGGTTACAAATACGCTTACGAGAATCTTACCTTAGCACGTTCTCAACTGCAAAAAGGAGGAATTCGTTTAGCAAAATTATTGAATGATATCTTTTAGATCCCATAAAAACCTATAAAATTAACAGTACGTCGATGTAATTCTTACATCGACGTTTTTTTTGACAATTTACAAAAGATAACCCCCTCTTATTAAGCATTTAACAAATAAATTACTTAACTTAACGTAGGCGAACATAAAAAAGACAATTTAATTCGTAATAATGTAAAAATTTAATACTTAACACTTTACACTATATAATTATAATTTAAACTTAGTATCTTTGCCGACTATTTTTTCGAATAAAACAGGAAATATTACTTTAGATATATTAAGATGAAACGTTTACTTACATACGATTTTGGCTCCTTAAAACTATACGGAAATTATGTTTTAGCTGAGATAAATGAAGGCGCAACAATTACTGTTAAAGATAATGCGATTTTAGTTAATGTTGCCGAAAATTATTATGAAGGTAGACCTTTTGCGTATATCTCTTACAGAAAATATTCTTACGCAGTAGACCCTGCAGTTTATATAGAAGCTAGTAAAATAGAAAACTTAATCGGATTTGCTATTGTTACAAATATTCCTACTGCAATCAATAACACCAAGATTGAACGCTTATTTTCTAAAAAACTTCATAAGACTTTTGAGGTTATTTCTGAAGCTAAAATTTGGGCTAATTTTATCGTAAAGAAATATAAAAAAGCAAAAAAGCATGCCATCTAACACCATTAAGATCTTCTAAAAAATTTATATATTTAGACTAAATCTATCTTCTGTATTTTATAATTATAATTTTTCAATTACTTCCTACAAATGGTTAAATTCGCAGATATATTCGAATTCTAACTGCATATGGATGCTTCAAAAGAATTAATAAACGAAACCAACCTTCTTTTAGACATTGCTTCACTTTTAATGGTTTCAGGAGCAAACACAAATCGCGTAAACCTCAGCATTAAACGCTTCGCAGATAGTATTGGTTACAACGCTTCCTTTTTTATCAGTCAGAAAAGTTTAATTATGACGTTATACAAAGAAGATTCGGCTGTGAGTTGTACGCGGGTTAAAAATATACCTGGACTAGCACTTAATTTTACTATAATTTCAGCAATTAGTAAAGCTAGTTGGAAGGCTCTTGCCAACAATTGGGACTACAATCAGATTTCTGAAGAAATAACTCGTATTAAACAGGTAAAGCGGTATCCGCAAATACTAGTTACCATTGCGGTAAGTCTAGCAGGCGCAGGATTTTGTAATATTTTTAAAGGTGATTATTTAAATATGCTTGTCGCTTTTGTCAGTACGTTTATTGGTTTACTCGTTGTACAATGGTCGCATAGAAGAAACTATAATGTATATCTTAGAATTTTTATTGGGTCGTTAATTGCTTCGTCTCTTGCAGCTATAGGTGTTAAATTAAACATTGGAGAAAAACCAGCAACTGCCTTAGCAACCTCTGTATTATATTTGGTTCCTGGGGTGCCTCTAATCAATTCATTTACAGATTTTCTCGATAATAATATTATAAACGGATTAGTTCGGTTTACTACCGGATCTATGATGGTACTTGCAATTGCGCTAGGTTTATTTATTTCAATGTTAATCTTTAATTTAATATAAATTAATTATGACCGACATACTATTAAAACTACTAGAAGTCTCTATTTGGTCTGGAATTGCAGCACTAGGATTTGGTATATTATTTAACATCCCTAAAACAACAATTATTACCGTATTCGCATTAGGGTTTCTAGCAGGTATAATAAAGTTTACTTTAATTCATTTTGGAGTCAGTATTATTTTAGCCACTTTTTTAGGTGTGCTTCTTGTTGGGTGTTTGGGTATCCCAATAGCTCATAGAATTCATCATCCGCCAGTCGTGTTTTGCATTCCGCCATGTATTCCCATGATTCCAGGATATTTTGCTTACGAAACCATTTTAGCGATAATGAACTTTCTTATTCTAGAAGAAGACGCTTCAAAAAAAGCCGCTCTAATAATCGATATGGTTTCAAACGGCTTCACTATGGTTTTTATATTAATTTCTATTGCCATTGGAATTTCATTACCCTTAATACTATTACGGAAAAGCACAGTAAAAAAAGTGTAATATCTATAAAAAAAGATCTCAGTGCTAATATTGAGATCTTTTTTTAGTTTGGACAAGAACAACAGTTTTAAAATTTATACATCCATTTATAAATTAAAATTCCTATTCTGGAGATTACAAAAGTTAAGGTTCCAAACAAGGTCGTTAAAAAAGACACTTTTAATCCGCCAGCTAACATTCCTGAAGAAATAGAATTCATACCTTCAATCGCATCAAAGGCTGTTATTAATCCGATAATTGATCCTAAAAAACCTATAACAAGTCCTAATAAGCTAGACTCAGACACGAGGCTAATCATTTTTCTAGATTTTATCTCATTCTTATGGACAAGGTAGAAACCACTAATTAAAAAGAATACAGAAAGTATAAAACAAATTAAGATTAAAGACATAAACGTCCCGCCTTCACTAAAACGATTAGACAATTGTGTAAAAAATCCTTGTTGTTGAATCAATAAAATATGCATAGTAAATAGTATTATTGTTAGTAGACTTCAAAACTACTTTCAAATAGCGCATCATTATATTTAATGCGACAGATTACCAATTTAAGTCTTTTTTTAACCGACCTGTTAAATCGGTTGCTAAATCTGTAATTCGTCTATAAAACACCTTAGCAGTTCAAAAATATAGTATTATTGTATAGCATTGAAATTATGGTGACACCACATACTATTTTAAAACAGTTAGGCCGACTAGGTTTACATCTCCTTTTTTGGAGCGGTGTTTTACTGTTTTATACTTACTTTTTTGGATCTGGAAGTGATAATATGAGTTACGTTCTCTCCTTCTCCATCTTTTTAATGCCCATCACCATTGCAACAACTTACGTTTTTATTTACAAACTCATACCTGATTATTTAATGCTGAAAAAATATGCATTATTTGGTTTGTATAGTCTGTATACCTTTATCATTTCGTCTTACCTTATTATACTTTCCATTTTTTACGGGCTGATTTATTTATCGCATTTTGAATACAATAATATGGCGCCTGTAAGTCAGAATTTATTATTTGTTATGATTGGTGTGTATTTGGTAACCACCATAGTGAGTGCTTTTAAATTATTAAAGTTGAATTTAAAACAGGTTGAAAACACGAGTAAATTAGAGCATAAAATTCTTGAGACCCAACTGAAGTTAAAAGAACAAGAATTACAGTATTTAAAGATGCAGATTCATCCGCATTTTCTTTTTAACACCTTAAATACCATGTATGGTTTTTCATTAAAAAAAGCAGATGAAACGCCCGAAATGATTTTAAAACTTTCTAATTTATTGGATTATTTACTCTATCAAATAGACAAACCTTTTGTATTGTTGAAAGATGAAATTAATCATATCGAAGACTATATTGCTCTTGAAACATTGCGATTTAACAACACCTTAAAAATAGATTTTAATACAGAAAACAGTTCTGAACATACTAAAGTTGCTCCCATGTTGTTTCTGCCATTTATAGAAAATAGCTTTAAACATGGCGTTTTAAAACAAGGACAATTAACTATTAAAATTAATCTAGCTTTTAAAGACCATATTGTTTATTTTGATATTGAAAACTCAAGTGTACCAAACAGTAAAAGTCAAACTGGAATTGGATTAGAAAACATAAAAAAACGTTTAGACATTTTATATCCTAACGCCTATACACTGTCTATTTTAAATAATTCAGAGACTTTTAAAGTCCATTTAACTTTAAATACAAAAGAAGCCTTTGCAAACCAATAAAAACATATCGTGTCTAATTGTAGACGATGAATTAATTGCAAGAGAGGTTATTGCGACACACTTATCTAAAATTAATAATATTACAGTGGTTGCAAGCTGCGGTTCGGCCATAGAAGCATTTAACCAAATAAGTAATCACGATATAGATTTAGTGTTTTTAGATATTAACATGCCCGAAATGTCTGGTATTTCTTTTGCTAAATCCATAAACCCAAGCATAAAAATAATTTTCACAACCGCCTATCGCGATTATGCTGTTGAAGGATTTGAACTTCAAGCCGTAGACTATTTACTAAAACCCATCCCTTTTGAACGTCTTTTAAAAGCTGTAAATAATTATTTTGAAGTTTATACCGATTCGCATCATGATACCCTAACAACTTCAGAAATTTCAGACTTCATGTTTGTTCGTGCAGATCGTAAAATGATAAAAGTAGATTTTGAAGCTATTGTGTATATTGAAAGTTATAGCGACTATATAAAAATTCATTTGCAAGATTCTACCATAGTAACTAGAGAAACCATTAGTGCTATAGAAGTCAAACTTCCTCCAAAACAATTTTTAAGAATTCACCGGTCTTATATCATTTCTGTAAAAAACATCATCTCGTTTACTAATGAACACGTTACCATTTTAGATAAAGCGTTGCCTATTAGCAGAAGTTATAAAAAGGAGGTTTTAGAGAAATTAGAGCATTATTAAAGTTTTCATCGCTCCATTATAAAGCTGCTTCACTCCTCACTGAATGACTCGTTATACTAGATATTAAAATAGAAAAGGCTTCCCAATACTATGGAAAGCCTTTTTAATATATTTTAAAATACAGTCTTAAATATGTAAAGCTCGATCTCCAGTCGCTGCTAAAGCCGCTTCTTTAATCGCTTCTGTAAATGTTGGGTGTGCATGAGACATTCTAGACACGTCTTCTGCACTAGCACGGTATTCCATTGCTACAACTGCTTCTGCAATCATATCGGCAGCACGAGCACCAACCATATGTACACCTAAAATCTCATCTGTAGATTTATCTGCAAGAACTTTTACAAATCCATCTAAATCCATACTTGCTCTACTTCTACCTAAAGCACGCATAGGGAAAGATCCTACTTTATATTCTACTCCAGCTTCTTTTAATTGCTCTTCTGTTTTACCAACAGTTGCCACTTCTGGCCATGTGTAAACTACACCTGGGATTAAGTTATAATCGATATGTGGTTTTTGTCCAGCAATAGTTTCAGCTACAAATGTACCTTCTTCTTCTGCTTTATGAGCTAACATAGCACCTTTAACAACATCTCCAATAGCGTAAATGTTTGATGCACTTGTTTGTAAATGCTCGTTCACTTCAATTTGTCCGCGATCTGTAAGTTTCACTCCAGCAGCTTCTGCATTTAAACCATCTGTATATGGACGACGTCCCACAGACACTAAACAATAGTCTCCTTTAAATTCTACTTCTTCGCCTTTTTTATTATCAGCCTTTACAATAACTTCATCGCCAACACGCTCTACAGATTTTACTTTGTGAGAGGCATTAATTTTGAATTTTTGTTTCTTTAAGACTTTGTTTAATTCTTTAGATAAACCAGCATCCATCGTTGGGATAATGCGATCCATGAATTCTACCACAGAAACTTCTGCTCCTAAACGTTTGTAAACCTGACCTAATTCTAAACCAATAACACCACCACCAATTACGATTAAGTGTTTTGGAACTTCTTTAAGCTTTAACGCTTCTGTAGACGTAATGATGCGTTCTTTATCGATATCGATAAATGGTAAACTAGACGGTTTACTTCCTGTAGCGATAATGGTATTTTTTGCTTCAATCTCGGTAGTTTCTTCTCCAGAGATAGTAATGTGTGTTGCATCTTTAAAAGCACCAATCCCTTGATAAACATCAATGTTATTTTTCTTCATTAAGAAGTCAATACCACCAGTAGTTTGATCGACCACAGATTGCTTACGTGCAATCATTTTTTCTAGGTTCACTTTTACTTCACCAGGAATTTCAATCCCATGTGTTTCAAAATGCTTAATTGCATCATCGTAATGGTGAGATGAATCTAGTAAGGCTTTACTTGGAATACAACCTACATTTAAACAAGTTCCTCCAAGTGTTGAATATTTTTCTATAATTGCAGTTTTCATGCCTAGTTGTGCGCAACGAATCGCTGCTACATATCCTCCAGGTCCTGATCCGATAATGGCTACATCGTATGAATTCATAAAGTTTTTTTTGATTCTTTTTTAAAATGGTTAACAAAAATACAAATTTAGAAGGCTTTAGTAAGTTAAGATCATTAAAATTTTAAGGTTTTTTTTCTTAAATGTTTAGCAAATATTTACTTCCGCATCATATCTAAGTATAATTTAATCAAACATTGCATATCTTGTTTGTATAGGTAGTGTGTTTATACCTAAATTAAATGACTATCAAATCAATAGCATTAGGTTTAAGAAACTCCAATACTAGACCTATATTATTATAGTTGTAGAAAATGAACGAAATTTAGCTTGAAAAAATTAAAATATGTTGAATGAAAAAAATATAGTAGTTTTACCTCATTATTTCTTTATAATATATTGATGAAAAAAATTTTATTTTTAGTCTTACTAGGCTTAGCAATTATCGGTTCTGCATACATGGCATTTGTTTACTACGTACCTTATAGTACAGGAACACGCGCTGGCGAACTTATAAAAATCAGTCAAAAAGGTATGCTTTTTAAAACTTGGGAAGGCGAAATTAGTCAAGGTATTAGTGGTGCACAAATATTTTCGTTTTCTATTATGGATGATGATAAAGAAGTAATTGAAAAACTAAACGAATTACAAGGTCAATACGTTAAATTAAAATACACCGAACGCTACAAAACCTTCTTTATATGGGGAGATAGCAAGTATTTTGTTACTGAAGTTGTACCTGAAAAATCACCTCACATAGACAAACGTTAATCTAAATAACGTCTATTAAACCTACGCCATATAATTTAGGCTTTATCTTTTATTTTTCATAACTTTAAAACAATCAGATATTTAAAAGTTATGGAAACGACTATTCAAAGATTACAACTTCATACACAAAACGAAATTCTGGTATTAAACGAACCAGAACAATTCGCAGAGCTTACTAATAATCTAAATTGCTCTATTATTGGATCGCTCTTAAAAACCTCTAGCGTGTCTTGCGCTGTCTTGTTTGTAACGACAAAACAAGATTTATTTAATCAAATGATTACTCTTTTTCCAAAGCTTACAGACGATTCTATACTTTGGATTGCATACCCTAAACAAACTTCCAAATCTTATATTTTAGAATTATACAATCATGAAGCTTGGGAAGAAATTAAAGATTATAGTTTACAACCCGTTCGTAAAATAGAACTCTTAGACCGTTGGAATGCACTGAGATTTAGAAAGATTGAATACCTAAAAAACTAACATAATTATGTTGAAATAATAGTTTTGTAAGTTATCTTTACTCATGAAATACGCACATGGTAAAGGACTATTTAAAATCAATCGAATTATTCTTTAAAGGATCTAATTTTTATAGAGGTCTCCTTTTAACGTTTTCTATCCTTATCCCATTATTATTATTTTACACTATTGGCATTTTTGCTTATGCACCTTCTGTAGCTATTGGTGTGTTTTTAAATGCACCAAGTGATATTCCTGGAAGTTTAAGACGTAAAATAAACGGTATTTTATTAAGCGTAATTATCACTACAATCACTACAGGGATTGTACTTTTCGCTAAGCCATTTTTACCCGTATTAATTATACTGCTTACCATATTAACCTTATGTATTTCGTTAATATCTGCCTATGGTTTTAGAGGCTCTTTAATTGCGTTTTCTGGATTATTAGCTATAGTTATTGCATTGGGGGTAAAGAAAGAAACACCTTCAGAAATTTTGATTCATACTGCTTTAACAGCTTGTGGAGGATTGTGGTATTTACTATTTTCATTGTTTTCACATTGGATAAATCCTAAAAAAGATGAAGATCAAGTTATTTCCCAAACCTTACTTTTAACAGGGCAATACCTTAAAATTAGAGCAAAACTAATCACTAAAAAATCGAAACGAACAGAGCTCCAAAACAAATTATTTTCACTTCAAACTCAAATTAGTGAAAAGCATGAAACACTAAGAGAAATGTTGCTTACAGAACGTAAGCGTTCGGGACGATCTCATTTTGATGAAAAGCGATTACTTATTTTTATCTCTTTAGTCGATATTTTTGAATTGGCATTAGCAAACAATCTAGATTACACCAAAATAAACGCCCATTTTAGCGAGCGCAAACAGCATTTAAAACCTTTTAAGAATTTAAATTTTGTAATGGGAAATCATCTCATCATGCTTTCCGAATCGGTTATAAAAGGTGGAAAAATTCCAACTAAAAACAAATTACTTAAAGCATTAAACAAGGCTTCTAAAGGCATTAAACATTATGTAGATGATGTACAGTTGCCAAAAGCCCGTGAAGGTGCTATGATGCTTCATAACTTATACGATTATCAGAAAAAATTGTTATACGAAATACGTTCTATAAGACGTGTTATGGCCAATGTAAACAACGCATCTAATTTAAAATTGAAATCGGCAGAAGCGGCACAATTTATCACGCATCAAGAGTATTCGATTAATATTTTCTTTGAAAATATCAGTTTAAAATCGCCTATTTTTAGACATACGCTGCGTTTAACAATTTCAATTTTAGTAGCTTTTTTATTGGGTCAGTTTTTTGAAATTAGAAATGCCTATTGGATTATTTTAACCGTAATCGTTATTATGCGTCCTAATTATGGTTTAACTAAAGAACGTACAAAAAACAGAATTTTAGGGACACTTATTGGTGCCATATTTGCTATTGCCATTATTATGCTAACGTCAAATCCGGCTGTTTACGCCGTTTTAGCAGCGGTATCTTTAATGTTTGGTTTTTCCCTAATCCAGCAAAACTACAGAGTGGGCGCTACGTTTATTACCACCTACATTATATTTGTGTATGCCTTACTAGACCCCAACGCCATGAGCGTTATTAAATTTAGAGTATTGGATACGCTAATTGGAGCGTTAATTTCGTTGTGTGCTACCTATTTTTTATGGCCTAATTGGGAGTATAAAAAATTAAACGATGTTATTGAATCGGTCATAAAAAACAACACCATTTATTTGTTAGCAACAAAAAACCTGTATCACAGCAAAAACACAGATAACATTAATTATAAAGTTCCAAGAAAAGAAGCCTTTTTAGCAGTAGCCAATTTAAATGCAGCCTTTCAGCGCATGACTCAAGATCCGAAATCTAAACAAATAGAGTTAGATTTAATTTACAATATCGTCACTTTAAATCATACGTTTTTAGCAGCCGTAGCTTCATTAGGGAGTTTTATTCAGCATCATGATACACGAGATGCATCAAAACAATTTGATGTCTTCATCAATCACATTAAAACAAATTTAGATTATACTTTTGCTATTCTAACTAAACAAAACCCACCACTCTTAGATAAGAATTCTACCATTTCTGATGCCGAAGATCAATTGTTATACAACTTTCAAAAGCTATCAAAAAAACGAAATAAAGAAATTGAAAAAGGCATAACCACTATAGATAAATCTTTACTTAACGATTTACAAGAAGCGCATTTAATTTATAACCAACTCCTTTGGTTAAAAGGGCTCTCTGAAAATTTAAAAAAATCGACCGAAAAATATGTGACCATTTTTAATTAAATGCGTACACTTTTCACGGAATTAGTACAAAGTCTCCATTTCTCATGGCTTTTACACTATCTTTGTCCCAATCTTATTTATTAAATCTATGTCGTTTAAAGACTTACAACTTAACAGACCGCTATTACGAGCAATTGCAGAATCTGGTTATAATGAACCTACTTTAGTTCAAGAAAAAACGATTCCTTTTGTTTTAGAAGGCAGAGATGTAATTACATCTGCACAAACAGGAACTGGAAAAACAGCTGCGTTTGCGTTACCGATTCTTCAATTATTTTTTGATAATCAAGATGCGCCTAAACGTGGAAAAAAAATTAAAGCGTTAATTATAAGTCCGACAAGAGAATTAGCCATTCAGATTGAAGATAATTTTAAAAAGTATAGTAAATACACGAACTTAAGAAGTACAGTTATATTTGGTGGCGCGTCTATAGAACCTCAAATTGAAGTCTTAAAAAAAGGGGTAGACATTTTAATAGCAACTCCTGGACGCTTATTAGATTTACATAAACAAGATATTGTTAACTTAGATTTTGTTGAAACTTTAGTATTGGATGAAGCCGACTTGATGTTGGATATGGGATTTATAGACGATGTTAAAAAAATTGAACGTCTTTGTCCAGACGAAAAACAAGTCTTATTATTCTCGGCAACCATGCCTTTTAAAGTAGAACAGTTAGCAAACACCATTTTAAAAAACCCTGAACGTATTGAGGTTTCACCGACTTCTTCTGCAGCAAAAAGCGTATCGCAATTATTATTTTACGTACCAAAACCTAAAAAGATAGAATTGTGTTTACACCTTTTAAGAAATACTATTAAAGGTAATATGCTAATTTTTAGACGTACCAAATATGGCGTAGAAAAGTTAGAACAGACGTTATTAAAAAACGGTTATAAAGTAGAAAGCTTTCATGGCGATAAAACTCAAAGCGACAGACAAGCAGCTTTAAACCAATTTAAAAATGGTGAAGCTAACATTTTAATCGCTACAGATGTTGCTGCTCGCGGAATTGATATCGATGATTTAGATGCTGTTATTAATTTCGATATCCCAAATATTCCGGAAACTTATGTGCACCGTATAGGAAGAACAGGTCGTGCAGGAAAATCAGGTATGTCGTATTCGTTTTGCTCTGCAGACGAGAAAACGTATATAAAATCTATTCAGCAATTAATTCAAAAAGAAATTGCTATTGAAGAAGAACACCCGTACCTTCTTGATCCTAAAGCAAAACCAGAAGTTCATAAAAAACAAGGTGGCAGTAAACACAAAAAAGGCAGAAAATCTGAAGCTTCTAAAAAGAAAAAGAAACGCTGGTATTAAACCCCATTAGAATAAAACGACATCTGTTATTCTTAATGAGCATGTGCTCTTTTACAATGATAACAGAAGTCGATTTGCGGTCATTCTAATTTAACGCATTCTAAAGCGAGATTAGAATATAAATCGTATAGAAATGCAACCTCAGACGTTATTTCTGAAACACTATAATTTTCTAAAACATCTATTTATTGGATACAAGATTACACCTTCACCAAGTCATAATTTATTCAACAGGAAAGTTGAAATATTGATTTTTAAAAGGTTCATTTCTTAGCGTAAAATGCCACCACTCTTTGCTATAGCTTCTAAATCCGTGTTTTTGCATCACACGTTGCAATAACATTCTATTCTCTTTTTGTTTATTGGTTAATTTAGAATAAGCCACCCATGACGGTTCTCCAAAATAATCGAATGGCGATCCCATATCTAAATTCTCACCTGTTTCTGTGTTTACAATCGTTAAATCGACTGTACTACCACTGCTGTGTCTAGATTTTGAAGCAATATAACCATCTCTAAACAGATAACGTTTATCCACATTCGGATAAAAATCTGTTTTCATCAAAGTATCATTTATGTCTTTGGCCCAGGTTATAAAATGATTTACGGCTTCTTGCGGTCTGTAGGCATCGTAAATTTTAAGAGATAAGTTTTTTGTTTCAAGCTCTTCTTGTACCGCTTTTAAAGCCTCTGCCGTTTCAGAAGTCGCAATGCCCACGGCATTATGATAACCATAAATAGATTCGCCAACAAAATTATAATCTGTACAATATCTTAATTCTAACTGTATACTTGGTATAACATCTTGTATATATACAAAGCCTTTTGGTAATTGAGCAAAGATAGAACTACTAATTAGCAAACATAAAAAGGCAACTTTAAATTTCATGACATCGGGATTTAGCGCTAAATTAGATAAAATTATTTTCCCTTATGTTGTATCCTTGGCATTTATATCTCATGGCTATTTTATATGTAGTGGCAGGAATTTTACATTTTGTAAAGCCAAAAACATACTTAAGAATCATGCCCGATTACTTACCTAACCACAAACTACTTGTACTATTAAGTGGTTTATTTGAAATGGCATTAGGTATTTGCATCTGTATTCCTAAATTAAAAACGGTTGCTATTTATGGTATAATAGCCATGCTATTGGTGTTTTTACTCGTTCATTTTTATATGCTGAAAAATGAAAAAACAGCAGCAGGAATTCCTAAATGGATTCTCATTTTACGGATTCCTATGCAATTTGTTTTAATGTACTGGGCTTATAGTTATTTAAATGTATAAGTATGTTATTTAAAAATGAAGTCATTCCTTTACAGATGCCAGATGCAGAGGTTATATACTATCCTTCATTCTTCTCGCAATTGGAAACAGATCAATTATACCAAGATCTGTTACAAACTATAGCTTGGCAGCAGGACGACATTACCCTATTTGGAAAAACAGTTCCTCAACCTCGACTAACGGCATTATATGCCAATAATAACAAGCCTTATTCGTACTCTGGAATAGACATGTATCCAAAACATTTTAATCCAACGTTATTAAAAATTAAAAATAAGGTTGAAGATGAAACAGAACATACTTTTACAAGTTGCTTGTGTAATTTATATAGAAACGGACAAGACAGCAATGGTTGGCATTCAGATAACGAAAAGGAACTTGGAGAACGCCCTATAATTGCATCTGTGTCTTTTGGTGCAGAACGCATTTTTCATTTTAAACATAGACGAGATTCAAGTTTAAAACAAAAATTAATTTTAAATCATGGTAGTCTACTTATAATGAAAGGAGATACACAGAAACATTGGTTACATCAGCTTCCAAAAACTAAAAAAGACATCGGTAATCGAATAAATTTAACATTTAGAATAATCTATTAAATAAGAAAACCAAGGTCCCTCAACCTCGGTTTTCTATTATTTGCAATCTATATAATGTAGTTAGATTTGGGAATCCAGTATTAACAACATAATGCAAATATTAATTAATTAATCCTTACTAAATATTTCTAGTACACTCAAATTTAAAATTTAATTTTAAAAACACAGACAAACAACTCATTTAATCGATGAAATACATATTTTTTTAACACATAACGACATTATTTCCCTGAGAAGATCAGTTTATACACCTAATAATTTACAGATATAATTTATAGAATACTATCTAGCGAACAGTTATTAGTTTAAATTTGGTTCTAATAGCGACATCTAATCATCACAAATTATAAAACGAATATGAGACCTATTATTATATTACTTTTATTTCTGCTTACAGGCATTACACAAGCACAAGAACAAAAATTTAATTCTGAAGATTTAGCTATTACACAACTTATCGATGGCACACTTTTAACGCCATTAAATATTGAAAAGCTCGATCTTGCAATTATTATTGGAGGATCTGGACCAACAGACAGAAACGGTAATCAGAATTTCTTAAAGAACAATTCACTAAAAAAACTAGCAGAACAGCTAACTTTACAAAATATTGCAACCTTTAGATACGATAAGCGTATTGTGAAGCAATTAAAAATGAAACAAGTAGATAAATCGATTAAATTCGACGACTTTATTTCTGATGCTGAAGATGTGTTGGATTATTTTAAAGCCAAAAACACTTTCAATAAAATTTATGTGATTGGCCACAGTCAAGGCAGTTTAATAGGAATGATTATTTCTAAAGATAAAGCAGATGGTTTCATTTCAATCGCTGGTCCTGCAGAAACAATAGACACCGTAATTATAGAGCAACTTACTACAAATGCTCCAATCTATTTAGAAGATTCTAAATCGGTATTCGCAATTTTAAAAACAGGAAAAACAACAACAGATTATCCTGCTGCTTTAGAGTCGATCTTCAATTTAGATGTACAACCCTTTATCGCAAATTGGATGACTTACAATCCGCAAGACGAACTTAAAAAGCTAGACATTCCTATTTTAATTATAAACGGTACGAAAGATTTACAAGTTTCGGTAAAAGCTGCAGAAACTTTAAAAACGATAGCGCCTAAAGCCAAGTTACAATTAATAGAAAACATGAATCATATCTTTGTACCTATTACCGGAGATCGCTTAGAAAACACCAAGTCTTACAACGAATCTGCTCGTGAGATTGCTCCAGAACTAACAACAAGTATTGTAGATTTTATACAGACAAATTAAGTCAAAAAAAAAGCATCCTCTAGGGATGCTTTTTCACTAACTAACCAACCAATATGAAAAATTATTACTAAAATATTAAAGTAACCACACTCTAATATTTATCATTATAATAATTGAGTTATAAAAAGCAATCATCGTGCCAAACTTTAAGTTCGCACCCTTTTTTTTAATGCTCAAAATTGCTAATTTGCGACTTTAACAATTTTTTATGGAAAACACACCCCTGATTACTAATGATGCCATTGTATTTGGTATTTTAATGCTTGCATTAGGCTTTGTATTTTATACAGAAGCTTTAAAAAACAAGTTTTGGAAAACATTTTATAAATACATTCCTGGACTGTTAATGTGTTATTTAATTCCTGCCATTTTTAATTCTTTAGGAATTATCTCTGCAGACACTTCTCAAACCTATTTTGTGGCGAGTCGCTATTTTTTACCAGCCGCTTTAGTATTAATGACTATTAGTATAGACTTAAAAGCCATTTTTAATTTGGGTTGGAAAGCATTAATTATGTTCTTTACAGGAACTATAGGAATAGTAATTGGCGGACCATTAGCCATATTAATTATCGCGACGTTTTCTCCAGAAACAGTTGGCGGTGCTGGGTTCGATGCTGTGTGGCGTGGACTGTCTACTCTTGCAGGAAGTTGGATTGGTGGTGGACCAAATCAGGCGGCCATGTTAGAAATTTATCAATTCAATCAAGAATTATATGGTGGTATGGTTTTAATAGACATTGTAGTCGCCAATATATGGATGGCTTTAATTTTACTAGGTATAGGTAGACGCCAAAGCATAGATAATTGGTTAAAGGCAGATAATACTGCGATAGAAGAATTACAGAAAAAAGTACAAAGCTTTAGCGAAAAGATCACTAGAATTCCAACACTTACGGATTATATGATGATTCTAACATTTGCTTTTGTAGCTGTGGGATGCGCACATCTGGGTTCAGAATATATCTCATCGTTTTTAACGTCTCATTTTGATGCTGTGAGTGATCCTAAAAGTCCGCTATCTTCTTTCGGGAGTGGTTTCTTTTGGTTAATTACTTTAGCAACTATTATAGGTATCTTATTATCTTTTACTAAAGCCAAAACATATGAAGGTGCTGGAGCAAGTAAAATTGGTAGCATTTTTATTTACATATTAGTAGCCACTATTGGTATGAAAATGGACTTAACAAAACTATTCGAAAATCCAGGGTTAATATTAATTGGGTTAGTTTGGATGACTATTCATGCCTTACTACTTATTCTAGTCGCTAAACTTATTAAAGCTCCTTATTTTTTCTTAGCTGTAGGAAGTCAGGCCAATGTAGGAGGTGCAGCCTCTGCTCCTGTTGTCGCCGCAGCATTTCATCCGTCTTTAGCCACTGTAGGAGCTCTTTTAGCAGTGTTTGGCTATGTGGTAGGAACCTATGGCGCTATTCTTTGTACAGAGCTTATGAAAATCGTAGCTGTAGACTAGTATTTAACAAATAATTATAAGATATTTGCCCTCCAAAATTTAATTATAAATGAAAAACTTATCTATTTTATTCCTTTTATTAATCGTAGTGTCTTGCGGAACAGATCAAGGAAACTTAACAGTAAATGCACATGTTAAAGGCTTAAAAAAAGGAATGGTGTACCTTCAGAAAATAGACGATTCACTTTTAGTGTCTTTAGATTCTATAAAAGTGAATGGAAATGAAAATTTTGAATTACATGCACAAGTAGATTCACCAGAAATTTTTTACTTGGTATTAAATAAACATGACAAATCTTACGAACGTATTCCATTCTTTGCTGAAGCAGGATTGATTGATATTAAAACCACTCTGAAGCATTTCGTAGTCGATGCAGACATTACAGGGTCTAAAAATCAGACCCTTTTAGATGAATATAATGTGTTAAATACAAGAATTAAAAATGCACGTTTAGATTTAATCAAAGAAAATTTTGAAGCTGCAAAAGCTAAAGATTCAATTAAAATAGATAGTATAAACAAAGTAGATGAAAGCTTAATTAAACGTAAATATTTATTCACTGTAAATTATGCTATAAACCATAAAGACTCTGAAGTTGCTCCATATTTAGCATTATCTGAAATTTATGATGCAAACATTAAATGGTTAGATACTATAAACGTTTCACTAACTCCAGAAGTTAAAGCCTCTAAATACGGAAAACAATTACAATCTTATATTGAAGATATAAAGAAATAAACCTATTCTTTTTCTATTATAAAAAAAGCTTCACCAATTGGTGAAGCTTTTTTTGTGAAAGTATATTTTAAATTCAAATCTGGTCTATTCTAAAAATCGATCCAAATACCTAAAAAGGAAATTATATAAGGTGCTAAGAAGGCGGTAAAAATACCGTTCACAATTAATCCAATACTAGATAACGCTCCAAAATTCCCACTAATTTCCATAGATTTTGATGCTCCCAAGACGTGAGCTGCCGTTCCCATAGAAATACCTTGTGCTATAGTACTTTTTATGCGTGATATTTTCATGATTTCATAGCCAAAGATAGACCCTATAATACCAAATAAAACAACAACAGATGCTGTTAATGGTGGAATACCACCTAAAGTTTTAGAGACTTCCATAGCTATTGGTGTGGTTACAGATTTAGGGGCTATAGAAAAAATAATTTCTTTTGGTGCTCCCATTAATTTTGCGATTAGTACAACAGACACCACACCTGCAATACAACCTACCAATTGCGATACAATAATAGGAATAGCTTGTTTTTTAATTTTTCCTAATTGCTGATATAATGGTACGCCCAATGCAATAATCGCTGGTTTAAGTAAAAATTCTATCATTTTACTTCCTTGTTTATAAGATTCAAAATCTATTTTAAACACGGTTAGAAAACCAATAATTAAAACAATTGCAACCAATACGGGATTAAGAAAAAGCATCTTAGTTTTTCGTTGTAAACTTTGCGCGACAAAATAAGCGGCAAACGTTAAGCTGAGAATAAAAATTTCTGAGTGTAATATAGCATTCATAATCTAAAATTAAGATGGCTTATTTTTTTTAAAGGTTTTCTTATGCTTTATAAACAATTGATGAGTCCAACCTGTACATGCAAAAACAATAACTGTCCCTAAAGTAGAGGCTACAATTATTGGCCAAAACGAAGCTTTAATAAGATCTAAATATAGCATAATAGCCACACCGGGAGGTACAAAGAAGAAAGCCATATTTTTAGTTAAAAAGTTACTAATCCCTTTAACCCACTCTAATTTTATCCAGCCCATTTCTAAAGACAAGGTTAAAAGTAACATGCCAATTATACTAGAAGGCATTTTAATTCCGGTGAGATATACCACGAATTCGCCAAAAAGCAAACACCCCATTATTATTACAACTTGTTTCATATATTATTTAAATTATATTAAGCAGTAAGCATAATCAATAGATAAGCGTGCTAACCATTCTTAATTAAACTTTTATCATCACCTAAAATTATCATTTATGAGTGATGATTTTACACCTCAAAAATACCGATTAATTGACTAAAAATAGAGAGAAACCCAATTGATTTACCTTGATTTTACAATGCATTTACAAATGATTCTAAATTTTAATTATCTTCAATTTAAAGGACTTTCAATTTTATTTTTCTCTAAATTTTAAAACAATTTGTACTGTAATCGTATTTAATTTTCATAGTTTCTGTTAGATAAAAAAATATCTTTGTAAGAACAATACATTATCAAGTATAGATAATTAAACAGAAACGAGTGCTATGGGAATATTCAATAAAATATTAGGAAATGCTTCTGAGGTATCTCCTGAACAATTAAACCAAAAATACAGCAGATTACTTATTGATGGTGAACATGTAGAATTAGGATTTAAGCTCTTACGAGACACTTTTATGTTTACAAATAAGCGATTAATTTTAATAGATGTCCAAGGATTAACTGGAAGTAAACAAGAGTACAGATCTATGCCTTACAAGAGCATTTCCAGATTTTCCTTAGAAACAGCAGGAACATTTGATTTAGATGCCGAATTAAAAATTTGGATATCTAGCGAGAACTTACCTTCTGTGAGTAAAAAGTTTAACAAAAGTATAAATGTATACGAAGTTCAAAAATATTTAGCGCAGAAAGTGATGTAAACATCTAAATAATTCAATTTATTAAGAAATAACAAAGGCATCAAAAACTTAAGTTTTTTGATGCCTTTATTGTACTGTTCAGACTTTAATTATTCTAATAAACTAATATCTGCTGCACCTTTAATTTCAGTTGATAATTCGCCTAACCAACCTAAATCTGCTTGCACTCCAGTTTGAATTTTAATAAAATCGATTCCGCTTAAATCAACGGCTTCACCTGCTTCATTAATAGCATCTGCAATATCTATAGCATCTCCGCCACTAGTATTGTCGGCATACCCATAATCAAATGCTAAACTTTTTACAAAAGAAGGATTACTTAAATCTACGTTCTCGTCAGATAAAAGTGTTCCTGAAACGCTATAAGAATCTTCTGTTATCCATGCTGGAAAATAAGCTTGACTATGGAATGCATTCTTTTTTACTATGCCAGTAGCACCTTCACTATCTTCCCAAGACACATCATCGTCATCTGTTGCGGGTTTAAAATATGTTATACTATAATTACGACTTGTGCCTTCTAAATCGTGACCACTTCCTTTAATTTCATACCAAGTGTCGTCGGCAATTCCATTCGCATTTTCATCTTGCATCACCCAAATAATTCCTGGTTCAGCGGCACTAGAAAATGCATTTCCATACACTATAAAATCTGTATCATCTGCAGCATTTAAAACTGTATGATCAAAACTTAAAGTTATAGAACCACCCCAAGCGCCTAAACTCACCAAACCACTACTACCTCCTACTACAGTTGCTGCACCAATATCATTTCCTAAATTTGTATTAATAAATTGACCAGGACCTGGCACATAATCTATTAACTCTGAAATGTATGCCGTACTAGTAGTAGTGGTTGGACGAATGTAAGCATCAACAGTAATATCGTAATTGAAGGTAAAATCGCCACTTGCATTATAAGCGTGATATGTTAATTGATATGCTCCAGAAGTTTCTGGAACAAAACTGTAAATCGTTTCTGAAGACACTAAGCTGTCTCCAAGGCTCCATTCTGTAATATAATCGTCGTCGTTTAAATTATAAGATTCAAAAGACTTGGTGTCTCCCATAGTCATTTCTATCGCTTGATTAGTTACAGAAAGTTCTATTTCTGGAGCTTGTAATGCATCATCGTCATTAGAACACGATAGAGATAGCACGCTACAGCCAATTAATAAAGCTACTTTGTTTGTTGTTAAGTAATGTAATGTTTTCATTGTCTTCTTCTATTTTTAATTTATTCTGGTTGATATACAAATTGAATTTTGGCAGGAATATCGCCTGTTACCACCTTCCACTTAAACTCTCCGTCTGAATCGAAACAATACAAATCGCCTGGCGACACGTAATCTTTAGCATCGGTGATATAAATATCTTCGGTATCTGGATTTATGGCAATACCATAAGGAATTTGAATAAGATCTTCGTTCCCTTCGGCTATAAAAGAGTCGTCTAAAATAGTTTCTGTTGTGGTATCTAGCTTATTGTAAGAGATTACATTTTCTCCTGTAAAATAATTAAAAGCGGTACTGTAGATATAGGCGATATCATTATGAATAGTCATATTACTAACAGCCAAATCGAATTCTTTTTTAACTGTTTCTGTAGCTGTATCTATAACGTATAGTTTTGAAGGTGTTTCAAAATAATCTCCTCGAGAAGACACATATAAATCGCCTTCACTATCAATCTTTAATCGGTGTAGATTTATGGCAACCTCTATACGATTGGTTTCTGTAAAACTTTCGATATCGATAACCGAGATGGTAGATTCGTAATCTGGCGGACTATAACCACCTGAATTGGCCACATATATTTTATTATTATAAGCCACTAATTCTTCGGGTTGGCGTCCCACATCTACTCTACGAGTTATGCTTAAGCTTGTGGTATCTATTTCGTGTACCTGACCTTCGGTTGCACTATAATCTCCAATTTCTCCCAAGTAAGTACTTAAATACGCTTTGCCATTATAAAACGTAATATAGCGGCAATTATTAACGTCTATTTGCTTTAGTTTAACGCCGGTTTCGGCATCTAAAACCTCAACTTTATTAGATGCATTTACAACCACATACATTTTGGATCCATATATACCAATATCATTTCCGACATCGCCTAAACCACCAACTTCTAAAGGATTTGCTGATGTAAAACGATCGTGAGTATATTCTCCAGTTTCAAAATCCATATAATCTAGGGATGCTTTGTTCATAGACATATTCCCTTCATTTAAAAGATAAAATCCTTTTAAAACATTCTCTGTATCGGGTTCTGCAGGTTGTTGTGTATCCTCATCTACTGTAATTGGATCGTCAGACCTGCAGGAAAAAAAGAATAAAAGTGACGCTAGAATAAGTACTTGTTTTTTCATAAGTATGCATTAAAAAATTTAAAGTTTATAATTGAGTGTAAATCGATATGAGCGACCTGGCATGGGAAAATTCTTGATCACAGCGTATTGCTGATCTAAAACATTATTAACTTCTAGACCAAATTGGAGTGATTTTTTAAATAAACGCAGGTTATAGTTTGCAGATAAATCGTGTGTATACCAAGGCTCTAAATAATTAGAATTTATATTGGCTTTCTGGCTATAGCGTCCACCTGTATAAATAAAACTATAGTTGAATTTAAAATCTTTAAACATGGCCATAACCGTGGCACTTCCGCTATGTAATGGAATGTATGGAATTTGGTCGCCGTACGTATTACTGTCTGGCGTAACATCTATAGCTTCTTGGTAAGTGTAGTTTACCTTTGAAGTTAGGTTGAATTGATTGGATAATTTGAAAGACGATTTTAAACCAACTTCTAGCCCAGTGGTTTCAACAGTATCTAAATTTAGCATGGTCCACCTAAACAAATTTGTTCCTGGTACGGCGACTATTTTATCTGTAATCCAGATTTTATACACATCTGCTTGAACTTCAAAAAAAGACTGTTGTTTAGCATGTTGGTATGAAAACCCAAAATTTATTTGCTCTGAATATTCTGGTTTTAAATACGTATTTCCTACAAAAGTGTAATACAAATCATTAAAAGTGGGCATTCTAAAACTGTTTTTATAAAAAGCACGCAGTCTTAGATCGGGAGTTTTTAAAGGTTGTACATTTACCATTACAGAAGGTGTAAATTCCTGGAGATCGTCTGCTGTATCGTAAGCCTCTACCGTTTCATTTACAGTAGTACTTAACACACTTAACTGCACGTTTAAACCTTTAAAATAAAGATTACTCGCCAAGGCATTTAGCATAGAAAAACGCTTAGGGTAAGCAAAACGATACAAATTAGCATCTAATGTATTTTCCTCAAAATCTGATGCTAATGAGATCTCCCAAAATGGTTTTATTTTTAAGGTATTTACAACAGAAGCATAATACGTCTTCTGAAAATATTTATTATCCAATATCCCATCTAAAGACACAATTTCGGGATCGACATAACGTGAGTGATCGCTAGCATATTTTCCTCGAATAACAAAGAAATAGGAGTCGTTCACTTTGTGTTTAAACTCGCCTTGTATAAAATTATTCTGATCCCAAAGCCGTTGTGGTCTACTAAACACATTAGCCACTATAGCTCCGGGCAGTCCGCGTTCTGAATCGAAATGGTAATATTTTATATGCCAACTGCTTTTACCTGATGGGTTGCCATATAAAGCGGCCTCTACGCGATACGATTTAATGTCTGCATTTTCGCGAACCGCAGTTGTATCGTAACTTCCGTTGGTGTATTGAAATTCATATTCACCATCTGCAGATACCATCTCTGCACTTACTCGGGCTGCAATATTATCGTTAAGTTTATAGTCTACAGCGAGTGACGGATTAAATAAGCCGAAAGATCCTGTTTTAACAGTAGCTTCTGCTTCATAATTTTTAAGATTGGAAAACTTTGGTGTTTTAGACTTTAAATACATTGTATTGGCCGAAGCATAACCGTTAGCAGACTGGTCTAAATCTGTACGTTGCCCTTGGTACAGACTTATTTCCTCCATATTATTTAAGGAATATTTCCCTAAATCTACTTGGCCGTTTTGCGCATTTCCTAAGCGCACACCGTCATAAAACACAGCAGTATGTTGCGAGCCCATACTCCTAATGTTAACCGTTTTTAAACCGCCAACACCGCCATAATCTTTAAGCTG
>NZ_LMAK01000010.1 GCF_001439665.1 Formosa algae
CTTCAAGGATCTAGCCAAGGAGTAGAACAAGGCTTGCAAATAAAAGTAGGTGGCGAGAAGAACAATATCCGACTGCTACATGGAAATCTTCCAAATCAAAATGATTTTAAAGGCTTCGATTTTGAACTTAATAATCAGACGGAATATCCAGTGTATTTATCCAATAAAAGTTCTGGAGTAACAGGAGAATCTCAAGGGCCAATTACCAATTTAGGCACAGACAATACCATAAAATTTATCAAAAAATAAAGTGTATATCACCTATAGTTAAAGGTGAATACTTCAAAATTTAAAATACATGACAATCATTTCTAGACTAATCGCGTTATTTATTTTTTTAGTTACGACAGCTAGTCAAGCTTCAGATATTCATATTAGTAGTCTCAGTGAATTAGCGAAATATGCTGGCGAATCTGGGCATGTTATTACTATGGAGCCGGGCGTATATAAACTAACTGATTATCTGATTTCAGATTCTATTAGTGCCCGTCGCAATCGTAAGGTGTTTCAATATATTACATTCAGCGGAAGCAATAATGTGTTCAATCTTAAAGGTGTGGAAATTGAGTTGGATACTAAAATTAGAACGTTATTAAATCCACCAATTCATTCTGATGAGTTTTTGGTTACGGGTTCAAATAATGAATTTGTTGGGTTAACCATACGATGTGTTGGAAATGGCACTTCGCCAGGAGGTACGGTACTTCAAGTGGCCGGAGAATCTAATGTGCTTAAAGATATTACGTTGCATGTTGCAGGCTCTTACCCTTATGGTTATGGCGATTTATTTGGAAAAGGTAAGCAAGCAGAAACTACAATAAAACACAGAAAGCATAGCGGCCTTTTAGTTACAGGAAATGAAACGAAATTGTATAGATGTAAAGTGTATAGTCGTTCTTTTGGACATTGTTTTTTTATTCAACAACATCCTAAAAATGTTTATTTCGAAGATTGTTATGCGGAAGGTGAAGTGCGCACAACCGATGCTGTGTTAGCCGAAACCTCAGGGCCTGCATTTGATGTGAATTTTAAAACCTGGACTCAAAACCGAGAAGGAGAATATGTTGTCACACCTGGCTATATGAAATCGCTTTGCGAAGATGGATTTAGAACATATGGTATATGCGAAAACATAACATTTAAAAATTGCACTGCCAAAAATACCCGTGGAGGATTTGAATTGCGTTTTAATAGTGCACGTTTAGAGGATTGTACAACTATAGGTACAGAACGTGCTTATTGGATTGGAGATAATACCACTATAATAAACTCTAAAGGCGATGCCAATTATGGCCCTTTATTGTTTGTTGAGGGGAGTCATGTTGATGTTGAATTACGTGTAGATTCTACAGAATCTGATCGATTAGTACATTCATTAATTACTGTTTTAGGAGCAGATAATAAAGTCGTGCTTAAAACTACAAATGATAAAAAGAAACAACACGAATTGCCAATTTTAATCGGGTATACACCACCGTTACATGGCGAATCTATGTCGCCGTATAGCGAAGCTGAAACTACAGGCCTAGAGCTTATAAATGAAACAGGAATGCCTCTAAAAATAGGCAAACAGGCCAAAGATGGCGTTATAAAAACCAACGGAAATATTATAGAAAATAATGGGGTTAACGTGAAAGTGAGCGAACTCTAATTTTGAGCTGTTTGGTATTAGAAAATAAAAGATAAAAGCATGAAAATAGAAATGTACAGGAGCTATATTATGAAGTGTGTGTTAGTGTTAACCATGATTATGTTCGCAGAATCTGGTTTTGCACAACACGTAAATCACATTGGAAGTTCCGATTTTTTAGATTGGAACGGCATCTCTAAAGTAAAGAAAGCGGTGGCTACAGTAAAGTCTAAAGATACTATATCTTATACGTATTCGAATCAAAATAGAGTGTATTTTCCTGGAATTAGTAGACCCTTTCAAGGTGATGCAGCCGATTGGACGCGCTATAGCGGACTCACTTTGGATGTGTTTTTTAAGGAAGAGACAACGGCACAAATCAGTGCGATTTTTAAAGTAGACTCTTTAGATTATGGCGATTTAAATCCTGTGAGTAAGGCTAAAGTTGAAGTGACGGGAAAAGGGTGGCATTCAGTATATATTCCTTGGAATCTGTTCGACGTAGATGCTGGTCAGCGAACCGCAACACTTTTTGCTGTAAAACATGTATTACTTTCTATAGATTCAGATACAAACCGAAACTATCAAATTAAAAATATTCAACTGACAAAAGGTAAAACTACTTTTTTAGAAGCTGAAATTCAAGGAAAATCTGCTAAGGCTGGGACAACAGTTTCTTATGAATTTAAAATAGGAAATACTACAAATCAACCCCAAGCCGTACAACTTGTTATTGAAACTGTGGGCTGGGAATCCATGAAAGCACATATTGAACAGAGTCAGTTGCAATTGGCTCCTGGAGAAGTAAAAACGGGTACATTAACGGTTGATATTCCTGAACATCTACCAGAAGGTATTCGTGAAAATCAAGTCATTAAAGCTATTGCGAACGGCGCAGGAGAATCTGTGGCTACACTTGAGTTTATAACAGCAGTGAGTATTCCGTTTCCAAATATTGTATTTACCGAATCGGGATGGGATAACGTAAGAGCAAAGACTGATAAATACGATTGGGCAAAGGAAGGGCTTCAAGATTATATTAAAAAAGCAGAACGTTGGACTGTGCCAGATGGTGCCGATTTTTCAGAAGACACGGAACGTCTGCTTGGGCAAGCTGTTTTTAGAACCGACGGCCGCGAGATTTATAGTTGTGCGATAGCCTATCAGTTAACCGGAAATGAAGCATACGCCGCAAAATGTATAACATTATTACGCCGATTAACCGATCCAAAAACAGGATACCCAGCCACTTTAGTGGGTGGTAGTAATTCATTTGTGGGGGAAGGTAAATTTTGGCAAGCCGTGGGTAGAATGTACGATTTAATAAGAACGAGTCCGCAGCTTACAGATCAAGATAGACAAAGAACAGAACACACCTTCAGACTTTTTGTAACACAAACGCTAAAAGGAAATACAAAAGGCGCGATTAGTAATTGGAATGTGGCAGAAATAACAGCTGCATTTTATTGTGCCATGAATTTACAAGATTGGCATCTTATTAATCAACTTTTAGAAGGGCCAACAGGAATTTATAAACATTTAGAGCATGGTATTATGAGCGATGGCTGGTGGTACGAATGTGCGGTGGGGTATAACAATTGGGTAGCAACAGAGTTTTCTGAAATCGCTCTAGCCTTACAACCTTGGGGTATTAATTTTAAAGATCGCACATTTCCTATTGGTACTACCAAACACTTTTCATTATTGTCTAGCAGACGACAAGGAGGTATCATGGGTATGGAATTCGAAAAATGGGGAAAGATAGAACGCAATAATGTAAGTATAAAAGACATGTGGGATGCTTCAATTCCGTTTATGGATTTCCGTGGTGTTCTTCTAGCTGTAAATGATGCTGTAGAAGATAAACTTTCTGGGAAATCTTACGAGTTAGCCTATTATTTATATAGAGACCCAGAATATGCTGCAATAATAAATCGGGATGAGAAGCGTGATTTATTATATGGTGTACCAGATCTTCCAGATGTGACTTCAGAAAAAATGAGCGTGTCGGCATATGCCGATAATATGGGAATCGTGCAATTGCGTTCTCAAACAGAAAATAGGCCGCAGAGTGAACAAATTCAAGCTGCCATGCATTACGGATCTCATGGTGGTTATCATGGGCATTTCGACAGAACGAATTTAGTACATATGAGCCGTTACGGGCGTAGTTTTTATGGGACTTTAATGTTTTGGTATGGCTACGGCAGTTATTTATATAAGTTTTGGAAACAAACCTCTGTAAATAAAAATATGGTGGTGGTCGATCAGAAAATGCAACAGCCGGTAGAGAATTCGAGACTGTTATTTCATTCAGGGGACATGATGCAAGCCACGGTATTAGAAACGGATTCTAAATGGAGTCATCCGCCGTATGGAGGCATTCCAAATTCGAAACAAACCTTTGCAGAGAAAATGTGGGAAGAGGGTCGTACTATTGAATTACCTGAAAATCAACCTGAATTTGGTGAAGTTTCCGAATTTACAGAACCTGTATTACAGCGTCGTGCAATGATTGTATTAGACGATTATATTGTGATGGCAGATTATTTAAAAGGAGATAAAGAACACGAATTCGATTGGATGTTCCAAGCAAAAGGATTTAAAGGCATCACAGCAGATCAGGTTGAATTTTCGCATCATACCAATCAGATGAATGCAAATCCTATTGGAAGTGCGCAATTTATTACCGATTGTAATTGGTACGATGTATCGGGAACGTCGCGTACTCAATTTGAAATGTGTTGGGGTGAGGGTTGCGATAATGAAGGTATACGTTTACCAAATAGCATCGATGGGCCGTTAAAAATAGACGTCTTTAATGCGTGGCCAAAACAAAGTGAAGTGATGATCGGGACGTCTACCGAAGGATTCTACGTGAATAAGCAATTGTGGTATACGGCTAGAGCTGATAATCAAGAAATTCTGAATGATAGCACAGGCGCTTGGATTTTAGGAAGCAAACCTATAAAATTAAATATCACAGGTAAAAAACAATTGGTGCTCACTACTAAAATACCAGGAAAAATTAGGAATAATACTATCTTTTGGGGAGATGCTAAGGTTATTCTTAAGGATGGGTCTGAAGTATATGTTTCTGATTTACCTGTTACATATGATAATATGTTAATGCCAGAACAAAAGGGTAAAGATTATTATGGTGGTCCAATTAAAATTGCTGGAGAATCAATGGAACATTCAGCACCTGGAATGCCAATACATTATAAGTCTGAAGCCAAAATTACTATTGATTTAAGCGGACTAAATGCAGTGCGATTTGAGGCTAAAATAGGTGGGGATTTTCCATTAGGCGACGAAACGTCACGTTTAAAATCTATGGCGGTAAGAACGAAAGGGAAATCGGCTAGATACCTCGCGGTAATCGAACCTTACGAAAATCAATCTGTAATAGAATCGGTAGAAGCTAAAAATGAAAATGAACTTATAGTAACTTTAATCGATGGACGTGTACAACATTTAACGCTTCAAGCTTTGGAACATGATACCAATAAAGTTCAGGTTACGGTCGAAGAATTTAAGAATGGCACTCTATTAAGAAGTGAGACCACTGTTCACGATAAAAAATAAATTGAGTTATAATAATTTGAAAGGCAAATTCATAGTAGACAATCTAATAGTTTTAAATGGGCTATAATTTAGGGCATATGGATTATAGTTTATATGAAAAAATCTCTCAAATTTTTATACTTGTATCTCCTAAGATCTTTTAGGATATGACATATGATACGGTTTAAAAAAAAAAATACTTATGAAAATAAAATGGACAATATTAGTATGCATCATTAATATGGGGTTTGGGTTTGCTCAAAATCCAATATTCACTAATGTATTTACCGCAGATCCATCACCACATGTTTGGCCAGACGATCCCAACACGCTTTGGGTTTACACCAGTCATGACGAGCCAGGTTCTAATAATCATTATGGAATGACGGGTTACCACGCCTTTTCTTCAACAGATTTGGTAAACTGGACAGATCACGGACGCATTTTACATTTAGAGAATGTAGATTGGGCAGAGAGTCATGCTTGGGCTATGGATGCCGCCTTTTATCGCGGACAATATTATTTAATTTATTGTATGAAAGAAGCCGGAATCGGACTCTTTAGAACAGGAATCGCACGAAGCGATTCACCTCAAGGACCGTTTACAGATTTAGGTTATGTAAAAGGCGTGGAATTTGGCCAAGACCCCGCGTTATTTATTGATGATGATGGAACGCCATATTTATATTGGGGACATGATCGTAAGTGTTTTGCGGCCGAATTGAACGAAGATTTAATGTCGATTAAACCAGAAACCTATGTCGATTTAACACCGCAATTAACACATGTGTTTGAAGGGCCTTGGGTACACAAACGCAAAGGAAAATATTATTTAACTTATCCAGGTTTAACACCAAGACGCTGGCCAGAAAAAATGTTCTATGCTGTAGCTGATAAACCTCTAGGGCCCTACGAGTTTAAAGATGTATTTATAGACGATTTTGAAGGTCAGAGTGGTACAAATCACGGCGGAACTGTAACTTTTAAAGGTAAAGATATTATGTTTTATCACAGTGCCTGGATGTCTGGTGGTTTAAGCGAAACCCGTTCCTCTATGGCCGATTATTTAAAGTATGATAAAAATGGAGATATCATTCCAATTGTACCCTCAAAAGAAGGTTTAGGGAATGCAAAACGGACGAGAACAACCTTGCTTTTAGAGGCTGAAAACGGATTTGCTGCAGGTGGCGAATTGTATAACGTCTTTGTCGACACTTATATAAAAGGGTATAGCGGTAAAGGCTACGTTACAAATTTTGATAATCCGTACGACCATGTCTCTATTTTAGCTCAAGTTGCTAAACCAGCCAAGTATCGATTTATCGTAAGTTATGCCTCTCCAGATGGCGATTCTAATCACGATATTTTAATCAATAGTCATATTTATCGCGAGTTTAAATTTCCGCAGACTAAAACATTTAAAGAAATAGATTTTGGTTTGGTCGATTTAAAAGCAGGAGATAATCTGGTGCGCATTTTCAAAAAAGATTGGAAACCATCAAAAGGAGATATCGCGATAGATTATATAAAATTAGTTCAAGTGTTTGAAGACGAGCAATAACGTTCTGTTTTCAAAAGAAATAAAATAAACTAAAAATTAAAACGAATAAAGCATGAAAAGGATATTAATACTCGTCTTACTCTTAGCGCAAGCGGGAGTAGGTTTTTCCCAAAATGTCTCGGTGAACGCAAATACACAAGGTGAAAAATTTGAACATCTTTGGAGCAAAAGTGTAGGTGCCGGTCGGGCAAATGAAGCATTACGGGCAGGGTGGTTAGAACAATTGGAAAAGGTGCAAGAAGAATGTGGTTTTGAAACCGTACGTTTTCACGGTTTGTTTCACGACGACATGTTTCCCATTGTGGAAGTGGATGGCAAAGAAGTGTATAACTGGCAATATATCGATGAGGTTTTCGATCGTTTATTAGATTTAAATGTGCGTCCGTTTGTAGAGTTGGCTTACTTTCCTAAAAGTATGGCAGCCGAAGATTCTAAAACCATCTTTTGGTGGAAAGCGAATATAACGCCTGGTCCAGAGTATCAAAAAAAATGGTATAATTTAGTTGAGGCTTTTACGCAACACGTGGTAGATCGCTACGGTATAGATGAAGTTCGTGGCTGGTATTTTGAAGTCTGGAACGAACCTAACTTGTATGGTTTGTTTTGGGATGCCACAAAAACTCAGTATTTCGAATTGTATAAAGCTTCTGTTCAAGCCGTGCGTTCTGTCGATAGTCAGTTAAAAGTAGGAGGACCTTCTACTAGTAATTTTGTGGCCGACGATCGTCATGAAGGAGAAATAACAGATACAAAAGGGTCTACCAAAACATTTACAGCAGAGAATATAAACGATTTACAGTGGAAAGGGGTTTGGATAGAAGATTTCTTAGCGTATTGCGCAAAGGAAAAATTGCCGGTAGATTTTATTTCTACACATCCGTATCCAACAGATTATCCTTTAGACCCTCGAACCGGAAAAGGGAAAGACTTTTCTAGAAATGTGCATTCAACGGTGGTCGATATTAAATGGTTAAACGAGGTGATTAAAACCAGTGCGTATCCAAATGCAGAAATTCATTTAACCGAGTGGAATACGAGTCCGAATAGTCGCGATGCGATGCACGATTTCTTACCACCAGCAGCTTATATTGTACGTACAAATTTAGAGAGTATTGGTTTAACCAACTCCTTAGCATTTTGGACGTTTACCGATGTTTTTGAAGAAAAAGGAGGCGGACACAGTATCTTCCACGGCGGATTTGGAATGATAAACTTTCAGGGTTTGGTTAAGCCTTCATATCATGCCTACCGTATGTTGCATCATTTAGGTGATGAAAAATTATTTAAAAATGATTACTTATTTGTCAGTAAAAAATCAAGTAATGGTAAAGTGGTGGCTTTAGCTTATAATTATCCAGAAGATCATTATAAAGCCGTGCCAGCAAGTATTAAAAAGATTGATAAATACGAGCGCGGAGAAACACGTCAGTTAACTATGGAATTAACCAATTTAAAACCAGGAACTCAATTTAAGTTGGAAACTTTAGATAAAGATCATGGTAATATTTACAATTCTTGGGAAAATATGGGGAAACCAGAACCTCCAACACGAGAGCAAATTAAAGTGTTGAAAAAAGCTGCCGAAGCTCTAAATACTGAAATTATTACAGTTGGTGACAATGGTAAATTCAATATCAATCGTGTTATGAGTCCGTGGAGTGTGGTTTTGATTGAACAAATAAATTAAAGGGAACTATTACGAATAAAAATATCTAAATTGTTGACTTTTAAACCCACTTAGCGGTAAGTGATTTATAATAAAATGATAGGGTGAATCAAAGTAGTAAAAGGCTATTTTGATTCACTTTTTTTTATTTTATTTCTAAATGGGTAGGCTTGCCAAATTTAAATTCTACATCTGTTACATTATAATAACACTATTAAAGTCCGTGAAAATGCGTTCGTAATGCTTGTAATGACTTATAAGTGCTATTATTTGAATGATAATTTATACACTTCTCATTTTAGTCTTTATAATTTTAAGGAAGCTAAAATGTTTCAATATGAAAGTTTATAATACGAGTTTATTAATTGTGCTAATTCTTTTTACATTAACGAGTTGCCGTGATCAAAAAAAAATAGCGACAACTTCAGAGGTCGATCAGGTGTTACAAGCCAACACTGAAAAGATAAGTAAAGTGGTTAATCACATAAAAGTTAGAGATAGTTTTCCAAGAACTATTCTTAAGGAAGATACCGAATGGGATTTGGTTGGTGTGCGTGATTGGTGTAGTGGGTTTTGGCCGGGTGTCTTGTGGTATGGTTATGAGTTTTCTGGAGATGAAAGTTTAAAACAAGCTGCTCAAGAATTTACAGAACCAATTAAAACCATTGCATATACACCTGCTACAGATCATGATATCGGATTTCAAGTGTATTGTAGTTTTGGCAATGGGTATCGCTTAACAGGAAATGAAGCCTATAAAAAAGTGATGCTAGCTGCTGCCGACACTTTAGCAACTTTATACAATCCTAAAGTAGGCAGTATTCAATCGTGGTTAGGAAAACCAGAGTATCCTCACAATACCATTATCGATAATATGATGAATTTAGAGTTGCTGTTTTGGGCAGCTAAAAACGGAGGTTCAAAATCATTGTATGATATAGCCGAAAGTCATGCCGAAGTGACCATGAAGAACTTGGTAAGACCCGATTATTCAACCTATCACTTAGGGTCTTTTGATGACGAAACAGGAGAATTCTTAAGAGGAGTGGCACACCAAGGCTATGCAGACGATTCCATGTGGGCACGCGGACAAACTTGGGGAATTTACGGTTTTGCTTTTTCGTATAGAGAAACAGGGCGTGAAGATTTTTTAGACACCTCGATAAAATTAGCAGATAAATATTTAGAACGCTTGCCTGAAGACGGTGTGCCGTTTTGGGATTTCGACGATCCTAAAATCCCCAACGCACCAAAAGATGCTTCGGCAGCAGCAGTTGCGGCTTGTGGGATGCTCGAATTGTCTACGCTAGTTAAGGACGAAAAATTAAAAGAAAAATATTTCAATCAGGCGAAACGCTTTATCAAAGCACTGTCTTCAGAGCATTATTTAAGTGGCGATACTAACCAGTCTTTGTTACTGCATTCTACTGGACATCATCCCAGAAATTCAGAAATAGATGCCTCTATTATTTATGCCGATTATTATTATATGGAGGCCTTATTGCGTTTAAAGAAAATAGAAAATACAACGGTTATAAATCCTTAAAATTTAAAATATGCGACACTTTAAAATTTGCTTAATGTTATGTCTAATGCTTTGTCTGCCGACTTACTTTTACGCACAAACAGTGCCTTACAGTATTGGCCGAATTGTGGTGAGTTCAGATGGTAATGAACACGATCATGACGATTGGGCAGCAACCCCGTTTACATTGGCTTTATTAGCGGCTCGTAATTTACAAGATCAATTAACGGTGTATACGTTTAGCGATCATATTTGGGGGAGTAATCATGATAAAAGTGATGGAAAAGACCAAATGCTTAAAAGTGCATTAGAAGGTAAAGACATCTACAATTTTAAGAATTCTAATTTTATTGAAGCGGTAGCAGATTCTACAAGTGCTATGCTTGCTATTACTAAAGAAATTAATAAATCGAGTAAAACCGATCCTTTAACCATCATTGCTGCAGGACCAATGCATGTAGTTGGAAGTGCTATCTCAAAAGCAAAAACTTCAAAATTAAAATATGTTCGCCTTATTTCTCATTCAAGTTGGAATGATAATCATTCAGATAGACCAAATGATTGGGAACAGCACTCGGGGTGGACATGGAAAGAGATTCAAAGCGAGTTTAAACCTAAAGGATTGACTTTGGACAGAATTGTGGATCAGAATGGCGGAAAAGATTATGAAGGTATGAAAGCGTCCAAGGCCTTATTCGATTGGATTAAAACATCTCCGATTCGCAATCATTCCGAAGCAACAAAAAAGCAATTAGACTGGTTGTATGAACGCCAACTTACTTGTGTTAAAAAAGGAGATTTTGATCCTTCTGATGCCGGAATGATAATCTATTTACTTACGGGAAAACAAAAAACTAGCCCTAATGATGCGAAGGCAATCATTGAAGCTGGTGTTAAATAGTAAAATCATAGACTCTGGTTATTATATTTAGTAATAGATGAAATTCTAATATTACAAGTAAGGTATAGTGCTTTGTAATTGGTTAAAAACAAGTGTTTTATGTTGTTTGTTTATAGATTATGTGTGGTTGAATATTATAAACAGTTAATACCTTTAAACTAAGGCGGATAATGAATAAAATTATAAAATACAGTATATATACTTTGCTAAGCATGGGATCGGTATTGATGTATTCTCAAAATGATAGTGCTATTGCGTCAAGTCATTTTTCAACCATGAATTGGATTGTTTTAATTGTGTTTTTATTGGGAACGACACTGATTGGTGAATTGGTTAAAAATAAAGACAAAGGTTTAGATGCCTTTTTTAAAGGCAGTAATAATCTACCATGGTGGGCGGTTTCCTTATCGTTAATTGCAACCAAAACTAGTGTAGCCACGTTTATTGCAGTCCCAGCATTTGTATTTTCATTAAATGGCAATTTAACCTATTTACAAATGACGATTGGCTTTGCTTTAGGAAACATATTGTTTGTCTTTGTTCTCCTGAAAGAATATTATGAAGACGGTGTTTTTAGTCCGTACGATTTTATTCAGAATCGCTTAGGTGTAAAAGTAAGCCAGTTATCGCGTACCTTTTTTATGATTGGTGCGACTATGAGTCAGGGTGTACGTTTGCTAGGAACGGCTTTGGTGTTAAGTGTAATTACGGGACAAAGTACGGTGGTTTGTATCGCTATTATTGCCTTATTTGCTGTGGTTTGGTCGTATATTGGCGGAATTACCACCGTGGTTTGGACAGATGCGATTCAATTTATGATTTTCATCTTTGGAGCCTGTTTTGCGTTATTTTATGCCATTGGCGATATTCCTGGTGGCTTTGGAGAAATGATGAGTATAGCTGATGAAAAAGCCAAGTTGGCCATTCTAGATTTGTCCTTAGATCCTCATAAAACCTATACGTTGTGGGTTGGGATTTTAGGATGTACTTTTTTCGAATTTGGGTCTAATGCCGTCGATCAAGTCGTGACCCAACGTGCTTTGTGTTGTAAGAATTTAAAGGAAGCGCGTAAAGCAGTAGCCTTTTCTGTCATTGGCGTGGCAACCACTTGGATTATGGCTTTTGTAGGTATTGCATTAGTTGCTTATTATCATATTAATCCCTTGTCAGAGATTATAAGTGCTTCAATCAGTTCGGAACCCGATAGAATTTTTCCGTATTATGTGGTAAATGAATTACCCAATGGTATTTCTGGCCTCATTATCGCTGCCATGTTTGCTGCAGGAATTTCAACATTAGATTCGGCCTTAACCGCATTATCGCAAACCAGTGTGATGGGGGTTGGTTCTTTAGTATTTCCAAATTTAAAAACAATGGACGAGACTAAAGTGGTTAAAATATCGAAAATAGCAATCGTGGTTTGGGGAGTAATCTTAGCTGTGCTAGCCTATGGTTTTAGCTTTTTCCAAGATGGTGGCTTACTGGCCTTAGGGTTTAAAGTCCCGGGTTATGCCTACGGAACTTTAATAGGAATTGCTTTTTTAGCTTTAATGCGAAAAGGAAGTGTTAACGGAATCATGTCTGGCGCTTTAATAGCTATTGTGGCCATTGCAGGTATGCATTACGAAGGCATCAGTTTCTTTTGGTGGTTCCCCGTAGGTGCTTTAATTGTAATTATTGTCGCTTTAATTCAATCAAAATTTAGTTCAAAAACAAATCAAAAATCTATGGTTTAAGCGTCGTCTTGAACAAGCATATAAAAACTTAAAAAATGAAAACATTCAATACAAAATTAATAGAAGGATATGATGTTATAGTCGTAGGGGGCGGAGTTTCCGGAAGTCATGCAGCTATAGCCTCAGCGAAAACGGGTGCAAAAACGCTTCTGATAGAACAATTTGGTTTTCTAGGAGGTTCGCTTACAGCCATGGGTGTTGGTCCGATGATGACCTTCCACAATCGTGCTGGTCGACAATTAGTATTTGGTACGCCAAATGAAATGGTGAGCAGATTGGTAGCCAAAGGTGCCAGTCCAGGACATATTTTAGATGGAACAGGATATTGTTCTACAGTAACACCATTCGATGCCGAAATGCTAAAAGTGACCTTAGAAGATATGGTTATTGAAGCCGGAGCAGAAATTTTATATCATACACGATTGATTGATATTTCTAAAGAAGGACGACAAATTACATCGGTTTTTATTCATAATCGCGGTGGCATTCAAGAAATTCCAGCCAAAGTATTTGTAGATGCTAGTGGTGATAGTGAGATTGTAAAATTATCAGGAGTGCCGTTTACCGAAGGTCGGGTGGAAGATAATAAATCGCAGCCTATGACCACCAATATCAAAGTCGGCAATGTCAATACCGCAAAGCTTCGTGAGTATATGATTAATAATTGGGATCAGTTTGATGCCGAAGAGCGTTCTGCCGATAAGGCCGAAATATTAAAGAAAACGAAACGGATTTCTACTTGGGGATTCTACGATTTATGGAATGCAGCCAAGGCAAAAGGGGAAGTGACGGTGCCAAGAGATAACGTTTTGTTTTTTGAAACCAATACAGAAGGAGAGTTTATTTTTAATACTTCAAGAGTGCTTGGATTCGACCCGTTAAATCCGTTCGAATTAAGTAAAGCTGAAACTTTAGGCCGTAAACAATGTGTGGAAATTTTTAATTTCCTGAGAAAATATGCACCTGGTTTTGAAGAAGCCACGTTTGTAAGCACGGCACCACATATTGGAATTCGTGAGTCGCGTCACCCGCATGCCAAATACGTTTTATCGGCAGAAGATTTAGTGAATGAAGTTCGTTTTAAAGAACCCATTGCAGTTGGTGGGTATCCATTAGACATTCATTCTCCAGATGGAGGAGATACAGATACAGTTCATTTAAAAGATGAAGGTGCGTATTATATTCCTAAAGATTCATTGCTAACTAATGAGATAGATAATTTAGTGCTTTCTGGTCGTGCCATCGGTGCAGATCACCATGCTAGTGCTGGATTACGAGTCACGCCGATTGCCATGGCTATTGGTCAAGGTGCTGGAACTATGGCAGGATTATCTGCTGTTAGTAAAGTATTTCCAAATGATTTAGACTATGCGAAACTTGAACAAGAACTAAAAGCCAATGGTGCGTATTTAGGATAAAAACCTCTTAGATTAAAAGCAACAAAATAAAATCGAAAATACTTGAAATTCTTATTATGAAACATATAAAGTTCGTTCTCCTTATTTGGTTAATTAGTCTCAGTGGCTATGCCCATAATAGCATAAAAAATACATGGTTAAATAGTGGTCAGCAGTCTAAAGCAGCAAAAGCAAGTGATAGTATTACTTATAATTTTACAATAACAAATACGACTTCAGAGTCTCAAGATTTTAAAATTAGAATTGAAGCCCCTCAAACCTTGGCTTGTCAAGTAAGCTTGAAAGATTCACTTATTACCATAAGAGGTAAAGCGCATTATAAAGGTGCATTTCAAATGATAGTTAGCGACCGGATTCCAGTTGGTGGACAAGAAACTAGTGTGTTAATAGTGGAAAATGTCAGTAATAATCAAACAGCACAGTTATCATTTATTACAGTACGTTATAGACCGCATCCCTTTCTATTTGTAACCGATGCCATTTTGGGAAAAGCCAAAAATAAGGTAAAAACTACAGTTTGGGCCAAGGAAAATTTAGATAAGCTTATTGCATTTGCAGATGCCTATGAGGTTCCAGAATTGAAGGTTGTAGATAAGGCAAGAAATACACTCCGATGGAAAAGTTTGGCTTACAATGCGGCAGATTCAGAAAAGGCATTTCAAGTGCTTTTAGCTTATAAATTTGCGGGGAATAAAACCTATTTAGAAAAAGTGGTTCAACTGGTTAAAGATGTTACAGATCCTGAAAAAGGTTATTTGTCTATTGGAGCAGCAACGACGGGTGTACAAGTGCATGAAGGTAATTTCTTTATGTATTTGGCCGCCGTTTGCGATATTCTTTACGGCGAGAATATTTTTTCCGAACAAGAGCGTCAAAATATAGAACAGACCATGCGCTATTATTTAGAACAAGACCGTTCTCATATGAGTCCGATTGGGATTATGAATCATCAGGCTAGTGCAAATATTGGATCTGTAGTGACTTCACTTTTTTTGCAAGATATGTCAACTTTAAATCACTTTGTTGAAAGTGATGGCGGTTTGTTCGATCAAATGGCTAAAGGGATTATGCCCGATGGCTGGTGGTTTGAAGGCACGCCAGGGTATTGCTATCTAGTAACCGAACGATTTAGTTTGGTGGCTCAAGCCTATGAGAATTATGGTTGGAATTTGTACGATAGACGTTTACCTGCACGCTATAAAAGTAAAGATTTCGAGAATGCTAAAGATGGATTTACAGGCATGAAGTTCGATATTTGGGGACCAACGGGATCGAGTACACGAGGTTTAGAGGACATGGTAATGGCGTATATCCCGATGATGGATGAAAATGCCAATTTAATTCCAAATAACGATGGCACTTTAGCCAAACCCGGTGATTTTTATGAATTGGCATACCGGCATTATCAAGAAGACGATTTGGCTTGGGTCTTGAACCATTCTGAACGTGACAGTTGGTTAGCTTTGTTATATGGCGTTGCCGAATTACCAGAGGTTGAAGACCCACGAACGGCATCAGATTATGTATCTAATGTTGGTTTAGTCGCCTTACGCTCGCAACCTGAAAGTAATCAGCCAGAAGATCAAATTCAAGCCTATTTTAAATTTGGAACACATGGTGGCTGGCACGGACATTTAGACCGCACGGGAATGGTTGCTTTAAACCGTTACGGTCATAAATATTTTGGAACTGAAATGGTCTGGTTCGGATATGGACATGCGGGGTATAAAGAATCTGTGCAAGCCTCAGCAACGCATAATATGGTGGTGGTCGATGGTTTACAACAAGAAGCCGTGCCTTCCGAGCAAACTTTATTTTATAAAGGTGATATCATGCAGGCTACGATAGTAGAAACGCAAGCAAGGTGGCGACGCATCCCAATTTTCAATAGAGAAGTATTTCCGCCTTGGAACGATTTTGATTATGCTCCCGATTTTGAACCCATTTTACAACGACGCCTCTCTGTAGTAACCGATGATTATGTAATTATAGCAGACTATATGAAATTGTCGCAAAAACACGATTACGATTGGCTATTGCATCCTGTTGGCTTTCAGTCTATATCAGGCGCAAAGTCAAAAGGAGCGGTTCAAGATCAGTTGAGTGACGATTCCAATTCTCAGTATAAATACTTTAAAGACGCCCAATGGTATACGTCTAAAAATACTAAAAAAGTGATGTTTCAAGAGGATGATATGAAACTAGATGTGCATACACTTTGGCCTAAAAAAGCGGAGGTTTTTGTGTCTAAATATCCAAATGCAGGAAAACAAAGGGATATCAGAAATAGTCCAGACCGTGCTACGTATGGGGTTCGGATTTCAGATACAGAAGCACAATTTCTACATGTATTAGAACCTTATAAAGATGCATCAGCCATTGCTAAAATAGAATCTAAAAATGAAAATGAGCTCACCGTGTATTTAACAGACGGCCGAAAGCAGATCATAACTATAAAAGACTTAAAAGGCGATAACGTTCAGATTACCATTCAGGAGTTTGTAGATGATATTTTTGTAGCCACAGAACACACAGCAGTGCAAGAATAGTATACTATAAAAATGATGAGAGATATGAAACATATAATAACACTTTTGCTGTTACTTTTAGTTTGCGTTTCAGTGCAAGCCAAAACACATCCGCGCGATACGATTATTATAAATTCAATTGAAAAATTAGCTAAATACGCAGGGAAAAGTGATGTGCTGGTGAAGATGAAACCAGGAAGCTACAGCATAAATTCTATTAAAATCGGGAAACTGAGTGTGTTTAAATATGGAGAGAATTATAAACAGCGCGGTGATTTTCGTATTGGTTCTTTAATTCATTTTTCGGGAAATAATAGTCAGTATTTTTTAAGTGGCGTGACGCTTAATATCGATACAAAACTACATAAAAACTATCCTAATTGTGAATTCAGTGAGTTTTTAGTCAGTGGTAATAACAATTATATCGAAGGATTAACCGGAAGAGATATTGGGGAAGAGGTGCCTGCGCATCGTGTACAAATGTTACGAGTTATGGGCGATGATAACACGATTAAAAACGCCGACTTATTTGTTCAAGGTTCTTCGCCTTATGGTTACGGCCATTTGTTAGGAAAAGGCGGTAATGCTTTGGTGCCTTTGCATAAACATTCTGTATTATTAGTAGAAGGTATGAATACCAAATTATTGGGTTGTAAAGTGGTAACCCACGCTTATGGTCACGGTATTTTCATGCAAGGCGCTGTGAATACTTATTTGGAAAATTGTTATGTAGAAGGGAAGATGCGTGAGACAAACGAGATGTTAGCCGAAACTTCTGGACCGGCTTTCGATGTGGGCTTTAAAAGTGATTATCCGCCTGGAAAAATTTTACCAAATGAAATGAAATCATTGTCGGAAGACGGGATTCGTACTTATCCGGATGGCGGACTCAATGGACGTCGCACTAAAGGTGTAATTGTTATTAATTGCACGGTGAAAAACATGCGTTCAGGCTTCGATTTAAGCGCCAATTTACCACCAACAAAAATTGTTGGTTCAATCGCTATTGGTTGTCAAGAAAAGGGGTTTTCTATTGGAGATAACGGAATTATAGAAAATAGCAAGGGTGATGCTTTATACGGTCCACTCATCACATTTGTTGGAAATAATATTAAAAATGCTGTGGTAGATTTGGAGCTAATGGATACCGTTAGTGATTATAAAGTCTCAAGATTGGCAGAAATCAATGGTTCAGGACATCAGATTAGCATTCGAAAATATCAAAATAAAACCAGAACTGTGGAGGCACCAATCGTTTTTGGTGAATCCTTTTGGGACGATGTCCACCGCTACCGAAATCCGGATAAACCGAGCGGTACCTATGCTGGGGCTAGAAATATTAAGCTGATTAACGATACAGGGATGCCTGTACATTTAAATGATTTAGCGGTGAATTGCACGGTAAGTAATTCCGAAGAAAAGAATAAAGTGGTTAATGCCGGTATTGGAGGAAACTCTACTAGAGATTTATTAAAACGAGTAGATAAAGATGTTTTAGAGGAGAAACCAGATGTAGTGATAATGATGGTAGGAACCAACGATATGTTGAACTCAAATAAAATGACAGATTATAAAACTTATACATCTAATCTAGAAACCTTGATAGAAAAGATTATAGCTAGTGGAAGTCAGTTGGTTGTAATGACTCCCATTCCAGCAGATAGTACGTACTTATTTATGCGTCATGATAAAAAACAATTTACAGAAACACCAAACCAAAAACTAGACCACGTTGGAACGATTGTAAAAGCGTTATCCAAGAAACATAGTATTTATGCTTTCGATTTAAATGCTGAGTTTAAAGCCCTAAATCTACCGCAACACAATCAGGATATATTTATTAAAAATGAAAAAAATAGTGGGAAACAGGATGGTGTGCACCCAACAGCTTTGGGCTATCGTTTTATTGCGGAACAGGTGTTTAAGTTTTTAAAATCAAATGAGCTTCTAAAACCAAACCAACGTATAATTTGTTTTGGAGATTCCATTACTAGAGGTGGAGGTCAAGGTGTAAATTACCCGAGTTATTTAAATGAATTGCTAAGGGAATTGTATTGAATCCAAATTTGAAATTGTATTAGTCTAGAGAACTTCTATCGTGAAGATTTAGGGCGCTTTAATAAACTTTTATGCTGGTTGGGTACTCATTTTTTAATTATGGGTAATAATTTATAGCGTTTGGATAATAGTTCATATCCTATGCGCTAGTTCTATTATACTTTTATGTATCCATTGGTTAGTCATTTTAAAAGTGATTTTTCGATGCTTGGGATTAATAAAAAAATATATATGAAACGTATCAAATTGCTTATTTCGATGTGCTTAGTTATTTTAATAACTACAGTTTCTCAGGCAAATATTCAGAATACAGAAACCCTAAACGTTCAAGACGATTTTATAACGGTGAGCACATTATCTGATTTTAAAAAATACATCGATAAAGATAATGTTAACGTCAGACTTAAAGCTGGGAATTATCAAATTGATGATGCTGAAAAAATAAGATTTATTGAGGTTACCGGAAATAATTCTCATTACGATTTAACAGGAGTTAGATTGATGGTCGACACCAAGCTGTTTAGTCGTACAGATTTAACAAAAAGTGACGATGGAAATAGTATGTATTGTGCCATCGAAATTTCTGGAAATCATACCACTTTCGAGGGTTTGTATATTGAAACTTATGGCGACCATCCTGGTATGCAGAGCAAAAACAAAATATTTAATATCGTAGGTGAGCATATTACGCTTAAAAATGTAGAGGTGCGAACTGCCGGCTCTAATCCGTATGGCTACGGGAGCTTATTTGGTTTAGGTGGCGGAGATGTTAGAAAAATGAACGGTATTCGTGTAGGATATCCCGCTAAAAACGTTACCCTTATCGGTTGTAAAGTACATATGCGTGCGATGGGGCATGCTATCTTTTTACAAGGGGCAGAAAACACACTGATTGAAGATTGTCATGTTGATGGATTACTGAGAACGACTGATGCTATTCTAGCCGAAACTTCAGGTTATATGTTCGAAAAAGATTTCTATGCCATCAAACCAAAGCATGCACATAAACCAGGGTATGTTGAAGGCACAATAATTAGGGAAGACGGAAAAATTCTTCCAGGTGAAATTATTTCCTTGAGTGAGGACGGCATTCGCATGTATCCAGAATATAACGGACATAAAACTAAAAACACAACCATAAA
Organism: Formosa algae; assembly: GCF_001439665.1. Taxonomy (GTDB): domain Bacteria; phylum Bacteroidota; class Bacteroidia; order Flavobacteriales; family Flavobacteriaceae; genus Formosa; species Formosa algae. The sequence continues at coordinate 19,733 of NZ_LMAK01000010.1, forward strand.
AAGCTGTACCGTATTCCAGATGCGACGCGGTATTTGTACAGGATTAAGTACGTCGGGAGATACAGTAATTGATTGTGTGGTACGCGATTGTGTGGCTACTGGATTTAATGTCGGTAACGAAGATACCTTGATAAATTGCAGTGCGAATGCCAAGTATGCCGAAGCTTTTGGTGTGCCTTATACCAATGCTAAAAATGCTTCAGTAGAGATGAATATTCTTGATAGCCATAATGGAATGGCAAACGCTATGTTAGCGAAAATTAACGGTACCGGTCATCATATTGTAATTAAAACGAGTGATGATAATTTTATTCCCGAAACCCTATCGATTAAGTTATCGGTTTCGGAAAGCTATGGGAATTTCAGTGCAAAAGATATCATGCATGCAACTAATATTAAATTAGACAATCAAACCATGGCAAAGATATTAGTTTACCCAGGTACAGAAAATTTAGACGTCGATAGTAAAGGTGAGGTGAAAAACTTGTCTTCTAGAAAGAAATGATTTAAAACGGCTAAACAAAAAATAGCTGTCCTAAATTATTTTGAAATGCACAAGAATAGTTTAGTCTGTATAAAAAAAGATGCTATACATTCATTTAATATTTCAACAATAGGATGAAGCTGTTACGATAGCGATAATCAATCCGTAGTTAATAGGCATTCATACCATAAAATGCAATATATGTCTACAAAAGGAGTATAACTTATATAGAATGCATCATAAGTTATATCTGTTGTCTACATTTAATAATACTTTAGTTCTACTTATAAAAGTTAATATTCAGTATTAAAAATAGTAGTATTACAATGAAACATTCTTTCAAGCATACAGCGTATTTATTTATAATGGCGTGTTCTTTAATTACATTTTCTTCTTGTACATCTAAGGAGAAAAAAGTTGAAGGTGTTGAAGACGACAAACCAAACGTCGTTTTAATTTTAGTCGACGATCAAGGCTACGGCGATATTGCCGCTTTGGGGAATCCGTATATTAAAACGCCAAATATAGACCAGCTACATGCCACAAGTGCACGATTTACAGATTACCATGTAAATCCAACCTGTGCACCAACTCGAGCTGCTTTAATGACAGGACGTAACGCAAACAGAACAGGAGTTTGGCATACCGTTAATGGACGCTCTATTCTTTTAGAAGGTGAAATAACGGCGGCACAAATCATGAAAGATAATGGGTATGCTACCGGAATTTTTGGAAAATGGCATTTAGGAGATAATTATCCATCTCGACCTCAAGATAGAGGTTTTGAAGAGGTTTTAATCCACGGAGGTGGTGGTATTGAACAAACTATGGACCAATGGGATAACGATTATTTTAATGATACCTATCACCACAACGGAAAATTAGAAAAATTTGAAGGGTTCTGTACCGATATTTGGTTTGATGAAGCCATGAAGTTTATGGCTAAAAATAAGGCTGAAAATAAACCGTTTTTTTGCTATTTGCCTACCAATGCTGCGCATACACCATATTTCGTAGCCGACAAATATTCTGATCCTTATAAAGATAACGAGAACATTCCAAATGCTGCTTTTTATGGTTTAATTGCAAATGTCGATGAAAATATAGGAAAGCTTACCGAATATTTAAATTCAAGCGGATTGATGGATAATACCATTTTAATATTTATGACTGATAACGGAACCTCGGCAGGAGCAAAAATCCCTAAAACAGACGATCGCTTAGATGGATTTGTAACGACAGGGTTTAATGCAGGTATGCGAGGTATAAAAGCGAGTAAGTATGAAGGCGGACACCGTGTGCCTTTATTTATTCATTGGAAAAACGGTGGTATTACAGTGGGTAAAGATATTGATGCCTTAACTGCTCATTACGACGTACTTCCTACGTTAATCGATTTGTGTGATTTAGAAGTAAAAGACGATATTAAATTCGACGGACAAAGTTTAAAACCGTTAATACAAGGTGATGATTCAGAGTTTAAAGACCGAATCGTAATTACAAATTCGCAACGTATTGCTGTGCCGGAAGCGTGGAGAAGAACCTCGCTGATGCAGGGTAAATGGAGATTGGTAGATGGTACAGAACTTTACGATTTAAAAACAGATCCTGAGCAACGTAATAATATTGCAGATCAGCATCCTGAAAAAGTGGAAGAATATAAAACCGTTTACGATGCTTGGTGGGCAGAATTATTACCAGGTTATAGCGATTTACCACGTATTTATGTGGGACATGCAGCCGAAAATCCTACAACATTATATTGTCACGATTGGCATACCGAAACGATAAGTCCGTGGCACCAAAGACATATACGCGAAGGATATATCGATAATGGATATTGGTTACTTAAAGTGGCCGAAGCAGGAACATATAATATAAAATTACGTCGTTGGCCTTCAGAAACCAAATTAGCTTTAGGCGCTGAAGCTGAAATTCGTCCTGAAATTCCTGGTACTAGTGTGAGTACATCAAAAAAAGGAAAAGCCTTACAAACAAAAAATGCACGCATTAAAATTCAAGATGAAGAAGCGTGGCAAGTTGTAGATGCTACGCAGGAATATGTGGAGTTTACAGTCGATTTAGAAGCTGGAGATACGCAACTTCAAACTTGGTTTACGTTAGCTGATAAAACTGAATTAGGCGCGTATTATGTAACTGTAGAAAAAATTTAACAATGATAAAAAGTAAAATAGCAAGTGTATTTGTTTTAGGACTTTTGGTTTCTAATGTAATGTTTGGGCAGTCTAAGCAGGCGATTCAAAAACCGAATATCGTTATCATTTATACAGACGATCAAGGGTATGGAGATGTAGGTGCTTTAAATCCAGAAGCGAAATTTAAAACGCCAAATATGGATAAAATCGCAAACGAAGGCATCATTTTTACAGATGGACATAGTAGTGATGCGGTTTGTACACCTTCACGTTATAGTTTGCTTACTGGTCGTTATAGTTGGAGAACGAGTTTGAAAGAGAATGTGTTGCATGCAGATGGACCCTGCTTAATCGAAAAAGATAGAATGACCATTGGGTCCTTGCTTCAAGCTAATGGCTACCAAACAGCCATGGTTGGGAAATGGCATTTGCAAATGGAATTTGTGGGGGAACGTGGAAAAGATCGGGATTGGTCTAAACCTTTTAAAGAAGGTCCAATAGAGCATGGTTTCGATTATTTCTTCGGCATTGCTGCCTCTATGAATTATGGAATTTTAACCTATTTAGAAAATGACCGTGTGTTAGAAGCGCCAAATTTATGGACAAAAAAGAAAATGGATGTCACGCCTAGAACGTATCGTATGACGCCACCGTATCAGGACCATAGAGATAGGGGATTTGTTGAGGTTGCTCCGTCTTTTAACGACGAATTGGTATTAGAAACTTTAGCAAATAAAGCTGTAGAGTATATTGATGAAGCATCAAAACAAGGTAAACCATTCTTTTTGTATTTACCATTAACGAGTCCGCATTTGCCACATGCTACGCATCCCGATTTTCAGGGTAAAAGTGACTGTGGAAATTATGGTGACTTTATGCAAGAAACCGATTATCGCGTAGGTCAAGTATTAGATGCTTTACAAGCAAATGGCATTAAAGATAATACGTTAGTAATTTTCTCATCAGATAACGGAGCAGAATCTAATTATATCTATCAAAGAGATACCTATAATCATTATAGTAATTTAATTTTCAAAGGCGGAAAACGGGATATTTATGAAGGCGGACATCGTGTACCATTTTTAATGCGTTGGCCAAAGACTATAAAAGCAGGAGGTGTTGTAAATACGCCTGTAAGTCAGACCGATTATTTAGCAACGATAGCAGATATTGTAGGCGCAAAACTTCCAGATACTGCTGCAGAAGATAGTTATAGTTTGTATAATTATATGAAGAATCCAACTTCAGAATTAGATAAAGACCGTCCGGTAATTCATCATTCATTTACAGGGCATTTTGCCATTAGACAAGGCCAATGGAAATTAAATATGCTTCGGGGATCTGGAGGGTCTTTAGAACCTGTAATTTTTGAACCAAAAGCAGGAGAAGCCATTTACGAATTATACGATATGGTAAATGATCCAGGAGAAACAAAAAATCTGTATTTCGAACATCCAGACATTGTAAAAGCAATGACTAAAAGGATTAGTGAGATTATTAATACCGGAAGGTCGACTGAAGGGAAATCGCAACCTTTTGTAACACACAATTGGGAACAAGTGACTTGGATGAATCTAAACTAAAAGAAGCGCATTAACCACCAATGTCATTCAGAACGTTACCTAAGCAGAATGAAGAATCTTATTTTAGATGAAGACAAATTCAATGTATTTTAGGATAATAACTTATTCGGATAATAAAACAAAATAATATGAAAAAAGTAAGTATTTGGGTATGTTCATTTCTATGTTTAATAGGGAGTCTAGAAACAAAAGCGCAATCCGAGGATGGATTTGTAGATATTTTTAATGGCAAGAATTTAGACGGTTGGTATCTAAAAATTCGAAGCGGAGATGAAGATATGGCTAAAAAAGTATTCGCTATAGAAAATGGAATGATTCATGTTTTTAATGCCGATTTCCCAAAAGAATATAAACTAAATACAGGTGAGAACGATACACATGGCTTAATCTATTCTAAAAAGAAATACAGCAAGTATATTTTAAAATTCGAATATAAATGGGGCGACCGTATAGCAAATAATTTTAAACAATGGCAGTATGATGCTGGTGTGTATTACCATGTGGTAGACGATGCGGTTTGGCCTTTAGGCATCGAATATCAGATTAGATACGATCATACTACAAAACGCAATCATACCGGAGATTTAATTCGACCAAAAGGAGCAGGTTACGATTGGTACAGTACATCGAGCAAAAAAGGAGGAACATATTTGCATCCGGAGCATGGTGGGATTTTAGAAGATAAATCAGATTGGATGCATTTGGCAAGTCCGACCACAAATTTTAATGGCGTAAATAATGAATGGAATCAATGCGAGATTATTGTAATGGGAAGCGAGTATGCCATTCATAAGTTAAATGGTAACGTGGTGAACATGGCTGTTAATTTAAAACCTTCAGAAGGAATTTTTGGATTTCAGTCTGAAACTGCAGAGATATACTATAGACATATAAGAATTAAAGAATTTGATGAAGTTGTTCCTGCAGAAACCTTTTTAAATTCAAAAAAATAAGCTTTCAGTCATAAATTGTTTTAATGTATTAAAAGGTTTCAAATATCAAATGCATGTATTACAAATAGAACATAACGTATAGTGTTTTTTTCGCTATACGTTTTTTTGGACCCTATGTTTAATAAAACAAAACTTTATTATAATGTATCTATATATTATTTATAGGTGTATTTCTTCAAGGGGTTTATTGAGTTTCAGTCACGTTTTGCTTAGGTGTTTATAGTCAATTTTAGAGTAATCATAAAAAATTAAAATAGGACTGTTCAAAATATGTATAGGGTTTTAATCATGTCAAATTCAACTACCTATTGAGTTGTATTCAAAATTAAATTCAAAATTAGGACCATTTGTTATAGAGCCCAGTAAAATGGGCGTTTTTAGGCATAAATGGGTTTAAATTTATTAAGATTGGCTCATATTTTATATCAAAAAAAAGCTGAGCGTTCTATTATTGTAAAGTGATTTAAGCAGAAATGATTTTAAAACACAGTTAAGATATAATTATAAAATTAATACGATTTAAATATATGAATTTACTAAAAGGAACATTCGTAGCTTGTCTTTGTGCTGCCACGTTAATTGGATGCGATTCAAAAAAGAAAGATGTAACCGTATCTTCAGTTAATGAAACTGCAGAGATCGTTCATACAGATCGCATTGCCGATTTGAGTGTAGAAAAAGTTAAAACAACATTAGCCTATTTAACGGTGGCCGACAGTTTTCCAAGAAATATAAGTCAAGGCCAAAAAGATTGGAATCTTGTAGGAGTTACAGATTGGTGTTCTGGTTTTTGGCCAGGCGTACTTTGGTATGCTTACGAACTGTCTGACGATCCTGAAATAAAAGCAGGAGCAGAGAAATTTACTGCACCTTTAAAAGAGATTGCCTATTCGCCAGCAGATAATCATGATATTGGTTTTATGGTATATTGTAGCTATGGAAACGGATACAGATTAACGGGGAATGAAGAGTATAAAACGGTTATGTTAGCCGCTGCAGATACTTTAGCAACGTTATACAACCCTAAAGTAGGAACCATTTTGTCTTGGCCAGTAATGGTACCAAAAATTGGATACAATACTATTATTGATAATATGATGAATTTAGAACTTTTATTTTGGGCTGCTAAAAATGGTGGCGATAAAAGTTTATATGATCTAGCCGATAGTCATGCTGAAAAGTCTATGCAATATTTAGTACGTCCAGATTATTCAATTTATCACGTAGCCCTTTTTGATGAAAAGACGGGTAAATTTAAAAAAGGAATCACTCATCAAGGTTATGCAGACGATTCGATGTGGGCCAGAGGTCAAGGTTGGGGAATTTATGGTTTTGCTATGTCTTATAGAGAAACAGGTAAAGAAGCGTATTTAGATACGTCTATAAAATTAGCCGATCACTTTTTAGAACGTTTACCAGAAGATGGTATTCCGTATTGGGATTTTGACGATCCAAAAATACCTGATGCCCCTAAAGATGCATCAGCTGCTTCATTAATAGCCTGTGGAATGCTAGAACTAGCAGACCAAGTAAAAGATAAAGATTTAAAAGAGAAGTATACAAATGCAGCCAAATCTTTAATGGAAAAACTAGAATCTGATACTTATTTTAGCGGAGATACTAACGAAGCCTTATTATTACATTCTACAGGACATCTTCCTAATAATTCAGAAATAGATGTACCTATAATATATGCAGATTATTATTTTATGGAAGCTTTATTAAGATTAGAAAAGCTTGAACAAAATATTGCACAGAACTAATTTAGTTTGTTTTTTTGTAAATCAAGATGTGATTTTACACCATATCTCATTTGGTTTTAACCCTTTTAGAATGACTTCTAAAAGGGTTTTTTTATACGTATTACATAAGCGAATTGTTGCTTTAGTTGCCTTTTAATCTGGTTTTAATCTCTACTTACAGCCTTTCAATTGAAATTAAAATGTAGCTAGCACATCTTTCCTGTAAAACACCTTTTTAAGTTACTAAATTGTTAAAAAAGCAATGCATTTACCAGGTTAAAAACAGTAGTGTACAAGCTTAAATTAGAAGTGTAATTATTAGAATAAATAAGATGTAAATCGGCTCAATGTTAAGGATTCTTGTTTTCTATCCCTCACATAAACTGATATAGGAGTGATTTGTGTGGAATTATTAAAATAAATGAGTTTTGTTGAAAAAACGTAATTTTTTAAGATTTATTTATGAGAATTTGTTAAAATAATGCCAATTTTAAGTCTGTTTTATTTATTTTTAACCTTAAAAAATTGGTTAACCAGTTTGTATTGATAATCAATATGTTATGCTGTATGTTTTGTTTTTTTTGAGTCGTAATGACCAAAATAATGTGACATTTTTATCTAAAAATTTAGATTAAAAGTGTTTCCGAGTCGTTTTTAGAAATTTGTTTTAATTATTGATGTATTGTTAAAAAGAGCTATTACAAAAAGTGATTAAAATATTAATTATGTGTTAAATATGTGAATTTGGTAATCCTATAGGTGAAAAAAACAGGTCTAAGAGGTCTAATTCTGTTAAATCCAATGTTTATAAGGATTGTTAGGCAAAAATGGGTGATAAGTTAGATAGATAGAATCATGATTTAGACTATAAATAAGACATTATTTATAAAATTGTTAACAGAAACACCAAATAAAATGTTAACGTTTTAAATCTGGTATTCAACAAACATTATTAACGTAAAACAATCTATTATGACCAAAAAAAAATTACTTAAGCACCATCCTAAACCAAATGGTGTTTATCTGAAAACAACAAACTATAATACAGACCTATATCCTGAAATAGGTTTTTAAATTTCAACAACTAAGTAAAATAGTATAACTAAAAAATAATTTATGTATAAGAATTATAATTTTAAAAAGTCTTCGATAACGCCAGCACTGTTTTTGGCCTTATTGCTAAGCTTATCTTATAGCGGTACATATGCTGCAAACGATACGTATAAATTAGTTAATGAAGCAAGTATAAGCGAACAGAATTTAACAATTACAGGAACTGTAACTTCAGCAGAAGATGGGATTCCAGCAGCTGGAGTAAACGTAATTTTAAAAGGTGTACAGGGTGTTGGTACGGTAACAGATTTTGATGGTAACTATTCTATAGATGTACCATCTGCATCTTCAGTACTTATGTTTAGCTCTATTGGATATGTATCTCAAGAAATATCTGTAGCAGGAAAAACAAACTTAAATGTAATGTTACAAACCGACATTAGTGAATTAGATGAAGTTATTGTAGTAGGATTTGGTACTCAGAAAAAAGCAACACTTACTGGATCTGTAACACAAGTAAAAGGAGACGATGTTGTAAGAGGTAAAGGTACTTCTAGTGCAGCTTTAGCCTTACAAGGTGAGGTTCCTGGTTTAGTAGTAACTCGTACGTCTTCTCGTCCAGGTAATGAAGGTACAGATTTACAAATTCGTGGTGCTGCTTCTGTAAATAACATTAGTCCACTTATTTTATTAGACGGACTTGAAATTCCAGAATGGCAATTAGCCACAATTAACCCTAACGACATCGAATCGTATTCAGTACTTAAAGATGGTTCTGCAGCTATTTTCGGTACAAAAGCTGCCGGTGGTGTAATTTTAGTTACAACTAAAAAAGGTAAGCAAGGGAAAATGATTGTGACTTATAAAGGTGAAACGCAAGCGAATATCCCTCACGATTTCCCGCTAGCTGGTATGCAAGAATGGGCTCAGATGTGGATCGAAGCAGGAGATAATGATGGTATTGATTTCTTAGATTCTGACGGGAACACGCAAACAGCAGCATCAAACTACCGTTTCTTTTCGAGAGATGAATTGGTATCTATTGTTAATGGAACTTTTCCTATGCAACCTGAATCTTACTATTGGTTAGGGAAAGATCATTATTTTGAAGATGTCAATCAATTTGATGCACAATACGGAACAACATTCTCACAAAGACACGATTTTTCTTTGTCTGGTGGTAATGAAAATGCAACCTATAGAACATCTTTTGGTTATGCAGATGAACGTTCTCCAATCGATGTAACTTACGATGGACAAAGACGTTATAACTTCCGTACAAACTTAACTTATAAAGTAAACGACTTAATTACTACAGATTTTACAGTGTCATATGATAACAGAACAACAGATACACCTACACAAGGTGTTGGACAAGGAGTTCAAGATATGAGTATATTCCCATTGTATAACCCATTAGGTCAGTATTACGATAATTTTGGAGGGAATAACCCAATAGCAAAATTAAAAGAAGGTGGTCGTACAACTAACAATGATGAAATTTTCCGTTTAGGAGGTAAAATTACTTTAGACTTAGACCAATATGTAGAAGGATTATCTTTTAGTTATTTCGGAAACATCAGTTCAAAAAACAATCGTAAAGTTGTGCGTAATACCTCAATTACTATGTATGATTGGTTTGGTAATGTAACATTTACACCAACAACGTTGTTAGGATCTAATGCTACGGAAACTGGAGGAAAACAATTTTTTCAAAACCATGTGTTCCAAGGAAATTACGGGCGTAGTTTTGGAAACCACAACATTAACTTTTTATTAGGTTATACGGCAGAACAAACAAACAATACAGGTTATAGTATGTATCGTTCTAATTTTGCATCAGATGATTTAGATGCTATAAATACGGGTGATGCTACAACCCAAACTAATGGAGGAACAGCTAGTGAATTTGGATTAGTATCTTATATCAGTAAATTTAATTACGATTATAACGGAATCTATTTATTAGAAGCTATGGCAAGACGTGATGGTTCATCTCGTTTACATCCAGATTACCGTTGGAAAAATTTCTATGGTGCTTCTGCAGGTATCGTATTTTCTGAAATGAGCTTTTTAGAAGACAGTGTCTTCGACCTATTAAAATTCCGTTTCTCTTATGGTGAAACAGGATCTGTTACAGGTATTGGAACTTACGATTACTTTTCTAATATGGGGTTAGGGACTACTGTATTTGGTGAAACACCAGCATTACAAAATACGGCATGGATTAATGGTATGACATCTATAGATCGTAGTTGGGAGCGCGTAGGAATAACTAACTATGCAATAGATATGGCTTTTTTAAATAATAGATTAACAGCAACTGCAGAATACTTTATTCGTGAGAATGACGATATGTTAATTAATATCACATATCCAGAAATATTAGGTGCAACGGCTCCTAAAACAAACAGTGGAGATTTTAGAACAACAGGTTATGAATTATCTGCAAACTGGAGAGACCAAATAGGTGATTTTAGTTATAATATTGGTTTGAGCTTCTGGGATAATAAGAGTGAAGTTACAAAAATGGAAGGTGCAAACAATATTGCTTTAGGTGTCAATTCAACGATAGAAGGAAAACCATTAAATGCTATTTATGCTTATAAAACAGATGGAATTTTCCAAACCGAAGATCAAGTCCTAAATTATTATAACCAAGTTGGTTTTGATGATCCTTCAGATCAAAACACAATGAAAGCGGGTACAATATTACCACGCTATAGAAGTGCAGACCGTTTAGTACCAGGAACTGTAAATCGTGTAGATACAAACAATGATGGTATTATTAATACAGACGATTTAGTGTATGTTGGAGATACTGCTCCTCATGAGAGTTTTGGTATTAATCTTGGTTTTGCTTACAAAGGATTTGATTTCAGTGCATTCTTTCAAGGTGTAGCCAATGTAAATATTGTAAGAGGAGGAGCTTTAGCATATCCGTTTAATTCATGGTGGACAAACCAAAACTCAACTTATTTAGGTAAAACTTGGAATGAAGATAATACAGGAACAAAATACCCTGCAATGTACTATAATGGTAATAGAGTAAACTGGAACTATAAGCAATTAAATGATATAGGTGTTATTAAAGCCGCTTATATGCGTGCTAAAGTAATCTCTTTTGGATATACGCTTCCACAAGAAACTTTACAAAAAATGAAAATGGATCGTGTACGTTTTTCTGTAACAGGAAACGATTTATTCGTAATTTCTAATATACAAGATGGTTTAGATCCAGAAGCACCATCTTCTGCAGGTCAAGGACAAACTGTACCTTTCGTTTCATCTTTAATTTTAGGTGTAGAATTAACATTTTAATGATTAATTATAATTTTAAGAATATGAAAACTATAAATATTAATATAAAGAGAATAGGTATCGTAGCGGCCCTTTCAGCTTTTACACTTACAGGCTGCTCAGAGTACCTTGATCAGGAACCGCAAGATACAGTAACTGAAGCTGTATATTTTGAAACTGCCGAACAGTTTGAGTTTGCTGCAAATAACTGTTATACTGCTATGGGATTTGACTATGGTGATGACTCTTCAGATTTATCTGGAAATATAGGTGATACCTATGGTGCAGGAGAAACCGTTACACCAACATCAGATGATATCTGGGACGATAATTATACAAGATTACGTTACCCTAATCAATTAATTGAAAAAGCAGTAGATTATCCTGGAGAGCAATCAGAGATTGCAGCTTCTGTAGCTACCGCATATTTCTTCAGAGCATGGCATCATACTATTTTGCTTAAACGTTTTGGAGGTGTGCCTATAGTAACACGTTCTTTAGATGTTGTGTCAGAAGAACTGTACGCGCCAAGAAATAGCCGTTACGAAGTTCTAGCTCAAATTTTTAGCGATTTAGATGTCGCTATTGCAGATTTACCTTCGCAAAACGGATTATCGGCTTCAGATAAAGGTAAAATTACTTTAGAAGCAGCTAAGTCTTTTAAAGCTAAAATGTTACTATATGCTGCAACTTGGGACAAATATGTAGGTACCGCTACAGATGGTGATGGTACAAGTGTTGGTGCAGGTTCTACAAAGCCAGCAGATTATCCAAGTGTAGATGCCATGTTGCAAGAAGCTAAAGCACTAGCTTTAGAAGTCATGAATAGTGGTGCTTACCAATTATGGGATCACCGTGAAGAATTAGGAAATAGAAATTTATACTATTTATTTAATTTAGAAGATGGTGGATCTAACCCAGCTGGTTTATCTAAAGCAGATAATAATGAGTATATTATTCAAACGACTTACGATTTTACATTAAGACAAATTCGTCAAAATTTAACACATGCTAAAGGGTTAACACCTAACCGTAAGTTAATGGATATGTTCTTGTGTGAAGATGGACTACCTGTACAACACTCTGCAGTATTCGAAGGATACCAAGAAATGACTTCGGAGTACCAAAACAGAGATTACCGTTTAACGAGTTTAACACGTACACCTTTGGTACAATACTGGGGATGGGGATCTAACGTTGATGGCGGTGGAGCTCAATACGAAGCAGGTTTTGAAAATAGTGGTATAGATTACGATTACCGTTATGTCCCAAATTTAATAGATCCAGGTGCAGGACGTAATATTGGATATTCTGGTGTGAAATTTACTACAGAATATAAGTTACGTGAAACTCGAGAAGAATCTTATAACTACCCATATTTACGTTATGCAGAAGTATTGTTAACCTATGCAGAAGCTACTGTAGAATTAGGTGGAGGTACAATTTCTGATGCAGATTTAGATATGTCTATTAATAAATTGAGAGAGCGTGCGAATGTAGCGCCTTTATCAAATGCTTTAATTGCACCATATTCAGATTTAAATATGCTGGGTGAAATTCGTCGTGAGCGCGCTATTGAATTGTTTGGTGAAAATCATCGTTTTGACGACTTAAAACGTTGGGGTATTGCTGAAGAAGAATTAGGACATGCTATTACTTTAAATTATGTTGATGGTACTGAGTATGAAACAGCAGAAGATCCTAAAAACCCAGGAAGCTTAATTTATAAGCCTTCAGGATTCTCTTATGGAACAACATCTTCTGAATATGCTGTATCTACGTATTCTGGTATTGCAACGACAAAACCAGGGTCTTTAATTTTAGATATTGCAGGAAATAGAAACTTTTCTCTAAATAACTATGTGGATCCAATTCCATCAGATCAAATCAGATTAAACCCTGAATTATTACAAAACCCAGGATGGTAAGATTTATGTTGTAAGTCTTAAATCTATTTATATTTAACTTTAAAAGCAGTTGCGATTCTTTCGCAGCTGCTTTTTTTTTGCATCAATATCATGGTCATTTTTTTGGTTTTCAAGAAATTTTAGGTGTCTTATCTTTCATAATAACAAGCTAAAAGTTGAGTATTTTTAATTTCAATTGTGATTATTTAGACTAGCTAAGTGTATTTTTATTGTCTTAAAATCATATTCTAGATCATGTTTTATGACTACAGATAATAGGCTTAAAAAAAACTAAAAATCAAACATGCAGTCGTACAAAAGCCTTTTTTCAATCCTCTTATTCATAAACAAAATGTATACATATTAGATGTGTAAAGAATTTAGTTTGAAAAGCATGTAATTCTTTAAAACCCCCTTTAAACACCAGTAAATATGTCAAAAATGGATTATGTGTTATAGTAATTGAACTATAATTTATTCAAAATTTAAGGAACAAGATTTAGATTGCAGTAGTTATTGTTTATTAAGTCTTAAAGAAAGTAGTTAAGTCTTTAAGGCATGTTAGAATTGGTTTAAAATTCATCCAAGGCGACACATATTTCAAATTGGGTGAATTTTTTATAAGATGTTAATCAGAATTTTTTCATAAAACATAAACAAGCATATATACTAAACATATGAAAATAATTAGAATGTATATCACACTTATGTTTTTGTTGTGTTGTGCTAGTTTTACAAATGCACAACATAGTATAAGCACAAACCTTGGAGAGGCCCCAATTCATGGCGGATTTGAAATGGATGGGTATTGGGTGTGGGGAAGTTCTGTAATAAAGGGCGACAATGGTATGTACCATATGTATGCTTCGCGCTGGCCAAAATATTTACCGTTCCATCCAGGTTGGATGATAGCTTCAGAAATTGTACATGCCACTTCTACAACACCAGAAGGGCCGTATCAATTTCAAGATGTAGCACTTGGAGCTCGTGGCGCTCAGTTTTGGGATGGTCGTTCTACTCATAATCCTAAAGTTGTAAAATATCAGGATACTTACATTTTATACTATATGGGATCTACGCATCCGTTTGAAGAGGTAACTACACAAAATGTAAATCAATTCGATTTAAAAAGCAAATGGTGTATTGCAGGACGTTGGGGAAAACGAATTGGAATGGCAACATCTAAAAATCCGAACGGACCATGGACACGCTTAGATAAACCTATTTTAGATGTAAAACCAAACTCATTTTATAGTTTTTTGACCTCAAATCCATCTCCTTTAATTAAAGAGGATGGTTCTGTGGTTTTATTATTTAAAGGCAGAAACTATAAGGCAGATGGTATTTCGAATAGTGATATGAGTATTGGCGTAGCGACGGCTCCAACTTACGATGGTCCGTATACTGTTATGGGAGACCAGCCATTGTTTTCAGTCGATCATTTGGGAGAAATTGAAGATCCGCATATTTGGAGTGATGCTGAAGGTTATCATTTGGTTGCTAAAGATCAACGAGGTACAATAACCGGATACGCAGGCGATGGACTTCTAGCACATTCTAACGATGGTTTGCATTGGGAAGTCGATAAAAATCCAAAAGCGTATACAAAAACAGTGCAATGGGATAATGGGAAAACCATAACACAAGGACAGTTAGAACGTCCGTTTGTGTTTGTAGAAAACGGGAAACCAACGCATATATTTTTCGCAACTATGGATGGTCCTGGTGGATTTGGAAACGGAACAAAAACATGGAATATGGTAATTCCTTTACAAAATAACTAATTATAAAAACTAAACAATAAGGCATATTGCCTGAGCTAATAACTAAAAACATGAACAAAAAAATAATATTATGGTCTATTACCGCAGCACTTGCCGGATTCTTATTCGGTTTTGATGTGGTTGTGATTTCTGGGGCCGATAAAAAATTACAAGCCTTATGGGGGTCTTCAGAAGCATTTCATGGCGCTGTTGTCATGGGCATGGCGCTTTGGGGAACTGTAGTTGGTGCTATTTTTGGAGGTCTTCCAACCAATAAATATGGGCGTAAAAACACATTAATTGTTATTGGGATTTTGTTTGCAGTTTCTGCCATAGGTTCGGCATTTTCTAACGACCCTTATGTGTTTGCATTTGCACGTTTTATTGGTGGATTAGGAGTTGGCGCCTCTACAATTGCGGCACCTGCTTATATTTCAGAAATTGCTCCGGCAAAAGATAGAGGGCGATTGGTTGCCATGTATCAGTTTAACATTGTTTTTGGTATTATGATTGCGTATTTATCAAATTATCTATTGAGTAATATCGGTGAAAATTCATGGCGATGGATGCTCGGTGTAGAAGCTATCCCTGCAGTTTTATATATTTTATTCGCCTTAAAATTACCAAAAAGTCCGCGTTGGTTATTATCACAATCAAGAGAAGCAGAGGCAAGAGAGGTCTTAAAAATTATTGATCCGAATGCAGATATTGATGCTCAGGTACAAGAGTTTAATTCGCATTCAGAAAAGAGTGATAAGTCTGAAACTATATTCATTAAAAAATACAGATTTCCGTTAATGCTTGCATTTTTAATCGCATTTTTCAATCAGTTTTCAGGAATCAATGCCGTGTTATATTATGCGCCTCGTATTTTCGAAGCAGCAGGATTAGGAGAAAATTCAGCATTATTAAATAGTATTGGTTTAGGTGTAACTAATCTTGTATTTACATTGTTAGGAGTGTTCTTAATTGATAAACTGGGAAGAAAAACGTTAATGTATATTGGTTCTTTAGGCTATATTGTATCCTTAGGACTTTTAGCAGCGGCCTTTTTATTAGAATGGTCAGGTATGGCAGTACCATTTTTCTTATTTTTATTTATCGGAGCTCATGCCGTAGGTCAGGGAGCTGTAATTTGGGTGTTTATTTCAGAAATTTTCCCAAATCATTTACGTGCTTCTGGTCAAGCTTTTGGTAGTTCAACACACTGGATTTTGGCAGCTCTTATTCCTTCATTATTTCCATTCTTATTAAAATTAGTTGGAGGAGGCGTTGTTTTCCTTGTGTTTGCTGTAATGATGGTTTTCCAATTATTATTTGTAGCGTTTATGATGCCAGAAACGAAAGGAAAAACCTTAGAAGAGATAGAAGATGTGATGCTTAGAAAGAAAATATAAAAACATCAAGCTAAATTAAAAAATGACTAAAAAAATTATCTGCATACTAATTTTATTTCTGTCTTGTAAGGGCTTTGCATCTCGGGTAGATACATTGCTAGTGCATAGTCATGCCATGAACAAAGAAGTGAAGAACGTGGTGATAATACCAGATAATTATTCAAAGACAAACACGGCTTATAATGTGGTGTATTTACTACATGGTGCGGGAGGAGATTACAAAGCGTGGTTAGGAAAAGCACCAGCCATAAAGAAATATGCAGATGATTATAACATTATTATTGTGTGTCCAGACGGCGATAAAACCAGTTGGTATTTTGATAGTCCAATAGACGCCTCAATGAAATATGAAACCTACGTTTCTGATGAATTGATTACCAAAATAGATCAAACGTATAATACGACTGCAAGCAAATCGGGAAGAGCCATCTCAGGATATAGTATGGGCGGCCACGGCGCATTGTATTTAGCATTCAAGCATCAAGATATTTGGGGAGCCGTTGCTAGTATGAGTGGTGGAGTCGATATTCGCCCGTTTCCATTACGATGGGATATAGCCAAAAGACTAGGGACTTATGCTGAAAATAAAGCGCATTGGGAGCAAAACACCGTTATTAATTTGGTCTATTTATTAGATGGTAAACAGTTAAATATTCTATTTGATTGTGGCGTAGATGATTTTTTTTATGATGCAAATCTTAGACTTCATAACAAACTTAAAGCACGTAATATACCACACGACTTTATTTCTCGACCAGGCGGACATACCAACACATATTGGAGTAACTCTATACAATATCATATGCTATTCTTTAATGATTTTTTTAAGAATTCTAAAAACTAAAAATTATGAATTTTAAACTATTTACTGTTGTAATGTTTGCTGTTTTTTGTCTGTCTTGTAAAGAAACACCTAAAGCAAAAGATGTCGCAGTTATTGAAGAAAAATTAGAGCAACCTAACATTGTTGTCTTACTGTGCGACGATTTAGGTTATGAGGATTTATCTGCTTTTGGGCATCCCGTAATTGAAACTAAAAACTTAGATAAGTTAGCCAATACAGGAATAAAATTAACCGATTTTTATTCTACTGCACCAGTATGTTCCTCTTCAAGAGCGGGTTTGCTAACAGGAAGAAGTCCAAATCGTGCAGGTATTTACGATTTTATTCCAAGCTATAAAAAGAGTGAAGATAACAGAGATTTAGTGCATCTTCAAGCAGATGAAGTTACGATTCCAGCCGTGCTAAAATCTGTAGGTTATGAAACCTGTTTGGTTGGGAAATGGCACTGTTCGTCTCAATTTAATTCTACAGCACAACCACAGCCTAACGATTTTGGTTTCGACTATTGGTTTGCTACACATAACAATGCATCTCCAAGTCATGAAAATCCGAAAAACTTTGTTAGAAACGGAGAAAAGGTTGGTAAAATTCAAGGATATAGTAGTCAGATTGTTGTCGATGAAGCGATTACATGGCTAGATAAAAAATCTAGTAATGCACCATTCTTTTTGGAAGTTGCCTTTCATGAACCACATGAACCTATTGCATCTCCAGAAGATTTGGTTCAAAAATATTTACCATTAGCAAGGAATCGTGAAGAAGCAGAATTTTTTGCTAATGTAGAGAATGTAGACCTTGCCGTAGGCCGATTATTAGACTATTTCAAGACGCATAATATAACAAACACAATCATAGTTTTTAGCTCAGATAATGGTCCAGAAACCTTAAATAGATATCCAAAGGCTAAACATTCTTACGGTAGTCCAGGTCCATTACAAGGCATGAAATTATGGACTAATGAGGCTGGTTTTAGAGTGCCTGGTATTGTAAACTGGATAGGTAAAAAAACGTTTACAGGATCTACACAAGCAGTCGTGTCTGCCTTAGATTTATTGCCAACGTTTGCAGAGTTAGCAGGTGCAGAATTACCAGATAGAATTTTAGATGGAGAATCATTTACATCGCTATTAGAGACTGGACATTTTGAAAGAAAAAAATCTTTAACATGGGCCTTTTATGACGCCATTAACGCACGTCGTGTAGCAATGCGTAAAGGCGATTGGAAAATAATGGGGCGTTTAGAATTAGATAATAAAGAATTACCACATATACATAATTTATACGATGGCAATATTGAAGCTGTAAAACAAGCAAAACTTACAGATTTTGTGTTGTTTAATTTAAAGTCTGATATCGCAGAATCTAACAATGTGGCATCAACATATCCAGAGGTTTTTGAAGCGATGAAAACTGAATTTGAATCAGAGTACAACGCATTATTAACCGGGAGTCATATTTGGATTCGTGAAAACCAAGATGTAGAATAGTATATGTAGAAAATATTCATTTGTTTTTGTTTTTTTAATCGAGGTCGCTCATGCACAGTCTGCAATCCCTACCAGAATTGAACGTGAGCATCCGAGATTAATTAAAAAAGACCAAAAGGACTTTACAGAAACACTAAGAAAGCTTAAAAATAAAATTGCAATCATATTTAAAAGGATGAAAAATGAATAAACGTATTAAAAATTTAGACTTTAGTTTAGGAAATAGTAGGACATGTGTTATGGTCTTACTTTTAGCATGTAATGCCATGATTTTAAGTGCACAGCAATCTGCAGAAGTGTACTATTTAAAATTATCTGGCGCTATTAAAGAAGGTGAAATTGTTGTAAATAAATCAGAAGGAAAAGATGTAGAAGCATCTATTCATCGGAAAAATAAAATAAAATTATATCCAAACGTAGAGTTTCAAACGCTTGAAGGTTTTGGTGGTGCTTTTAACGAAATTGGAGGAGAGGCATTGATGTCCCTACCAACGGAATTACAAGATCAAGTTATAACAAACCTCTTTAGTTTAAATCAAGGGGCGAAACTAGTTTTTAATAGAACCGCTGTTGGTGCTAGTGATTTTGGACTTGATGCCTATAGTTATTCTGAAGTTCCTGAAGATTATAAAATGAAGCATTTTTCTATAGAAAGAGAAGACACTACAGTTATACCTTATCTTCAAAAAGCATTTAAAGCGAATCCTGATTTAAAATTATTTGCTTCACCATGGAGTCCACCAGCATGGATGAAATACTCCGGACTTATGGATCAAGGAGAAGATTTTCCTGAGAAGAATCAATTAAAAGATGAACCTAAAATTTATGAAGCTTATGCACTGTATTTTTCAAAATATATTCAAGCCTATGCCAAAAAAGGAATCGAGGTTGATCGGTTAGTTATTCAAAACGAAAATGATGCCAATACCAAATATCCTTCTAATGATATGTCTGTGGCTCAAATGAACAAATTAGTAAAATCATATTTACGTCCGCAGTTTAAAAAAGATAATATTGATACCGAAATTTGGGCAGGAACCTTTAGATCTTACGGCCGTTTAGATGCGCTTGAAATTGCCGCTAGCGAAGATTATAGAAATTTGTATGATGGTATTGGAATTCAATACACAAGTGGAATTTACATTCAACAAACTAAAGATCTTTACCCTGAAGTTCATTTAATGCATACTGAAGGGAATTGCGATGATGGAAAAAATAATTGGGGGCAAGCTTCAAAACGATTAGGAGAAATTGCAAACTATATTAACAGAGGTGTACCAAATTACTGTTATTGGAACATGATTTTAAATGAAACTACTGAAAGTGGTTGGGATTGGAAACAAAACTCGTTGATAAATATTGATAGAACCACAAAACGAGTAACATATAATCCAGATTATGCGGTTATTGGTTTTATGAGTCAATATTTGGTGCCAGGTGCTAAACGCATTGGTAACTTTTCTAGAGCCGATTTAATTTCAATAAAACATGAAGGAAAAGTTTATGTGCTTATTCAAAACACAAAGGATGAAGCTCAGGCATACGAATGTCAAATAGAAAATGAAGCGGGGGTTAAAGTTGAAATTCCAAGTAATTCATTAGCGGTTATTGTTTTAGATATTTAAAATTTCAGAATACTATAGAGAGTCATCATGCGTAAAATCGTAAATAAAAATATACAGATTTCCCTATTATGCGTCCTAATAGGGATGCTGTGTTATGTATGAAGAACCTTGTTTAAAAGATGGAGTGAAGTACTCTAAATAGATATAAAAATTATTCCAGAACTATCAGATTAGCAATTCATATTGCATAAAACAAACTAACTATGCTAATTAACCAAAACATCTTAAAATGTCTTTCATTTTGCCTTTTGTTTGGCGTGTTGTCTTGTAAAACAGAGAACAAAAAAGAGGAAGTAATAGCTGAAAAAAAAGAGCTGCCAAAACAACGTCCAAACATTATTTTTATGATGTCCGACGATCATGCGTATCAAGCCATAAGTGCTTATAGCGATCGTCTAATTCAAACGCCAAATATAGATCGTATTGCAGACGAAGGTATTTTATTCACCAATGCCAGTGTAACAAATTCTATTTGTGCACCGTCTAGAGCGACCATTTTAACGGGTAAACACACACATATTCATGGGAAAGTGGATAATGTTTTTCCGTTTGATGAATCTCAAATGACGTTTCCGCAATTACTTCAAGGAGCTGGGTACCAAACAGCCATGTTCGGAAAACTGCACTTTGGAAATAATCCGAAAGGGATAGACGAGTTTAAAATTCTTCCTGGTCAAGGACAATATTATAATCCAGATTTTAATACCAATGATGGGAAGATTACAGTAGAGGGTTATGTAACCGATATTATTATGGACATGACTCTAGATTGGTTAGAAAACAGACGCGATGAAAACAAACCATTTATGTTGTTTTCCATGCAAAAAGCGCCACATAGAGAATGGTTGCCTGCACCGCGTCATTTTAAAGAATATACCAAAAAATCATTTAAAGAACCAGAAACCTTATTTGATGATTACGAAGGACGTGGTACGGCGGCAAAAACTGCGGAAATGAATTTGTTAACCCATATGAACTGGGCAGGAGATTCTAAACTATACCCAGAAATGATGGCAGAATTAGGTATTAAAGATGTGTCGGGTTGGGATTTAGAAGCTTTTGAACGCGAAGTAGGACGTATGAATCCGGAGCAACGTGCCGTATGGGATTCTGTGTATAAACCATTGATGGAAGATTTCAAAGCAGAATATGCAAACATGAATGAAACCGAGTTAATGAAATGGCGTTACCAACGCTATATGCAAGATTATTTAGGCTGCATTGCGTCTGTAGATGAAAATGTAGGTCGTCTATTAGATTATTTAGACGATACCGGTTTAGATGAAAATACCATTATTGTATACACATCAGATCAAGGGTTTTATTTAGGAGAACACGGCTGGTTCGACAAGCGTTTTGTGTACGACGAATCGTTTAAAACGCCATTACTTATTAAATGGCCAAACGTGATTAAACCAGGAACAACGAATACAGAAATGGTTCAGAATTTAGATTTTGCTCAAACCATTTTAGAAGCCGCTCACGTAGAGGCTCCTTCAGATATGCAAGGGGAAAGTTTAATTCCGCTACTGTTAGGTAACAATGAAGAATGGACTCGAGATGCGGTGTATTATCATTATTACGAATATCCAGGTATCCACATGGTA
The DNA here is from genome assembly GCF_001439665.1 of Formosa algae. Taxonomy (GTDB): domain Bacteria; phylum Bacteroidota; class Bacteroidia; order Flavobacteriales; family Flavobacteriaceae; genus Formosa; species Formosa algae. Next base: position 41,634 of record NZ_LMAK01000010.1, read on the forward strand.
AAACGTCACTACGCTATTATTACTCAAGAGTATAAATTGATTCATTTTTATTACGATGTAGACGAATGGGAACTTTACGACCGTAAAAAAGACCCACAAGAAATGACTAATGTTATAGACGATCCTGCATATAAAGACGTCGTTGTAAAACTAAAAGCACAACTTGTCGAGATGCGAAAGGAATACGGAGATAGCTCGCAATTAGATCAAGAAATCCTTAGAAAATATCTTGAAGCTAGAGACAATCCAGATATAGAAACGGTACCATTACATTAAAGATAAAGATCAAAAATTAGAATAGAATTCCTATGAAACTATATAAAATAGCACTTGTTTTACTAAGCTTGGTTTTAGTCCCATTACAAGGAATTGCTCAAAAAACAGAAGCACATCCACGTGTATTTGCAGACGGTAAGGATAGAACAGAAATGATTTCTAAACTAAAGAATGAAGATTGGGCAAAAGCGTCTTACGACCAAATAACAACAGAAATAGACCCTTATGTTAATCGACATGTTACAGATCCAGAATGGATAGTGTCGCGATTGGCTATGTATTGGAAAGACGGAGAACATTATACCCAATGTTATATTAAAAAACAAAATTGGGATTATGGTGAAGGTAATGCGCCAATACCAACGGTACGATTACCGGGCATGCGAACTTGGAACGATTATGTAAATGTGCCTTTAGAAGATCGAATTCCGTATAACACTTCCGGGGATTTATTAGGTATTAGTCGCTCTAGTGCCGACAAAACACCAGTGTTAATTCCGTATAAAGAAACCGGACATATGATTCGTGCTAATAATATGGAAATTTTAAAATTAGCAGAGAAATCGGCATTTGTCTATTACATCACTCAAGATGAAAAGTATGCTAAATTTTCAGCAGATATTTATTGGACTTGGATGTTGGGAACCTATTATATGAAACCACCTTTAGATCCAGAAGAATCTACAGGCGGACCAGGTGGGTATGAGCCAGGTGGAATTATGGGCTATTACGATTATGAAGTTATTCATGACGACCGTCAGATTCCGATGGCAACCACTTACGATTTTCTTTACGATTATTTAAATGCTCATCCGCACGAGCACTTAAAAACCATAAACAAAACAACTACAGAAGTGTCGAGTGAAGTCTTTAAACGCTTTATTGAAATTGGTTTAGTTCGTGGCGGTAAAAAAGGGAATTGGAATGTAAACCGCTATAAAAATATTATAGGAAGTATGTTGGTATTAGAAGCTAACGACTTTTATAAAGATGGAAAAGGACGAGAGTATTATATTCCGTTTTACACAGAAAAATCGGGCGAGCATTATGCAGGGTTGCCAGAAATTATGGCGAATTATAATACAGAAACAGGATTATGGCCAGAATCGCCGGGTTATGCTTCGGGTATGATTCCAACGGTTTTAGATATGGGATTACAGTTGTATAAATCTGGAGTAAACACGATAGAGGGTAATCCAATTATTGAAAAAGCAGCGCTAGCAAATTTAGGTTGGTTAGATGCTCGTGGTAATTTAGTGGTGTTTGGAGATATGCGTGGAGGCGCGTTTAATATGTCGGCATTTGAAGCCTTATTAACTTATGCAACATGGAAAGGCGATACTAAAACGGCAGAAACCATGGCAACGGTTATCAATAAAAATATAGAAAACGGACAATACGATAGACATAAATCGAATTGGCAAGACATTATATTTAATCAGCCGTTACCAAAAGCAGGAAGTGAATTACCATATCATAGATCTGCTTATTCAGAATTTCATAGACATATGATTCTAAGAAATGGTAATGATGAAGAAAACGGAATGATGTTTACTCTATATGGCGGGCGCTATCAGTCACATTTAACAGAAAATGGACTAGCCATGCAATTTTATGGTAAAGGTTGGGCGTTAGCTCCAGATGCTGCAGCTTATGAATCGTATTGGTCTGAAGATGCTGGATATCACCGTGGTATTATGGGATCGAATACTATTGTTCCAGGGTATAAAAAAGGAGAGATTACAGTTAATGCAATGGATCCTAAAATAGACTCTGGATCGTTTTATAATAGTGTAGAAACCTCTCCAAAATGTTCGTTTGCCGATGTGTCTGCAGATGAAAAACGACGCCTAGTCGCGATGATTCGTACGTCTGAAACCACAGGATATTATGTCGATATTTTTAGATCAGATCAAGACGATAACGATTATATTCATCATAATTTAGGGAATGTTGTTAGCCTTTCTAACGCATTTCTTAGTCCTTTAAAATTGGAGCATACTGATGATTTGGGAGCGCGATATGATAAAAATTATAGCTTCTTTAAAAATCAAAGAAAAGTAAATTATGAATCTGATTTCAATGCCACTTGGGATATTAAATCGGTGTCACCAGCTTTACATGTAAACATGTGGATGATGGGACAAAACAATCGCGAATTATATGTGGTCGATGCTCCTCCAACAACCTTAAGAGATGATGTAACGCCTGGACAGGTTAATAAAAGTCCAGAAACAACGCCAACCTTAATTGTGAGACAAGATGGAATTAACGGCAAAGTACATCCGTTTGTGTCGGTATTCGAATCTTACGAAACAGGTAAAAAAACAATAAAACATATCACGAAATTGGGTGAATTTACCGATATGGTTAGCCTAAAAGTCGAATCAAAAAACAGTACGCAATTCATCTGTAATGCTATAGATGCTAATAAGGTATATCAGCCCGCAAAAGATTTAAAATTTAAGGGAACTTTTGGGATTGCATCCGAACAAGAAGGACAATTTGAATATTTATACTTAGGAAAAGGAAAATTACTACAGAAAGGAAAACTTAAAATTGAAGCTATTGGAGATGTTGTGTTTGCAGAATTAAGACTAATAGATGGCAAATATTTTTATTCCTCAGATCAGCCTCTAAGTATTCAATTACATAAAGGAAAAGCAAAGGAATATCCAGCTGGATATAATATTGAAATTAAATAAAAGATCCTGTATAAGGTATTAAATTTATTGAATCATTAACAATCAGAACATATAACATACATGAAGACATTTAGTTTTGTAATATTAATTTTAGTAACGTTTTTGTCATGTACATCGCCATCGCCTACCAAAGAGATTTACGTGTCTGTAGATGGCGACGCTAATGCCGATGGAAGTGAGTCGAAACCTTACGCAAGTCTTAATGAAGCGATTGCCAAAGCGACAGAATTAAGAACCAATGCAGATGCTTCAGAATTAATTATTCATATGTTACCTGGTGACTATTATTTAACTGAAGCCATTCAAATTCCAGCGACATTAAGTAATCTTACCATTAAAGGTGCAGGAGCTAACGAAGTACGTATCAAAGGGTCAGAAATTATTCAACCCAAATGGGAGTATTATAACGATCATATTTTGGTAAGTACAGTGCCAGAACATTTAGATTTCGATCAGTTAGTGATCAATAATGAACCTCAAATTTTAGCACGTTATCCTAATTTTGATGCAGATGCTCATTATTGGAACGGTTCTGCTGCCGATGCGATTTCAAAAGCTCGTTTGGCTACTTGGAAAAATCCAAAGGGTGCTTTTTTTCATGCTTTACATGGCGGGAAATGGGGCGGATTTCATTTCGTTATCTCTGGAATAGATGAAAATGGGGAAGCCATTCTAGAAGGAGGTCATCAAAATAATAGAGGTTCTAAACCACATGAAGAGTTTAGAATGGTAGAAAATGTTTTTGAAGAATTAGATAGTCCAGGTGAATGGTTTTTAGACAAATCAGCTCATAAATTATATTATTGGCCAAAAGAAAACCTAGATGTTAACCAAGCAAAAATTGAAGTTGCTGTACTTAAAGATTTAATTCAGGTGGTTGGGACTTTAGAAAAGCCAGTTAGAAATGTAACTATTAGCGGTCTGTCATTTCAAAATACAACACGTACTTTTATGGAAGACTACGAACCACTTTTAAGAAGCGATTGGTCTATTTACCGAGGAAGTGTTGTGTATTTTGAAGGTACAGAAAATTGTATTGTGGAACATAATGAATTTGTAAATCTAGGCGGTAACGTCATTATGGCGAGTAAGTATAATAAAGGACTTCAAGTTATAGGAAATCACATGCACGATAATGGTGCTAGTGCGGTGTCTTTTATTGGCGATCCGTCGGCTGTGCGTTCTCCATCTTTTAATTACGGACAATTCGTAGAATTAAAGGATATGGATACTGTAGCTGGACCAAAAAACGAATTGTTTCCACGGGAGTGTATAGTGCAGGATAATCTTATTCATCGCATTGGTCGCATAGAAAAGCAATCGGCAGGTGTGGAAATCGCTATGGCTATGGATATTACTGTGAGTCATAATAGTATTTACGATGTGCCAAGAGCGGGGATAAATATTGGTGATGGAACTTGGGGCGGACACGTTTTAGAACATAACGATGTATTTAATACCGTTTTAGAAACTAGTGACCATGGATCGTTTAACTCTTGGGGACGAGATCGTTTTTGGTTACCAAAGCGTCAATTAATGGATAGTATAACTATGGAAATTCCGGATATGTATACATGGGATGCTGTAAAAACGACTATCATTAGAAATAACCGTTTCCGTTGTGACCATGGTTGGGATGTCGATTTAGACGATGGGTCTTCAAATTATCATATTTATAATAATTTAATGTTGAATAGCGGACTAAAACTACGCGAAGGATTTAATCGTGTGGCAGAAAATAATATCATGGTAAATAATTCTTTACATCCGCATGTGTGGTTTGCGAATAGTGAGGATGTATTTAAACACAATATTGTAGGCGATGCGTATCAGGATGTCGGTTTATTAGGTTGGGGAAAAGAGTTAGATTATAATTTATTCCCGAATGAAGCAGCTATGATGAAATCTCAAATTTACGATCGCGATTTAAATAGCGCTTATGGAGATCCGAAATTTAAAGATCCTGAGCATTTAGATTTTACTGTTTCAGAAGATTCTCCGGCTTTAAAAATAGGCTTTAAAAATTTCCCAATGGATCAATTTGGTGTTCAGAAAGCAGAATTAAAAGCTATAGCTAAAACACCAGAAGTTCCAGAACTGAAAGATCCTTCAGAAAGTACAAGTAGTCCTGTTGTTGCTTGGTTAAGAAACCAGTTAAAAACTGTAGATTCACCTCAAGAACAATCAGCATACGGATTAAATACAGCAGAAGGCGTAATTGTCTTGCGTATTTGGAAACCAAGTCCAGCTGTACAAAACGGAGGGATTAGAAAAGGAGATGTGATCTTAAAAGCTGCAGGAAAACCCGTAAAAACAGTACAAGATTTTTTCAAAATAAATGTTGAACATCCAACAGATGAAATGGATCTTGTCGTAATGAGAAATCAAACCGAAACAAATATTACAATAAGAACAAATTAATTGAAAGTAAAATAACAAACTATGAAAATGAAAACGTTAAGAAACATGTGTTTGCTGCTGCTAGCGGTCATGTTAAATTCTGGGCCGATAATGGCACAAGCAAGTTCAAAGAAAAAATTATCGGATGACGAGCGTATGGAATGGTGGAGAGATTCTAAATTTGGAATGTTTATTCACTGGGGGGCATATTCTATAATTGGAGGAGAACGTGGTACAAAAATCGCCGGAGGAGGTGCAGAATGGGCCATGGATAAATTAGATTATACTATTGAAGAGTATGAGAAATATCCAGAAATGTTTAATCCGCAACTGTTCGATGCAGATGCTTGGGTAACCATGGCTAAAAATGCAGGAATGAAATATATTGTACTTACAACAAAACACCATGAAGGGTTTGCGTTATGGGATTCTAAGGTATCAAAATACGATGTGATGGATACCGCTCCATTTAAGCGTGATGTTGTAAAAGAATTATCTGAAGCGTGTAAGAAACAAGGCATCAAATTTTGTGTATACTATTCTATTGTAGATTGGCATCATCCACAAGCACAAGGGAATTTATATCCAAATTATAACATTTCTCAACATGATGATCCATCTGTTGTAAATCCAGAATTTCCTGAGTATTACGAAAAATTCATGAAGCCTCAAGTTGGTGAATTATTAAAAAACTATGGCGATATAGGTGTGGTTTGGTTTGATGGCGACTGGATTTCAGATTATACTACAGAGATGGGTAAAGATTTGTATAAATACATTCGTGATATTCAGCCAAATACTATTGTAAATAATAGAGTGGATAAAGGACGTACAGGAATGGACGGTATGAATAATCATCCAGGAGAATTTGCAGGAGATTTTGGAACACCAGAACAAGAAATTCCAGATACAGGAATCGATTCAGATTGGGAAGCTTGTATGACTATGAATGGAACTTGGGGATACAAACCAGACGATAACAACTGGAAAAGTAGTACAGATTTAATTGAGAAATTAGTCGATATTGTATCTAAAGGAGGTAACTTCTTATTAAATATTGGCCCTGATGGTTACGGACGATTTCCTGCACAAAGTATCCGCAGATTAGATGCAATGGGACAATGGACAAAGAAAAATGGCGAAGCAATATACGGCGCATCTGCAAGTCCGTATGAAAAACCAAAATGGGGGCGTTATACTCAAAAAGATGGTGTGCTTTACGCTCATATTTTTGATTGGCCAAAAGATGGTACTTTAAAATTAAATAAAGATATTAAAGTTAAAAAAGCGACATTATTAATCGATCCTACAAAAGAATTAAAAACACTAGGAACATCTCGTGAATTACTTATAGATGTACCTATGATCGCTCCAGATGCTCCGGTGTCTGTTGTTAAAATTGAGTTAGCAAAATAAGTCAATTTTATTGCAAGAAGCGTGTTTTAGATCTTGGTTTATAGAATTAGAACTATAATTTAAAATAAATGTCAATGAAAAATAATAACATTGTAGTGGCTGTATAAGTCTGCTGCAATGTTATTTTTTTTGTTTAAGCGGGACTTGGTATGTATTGCAGACTTTACTATGAATAGGAATGGAAAATTTTAAAAATATAAATATGGATACAATTCAAAAAAGATCAATAAAAACAGGTTTGTATTGTGGGATTTTATATACTATTCTCATGGGGGTTGATGAATATTGGGGGACAAAAGAAATTGTAATATGGAAGTCCATATTCCGTTTTTTATTCTTTGCAATATTTATGGGATTAGTAAATTTATATAATCTCAGAACATTAAAAAAAGATGAAAAATAAAATAGTTAAACAGAGGATAATCAACTAAAATTATATAAAATGAATTTTTTAAAAAAAACTATAATTCTTTTTGTTTTTGCAATAGCGTATACGAGTACAGGGTACGCTCAAGAAAATGCGAATCAGAAACCAAATTCAGATTTCGACCAGTTTAGTGAAGCATGGCAATTGGCAAATCAAGAAGCTATTTATAATGTTTCTGAAAGTCCGTTTGAAAAACCAAGTTGGGGGAGCTATACCAAAAAAGATGATGTGGTTTATGCTATTGTTTCCGATTGGCCAAAAGATGGAAAATTGATTATCGATCGAAATCTTAAACTAAGAACAGCTTTCTTAGATTATGGAGCTAAAAAATTAAAAACAAAATTAATAGATGGGAACTTAACTGTTTTTGTACCAGAAATAGCTCCAAATGATAGTGCTACAGTTCTAAAAATAGTATTAATGCCTACAGAAGATTGGGCTAATTTAGGACGTTATCGTAAAGCAAATTCAGAACTAAAAGCTCCTGCTAAAAATGAAAACAGAGTGGTGTTTATTGGAAATTCTATAACCGATAATTGGGATAGAGATCACGGTGTGTTTTTTGAGGATAATCCAAATTATGTGAATAGAGGAATCAGCGGACAAACAAGTGCGCAAATGTTGTTACGCTTTAAACCAGATGTTATAGAGTTACAACCAAAAGTGGTTGTGATTTCAGCAGGGACTAACGATATCGCTGGGAATAGAGGAGTCATAAGTATAGACCGAATTGCTGGAAATATATTTTCTATGGCAGAGTTGGCGAAAGCCAATAACATAAAAGTTATTTTGGCATCTGTACTACCTGCGAGTAGTTATTCTTGGAGTCCATCTATAGAGCCTGCAGATAAAATTATAGAATTAAATACACTAATTAAAGCCTATGCCAAAGCACATAATATTACATATTTAGATTATTATACACCAATGGTAAATGCAGAAAAAGGATTGAAAAAGGATTTAGGTAGAGATACCGTGCATCCAAATACTGATGGTTACCTAATTATGGAGCCTATGGTGAATGATGCTATATCCAAAGTGCTTAAATAGATCATTAAATCCATTTAATATATGGCCTCTTAACTACTTTTTGTAAGTAATTATGAGGCTTTTTCTTTTTAAGACATTTTTTACGGATTTATATGTATTTAAAATATGACGAATCTCAAAATAGACCATAATTTATAGTTCTTGATTGATGAGTTATAAGCTAATTAATATAGAATTTATAGTATTGTGTATATAATTAATTTAAACTTGTTTCGATGTGTTTTTGCTCGATTTTGAAGTTGAAAAGAAATTAAATGTTATGAAAAAATATATTCTAATAGCGCTCTATAGTATGTGTATGCTCTTGGTAAAGGTTAGCCTGGCACAAGACCGAACAGCACTTCATAAAAAAGCTACAAAGCAAGCAACGGATTTGGTGAGTCAGATGACTTTAGATGAAAAAGTTGGACTCATAGAAATGACGAGTTTGCCTATAGATCGTTTAGATATTCCAGGACACCATTGGTGGAACGAAGCCTTGCATGGTGTAGCACGTCGCGGTGAGGCCACGCAGTTTCCCGTGCCATTGTCTATGGCTTCTGGTTGGAATCCGTCATTAATTAAAGACATGACAACCGCTATTAGTGATGAAGCTCGTGCATTAAATAATGCCGATTCTGCCGAGGATAAATCTAAACGCTATCACGGTTTAACCTTATGGAGTCCCGTAATAAATATGGCACGTGATCCGCGTTGGGGCCGTACAGAAGAAACCTATGGAGAGGATCCGTTTTTAACAACAGAGTTAGCGTCTGCTTTTGTAAATGGATTGCAAGGAGACGATCCAAATTACTTGAAAACTGTAGCAACTATTAAGCATTTTGTGGTCAATAATACTGAACATAACCGGTTATATGTCCGTCCCGATGTTTCAGAACGTGCCTTACGTGAGTATTATTTTCCAGCGTATCGCGATGTGATTGCAAGAACAGATGTAGAATCTATAATGACGGCCTATAATGGGTTGAATGGTATTCCTTGTTCTGCGAATAAATGGTTAGTAACCGATATTTTACGAGACGAATGGGGCTTTAATGGTACAGTCGTAACCGATGTTGGTGTGCCAGGACATATGGTCGAAAAACATAAATATGCAAAGAATGGACCTGAAGCAGCAATGCTGATGATTACAGCTGGTGTAGATATGTACTCAGGGTCGGATAGAGCTAGAGAAGTAAACGAAAGAACATGGTCTAAGCAAGCAGTAGAACAAGGTTTAATGAAAGAATCAGATTTAGATCAAGCCATTATTCGTAATCTGGCGACGCGTATTAAATTGGGACTTTTACGTTCAGATGAAGATAATCCGTATACTAAAATATCTACAATTGTGGTGGGGGCAGAGCATCATTTAGAAATTGCTAGACAAATAGCTCGTGAAGGCGCTGTGTTATTGCAAAATAAAAATGAGGTGCTTCCTGCGACTCCAGAAAAATACAAATCTATTCTATTCGCCGGTCCTTATGTAAACGATGCGCCTTTTGGAGCTTATAGTGGAAATGCTGCAGGTATAGCTGCAACACCTATGTTGGGTATGAAAGCAATTGCAGGAGATCAATTCGAAATTAAGAGTCAGTTGGGTGGTAAGTGGTTATTTATTCCTGAAGGAAACCTAAATGTTCCAGGAAGGCCCAATACTAAAGGTGTAACCGGTGAATATTTTGCAGGAACTAAACTTGAAGGAGAGCCTGTTTCGGTAAGAACAGATCGTGGTTTCGATTTAGATTTACCAAAACCTCTAGCGCATATAGATCCTGAAATTCCTCAGCCTACCTTTTCGGCGCGTTGGACAGCAGAATTAACGCCTAATCGTACCGGACTTCATTATTTTTCAATCACAGCATTAAGCGGTGCACGGGTTTGGATAAACGATGAAAAAGTTCTTGATAATTGGCATAGTAAAGCATCAGACAATGAAGAGTCTCAAGGCATTTTTCTTGAAGCAGGAAAAACTGTAGACTTAAAAGTAGAGTATTATAATGAAGAAGCAGAACCTGCTCGTGCCTTATTAAAATGGGTAGAACCACAAGAAGACGTTACTATTGAAAATCCAGAAGATAAATTATTAATTTATGTCGGTGGACTTACTTGGAGAATGTCTAAAGAATCTCATGATCGCATGAATTCTATTTTACCAGAAGACCAGATGAAGGAAATAAAAGCATTGGCAGCAATTTATCCGAACATGTTAGTGGTGCTAAATGGCGGAACAGTCATGCAATTATCCGAACTAAATGATGTTGTGCCATCTATACTTTTACAATGGTTTCCTGGTCAAGAAGGTGGTTATGCTTTAGCAGAATTAATTACGGGTAAGGTAAATCCTTCTGGACATCTTCCGCTTACCTTTTATACCGATCCTGATAAATTACCAGATTTTGAAGATTACGAAATCAGTAAAGGACGAACGTATATGTATATGAAAGATAATGTAACCTATCCGTTTGGATATGGATTAAGTTATACAGCGTTTAATTATTCAGGATTAAAAGTCACACAGAATAAAAAAGAAGTATCAGCTGTTTTGGATGTAACAAATACTGGAGTTATGGATGGTGATGATGTCATTCAATTATATGTATCCAATTTAGATTCTGAAGTTTATCAACCCATTCGTCAGTTAAAGGCTTTTAAAAGAATTTCCCTAGCTAAAGGAGAAACGAAGCAGGTAACATTACATTTTTCTATGGATGATATGCAGTGGTGGGACGTAAATAAACAAAAATATGTTGTTAATCCTGGACGATATGAGATACAAATCGGGAAGTCTTCAGCAGAAATTGTAGAGAAACAGATTATAACAGTTAAATAGAGATATTGATTTACTTCAACTAAAAAGAAGTTAAACCAATTATGGTATGTTATACCTCTAGGAGTAATATAAGTAACCGGTAGACTAAAATATGTAATAATTAAGCTTTATGGATAGAATTAAAATCAGCTTGCTTTTAGTGTTTTGTAGTGCTATATTTATGGTATCGGCACAAGAGCAATCTAATTTTAGGGAAAGTAATTTTATAAAACCCAACGATAGGGCTTTGCGGTTTAATGGTGTGCTGTTTTCGAAGGTCACAGAATCCGAAGCTGAGCTACATCGCTATACAGAAGATTTTTTTAATTCAGGTTTTGATGGGACGTTAGAAATAACGCGAGCAAGAACACAACCGGGAATTAGTATTAGTTTTAAAACAAACAGTCCGCTTATAACATTAAAATTTGATAAATTAGAAAATAGCCAAGGGAGAAAGCGACGGTTTACGATTTTTAAAGACGATGTTAAGGCTTATGATTTTATTAAAGATTTAGAGTTTACAATTGCTAATCCATCTAAAGAAACTAGCGAATGGGCCGTGTATCTACCTCATTTTTCAGGAGTGAAGTTCTTAGGTTTAGAGTTGTCCGAAGGTTACACATTATCCGATTTACCTAAAGTTGAAAAGCGTCTATACGTTGCCATTGGAAACTCTATAACACATGGAGTTGGGCAATCTGGAACTATAGATACATACCCTTACCGTGTGGCTGATGATTTAGGGTTTGATTACGTAAATTTAGCTACTGGCGGATCTGAAATATCGATAGAAACTTTACGAAATTTTGATGGGCTATCTCCACGGTTAATTACTGTTTTATGGGGATATAATGATGTAACGTATGAAGCAGATCCTATTAATGGGGTGCTACCAATTTATGAAACTCTTATTGGTAGTTTATGTAGTAGGTTTCCGCAAGCCGATATTATTTGTGTATCACAAACATTTACGACTACAGTTGTGGGTAAAGTAAATCCCGAAAATCGGATAGATGTTTGGCGTCATGGCAGCACAGCGGTAATTGAAAAGCTTCAGAAAGAATATGATAATTTACATCTTGTTCGTGGTTTAGGTGTTGTAACCTCAGAAGCCGATTTAAAAGATAGTGTGCATTTAAATAAACAAGGTGCTAAAAAACTAGCCGCAGCGATAGTCGCTAAATATCAAGCTGAAAATAAATAATATCTGTTTGAAGTCAGTATAAATCGGGAATAGGCACTATAAATAAAAGAATGAGATAAAGGTATTCCAATTGAGACCTTCTTGGATTAAAAAATTATAATAAAAATGAAACGTAAAACCTTTGTAAGCCTTTTAGGAACTGCTGTATTGGGATTCGGAGTGCGATTGTCATGTTTTGGATTTAAGCAGACTAACGGTGCGAATCCTATTATTTGTAAAAAAGCGTGGGAAGCGTTATGCGGAAATGTAGGATCTGTGTATAAAACTGATGCTTTTAATTATAAAGGACCTAGAGCGGGAAAACCGAATGTACTAATTTATGGTGACTCTATTTCCATTATGTATTCATCTACGGTTATTAAAAGTTTACAAGAAAAAGCAACAGTCATTCGGTTGTTTAAAAATGGAGGATCTAGCAAAGATTTTATTCCAAATATGAATAAAATGCATGATACTATGTTTCAGCCAAACTTAGAAGAAGGTTGGAATTTTAAATGGGATGTCATTCATTTTAATGTAGGATTGCACGATTTAAAATATTTAAAAGGGAAGCATTTAAACTTAAAAGGAAAACAAGTATCAAGCATAAGTGATTATAAATTACAATTAGATGCTATTTGTACCTATTTAAGAACAAATTATCCTGAAGCAAAATTAATTTTTGCAACAACAACGTCAGTTCCAGAAGGAGCCAAAGGAAGAAAGTCCGGAGATAGTAATTTATATAATAAGGCTGCTTTAGACGTCTTGAATAAGTATCCAGATATCCAAATAAACGACTTATATGCCTTTACAAAACCCCATCAAGCATCTTGGGCTCAGGAGCCAGGAAATGTACATTACAATAGTTTAGGAAGTCAAGAACAAGGTAAAGAAGTAGCTCGTGTGATTTTAGAAAATCTATAATTTTTATGTTGAAAACGCATCACTTTTTCTGTTGAATTTATTTCTGTTAAGTGCCTTTTTTTGTGCTTTTTTCATCATGTAAAAATTTATAGAATTCGGCTTTTTTAAGGATATTGTATTTTATGAATCTTTCTGTAATATATAATCGTTTGTCGAACAAATCTCGGGTATATCAACAGAAAACATCATAAAGGAACATAGTTTATATGCTTTGAACTATGATTTAGATGAAATGTGGAATAAATAAAATAACATTGTTATATGGAATAAAAAACCTGTGAACAATGTTATTCTTTTACAAACAACTTATCTAGATTATCAAAGTTATGGCTCTAAAACAAAAATTAAAACATCTACTAATAATTGCATTGGTAGCCCTACCATTTTTAATAGGTTCTTGCGTACAAAACAAGGTAGCGAAACAAAAAAGTAATCTAGATATTTCAGCATTTCTTGCCGCTGCAAGTCCAGATACCATTTATCCTTCGGCAGCACAAATAGACATGCTAAAGAAAGTTATGCCAGAGGAGCGATTTCAACCAGCGCCAAACATATCTAATCGTAACTATTGGAACGCCATTGCGAAGTCTACATCAGGACAAGAGTATTTGGCTAAAGCCAATTCATTATTAGATAGAGCTCCAGAAGTTCCTATTTCAGATAGTATATATCGTCGCGCAAATAAGGAAGGAAATCGTGGCATTTATAAGCCGAGATATTATAGAACTATGGATCGTTTAGAACATTATGTTTTGGGCGAATGTTTAGAAAACAAAGGACGCTTTTTACCACAAATCCAGACTTATGTAGATTCGATTATAGCCATGAAATCTTGGGTACATCCTAATCATGACGATGGTAATAATGGTATTTTAGAAGGTCGTCGTGTTTCAATAGATTTAGGCGCTAGAAAATTTGGGTCGGTTTTAGCCATAGCATCATCTCTTTTAGACGATAAATTACCTGAAGATTTACATGCAGAAATAGCTTCAGAAATTCAGAGACGTATTACCGACACTTATTTAACGAGTACCAAACATGCAGATGAAAATAATACTTGGATAGATGGAACGAGTAACTGGAATTCAGTGTGTACTAGCGGAACTGTTTTAGCTACGATTACAAATTCTAACGATTATGATAAACGTTTGGCAACTATTGGTTCTGCCATTAATAGCATGTCTCATTACCTAACCGGCTTTGGAGACGACGGGTATTGTTCTGAAGGTTTAGGATATTGGGGCTACGGATTTAGTCATTATTTATATTTAGCTCAGATTGTATTCGATTATTCAGATGGACATATCGACATGTTTAAATTTGATAATCCAGAAAAACTTAAAAACGTTGGAAACTTCCCAGAAAATTTCGTGATACAAGACGGACGTTGTGCTCCTTTTGCAGATGGCGTGTCTAAAACATCAAGTAGCGGAAGTAATTTCGCGAATATGTTATCGGCTTATCATTACGATGCTATTCTACCTACAGAAATCCGTATGGAAGAAGCTGCCGAGCAACTTATCGCTTGGAATCATCCAGCTTTATTTGAAGTGAGTAGCCAAGCTACAGTTCCTGAATTACCAAGTCATACCTATTTTGAAGATTTTGGAATGGTTATTTCTAGAGGTAAACAGCAAAATCCATTTTCAATTGCCTTAAAAGCGGGACATAACGACGAAAATCATAATCATAGCGATGTGGGAACTTATACCTTAGTTTTAGGCGGAGATGTGATGTCGGGAGATATTGGTGCACCATCTTATACGGCTGGCGCTTTTTCTCCAAAAAATCCAGCACGGAGCTCTTGGGGACACCCAATTCCTAGACTAAATGAGACTCTACAGTCCAATGGTAAAGCATTTAAAGGTGTATTTTTGGATACAGATTTTACTGCTAATACAGACAAAGTTGTGGTCGATATTAAGCCTGCTTACGAATTTCCAGCTTTAGAAATTTTAGAGCGTACCATGAGTAATGATAAATCGGGTTCAGGAACTATAACTATTGAAGATTATTTTGTGGCCTCAGAACCTATAACCTTCGAAACGGCAATTATGACCTTAAATAGTTATGAAGTGGTAGATAACCAAACAGTGATTTTAACATCTAAACATCAAAAAGTAAAGGCTGAAATTAAAAGTGAAGGATTTAAAGTTACCATAAAAGACGAACAGGTGCCAGTAAAACATTTAAGAGAAGGTGGCCCAGCATTCCGTATAGGAATTAAAGCAAATAAAGCGGTAAATACAGGTAAGATTATTATTGTGTATACTCCACTTTAGTTCATTTTTATTCAAACAAGCAACAAACAAACTAACTTAAATAAACATGTTTACTACCTATAAACAAATACCTTTAAAAACGCTAAAAAGAGGAATTATTACCTTCGGATTATGTGTGTGTACAATGGTTTTACAAGCACAAAATCAAGAGAAGATTCCATTGCCAAGTGAATTAGAACAAGGCTATCCACGAATTTATATTACCCAATCTGAGAAAAAAGATTTACTAAAAACCATTAAAAAGGAAACTTGGGCGCAAGAGGTGTCTAATGGTATTCATAACCGCATCGATCACTATGTAGAACAACATAAAACCGATCCAGAATGGATGGTTTCTCGTCTGCAAATGTACTGGAAAACCAAGTCGACTAATGTGTATGTGAATGGTATAAATTATTCGCATGCCGATGGTGAAGCGCCAGTGCCAACCGTACGTTTTGTGGGATCCCGTGATTATACAACACCTTATGGCACACCAAAATTAGAAGATGTTAAGCCATATATGGACGACCCAAGAGGATTGTGGTTACCGAATAGAAGTAAAGAAGGACATCCGTTTGAATGGGCAGAAATTTCTAAAACTGGTCGTGTTATTTACTCCATTAACGAACGTATTATAGAACTTGGTCGCGATGCCGCATTTATGTATTGGTTAGAAAATGATCCGGCTTTTGCACAATTTGCGTTCGACATTTTTCATACGTATATGGAAGGGATGTCGTACCGTAGCGAACCTATAGATTTATTAAACGGACACATTCAAACCTTGGTTGGCTTCACCAATTTTCAAGTGATTCATGACAATGTATTAATTCATGTTGCAGAATTATATGATTTTTTACACCCGTATATCGAAGTAAATCATGCTAAAGATATTGCCATGTACGATAAGACCATAAAACGTTGGATTGATCAAATTATTAAAAACGGAGTGCCTCAAAACAACTGGAATTTGCACCAGGCTAAAATTATTTTAAAAGCCGCAATGGTACTTCAAGACAATAAAAATTATAACGATAAAAAAGGACGCGAATATTATATCGATTACATTTTAAATGTCACTTCAGCGCGCCAATGGTCATTAAACAAATTCTTAGATTACGGCTATGATAAGGAAAATGGGGTTTGGGCAGAATGTCCTGGATATTCTATGGGTGTGACTAAAGATTTAACGCATTTTATAGAGGACTTTAATAACACTTTCGACCATAATATTTTGCCTTATATGCCAGTTATGGAAACCGCCGTAAAAATGTTACCGCAATACTTATTCCCGAATGGTCAAACTGTGGCTTTTGGAGATAGTAATTATGGCGGATTATATACAGATGCGTTTTCTGATATGATTCGTATGGGGCAGAACACAGGCAATAAAGAATTGGAAGAAGAGTTTACAGGCTTGTATCAATTATTTACTGAAGACAAAGGTGGGAAAATGAGAAAACCCAAAGCAGATATCAGCTCATTTTTTGCAAGTAAACCTTTAGAACTTAATCCGAAATATAAAAAAGGGAAGCTAGAAGATTATATTACGCAAACTTTTTACGCACCAAACGTAAGTTGGCACGTACAACGTATGGGCACTGGAACAGATGGGATGATGGTCTCTTTAAACGGATCTTTAGGGAACCATATGCACGCCAACGGTATAAATATGGAATTGTATGGTAAAGGCTATGTGCAAGGTGGCGATCCTGGAAAAGGCGCTGGGTATTTACAACCTATTTATTTAGAGTATTATTCGCAATTTCCTGCGCATAACACAGTCATGGTAGACGGCGTGTCTTCGTATACCGAAATGTTGAGTTACCACGCATTCGATTTAAAAGGTGAGTATCCAAAATCTGAACAAAAAACAGGCTACTATAAAGATATAACCTATTCCGATGTGTATTTCTTAGAACCAGAAACCCAGAGCGATCAAACACGTTTGGTAAGTATTGTCAAAACGGGAGCAGAAACAGGATATTATATCGATGTGTTCCGCTCCAAGAAACAAAAAGGAGGCGATAAGTTTCACGATTATTTCTATCATAATTTAGGTCAGAGTATGAGCATTATGGATGCAAATGGGAAACCTTTAAATCTCACGCCTAGTGAGGAGATGGGGTTTGCAGGCGGACATTTATACGCGTTTGATTATATGTGGGATAAAAAATCCATAAAATTAGAAGATGATTATCAAGCCGAATGGAAAATAGATATGGCCGAAGGTCAAGACGATGTTTTTATGAATTTGTGGATGAAGGGTGAAGCAGGACGCGAAGTGTTTTCAATTAAATCGCCACCACATAAAGCTTTCAAAGGCAATAGTGGTTTACCTTACGAAGTCGATAAAGCACCGTATTTAACAATGGCAGCTAGACAACATGGTGTGGCTTGGGAAAAACCATTTGTCTCAGTTTACGAACCATTTACTTCAAAAAATGGTAAAAGCATCGTGAATATTTCAAGTTTTGAAGATGAAAATCAAAATTCAGAATTTGTAGGTTTAGAGATTTCCAGCAAATCAGGGCGTAAAGATGTGGTGTTTTCTTCAGTAAATCATAAAACTGCAACCTATAAAGATATGCAAACCGATGCGACCTATACTTTAGTGGGGACAGAAACCAATGGCGATTGGGTAATTTTTATTGGAAATGGAAAGCAGGTAAAGGCGAAAGGATATACCATTTCGGCAACTGAACTTGGAAATGTAGTTTTAGAATTTAAAAATGGCGAATTCCTATTAGATAATGAAGTTCCTGTAACCATTACGAAAAACAATTCTGAAAAGACGTATAGTGTAAGTGAATTGCGTGAGGTTACATTGAATTAGAAATAAAAATAAAAACAAACAAAATGACTATATTTAAGAGTAGAACACTAAGTATAATTTGCTTGCTAATCATAGGATTATCTTCGTGTGAGCAAAAGAAATCAACCAATAAAAAAGTTAGTGAAGACACGGCATCTAATGCAAAATCGTTTTATCCAGAATTTAGCTGGGACGCGACGCCCATGTACTACCATTTTGGAGATATAGACCGTGTATTAAAACCGGATGAGGTTAAATTTATATCCGATCGCACCGATTTCATCTGTATTGAAAAATCGCATGCCTATAATGAACTTGGTGATCAGGTTTTAGGGACAAAGCATGAAGTGGAAGCGTTTCATAAGATAAAACCAGAGACCAAAGTATTGTTTTATTATAATTCATATTTAGCATGGCCTTACCCGCGATTTAATAAAGAATTTACGCCAGAAGGTATTGCTAATAACCCAGAATTAGAAAAATTTCTATTTGTTGATCCGAAAACTGAAAAATTAAGAGTAAAAACTAAACCTGGTTTTTCGTACTATTTTGATGCTTTAAATCCTGATTTTAGAAAATGGTGGGTCGAGTCGGCTGTTAAAGGCATTGAGATCTCGGGAGCCGATGGTATTTTTATCGATCGAATGAATGTAGGATTAAATTCAGATTATCCTAATGATCAGTTAGTAGAAATAGCACAAGCTAAAGGTGAAATGATGGCTGAACTTAAAAAACAAATGGGACCAGATAAAATATTAGTTGGTAATAATGCCGCTAAAACCGAGGAGGTCTATCCGCATTGTGATGCCTTCTTCTTTGAACACTACAATAGTAGTGTTACCGACAAAGAAAATCTGCTAGAAGAATGGAAGGATATGGCTAGAATTGCGAAAGATGGCAAAATATCAATTTACCGTTTCGGAGCTAAAGGAAAAAAGAAAACGGATATTACTATTGGGGCAACCGACACAGATGGTGGTATGGAACAACGCTCTAAAGATCAGTTAGAATATTTTCATGCGTGTTTCCTAATCGGAGCGCAACCGTATTCGTATTTTCAATGGAATTGGGGATGGAATTTAGAAGATGGAAACTTAGTAGAATATCCTGCATTACAAAAACCATTGGGTGCACCTAAAGGTGAGTTTCAAAGAGAAACGGCTGATGGATGGGTTTTCACTCGCGAATTTGATCACGCTAGTGTTTGGGTAAATACAGACACTAAGAAAGCTAAAATAACTTGGCATTAATCAGGAGTTTTAATCCTTTTATAAATTAATAATTATGAGAATAAAAATCGTATGTTGTTGTATTGCTTTGGGTTTTAGTGCGCTTCTCACAGCTCAAGAAAACCAAGAAGTATCAATAGAATCGCTGTTACATGAAATGGTAGATCGTGATGCTGTTGCGCGTTACCCTGATAATAATTTTAGACTAAATCAAGCGAGTAGCTACAATAGAGCTTCAAAAACAGTTGAAGATTCCGTGGGGTGGTTTACAAATCACGATTATAATAATACGAAAACAGACACCGATCATAATTTTATTAGAACCGAAGAAACCAATGGTGAAAAAGAATGGGTGCTTATGGAGCATTTCGGACCAGGCGCTATCGTACGAGTTTGGTCACCTTGGTTGGAGCAAACTAAGCCTGGTAGCGACATTATTATTCGTATATATTTAGATGGAAATCCAGAGCCTGTTATAGAAGGTAATATGATTACGCTATTTGATGGTACAGGACTTATTCCGCCGCCATTTGCGCACCCGTCTTTACGCTCGGGAGTCTCCTTTTTTCCTATTCCGTATGCCAAAGGGTGTAAAATTACAGCTTTAAAACAACCGTTCTTTTTTCAGTATACTTATCGTGCTTACGATGAAAGTACACCCGTAAAAACCTTTACTATGGATGATTTTAATAAAGCAAAACCACTTATCGCAAAAGTAGGAGAGGAACTAAATAATCCAAAAAACACTACAGACGGTAAGTTAATTTCTATAGATAAAAAAATTAAATCGAATAAGGAAGCTTCTGTAGAATTACCTCAAGGTGTAGGAGCAGTGCGCTCGTTGAAATTAAAATTAGATGATTATAAAGATCCAGCAATTACGCGTTCTGTTGTTTTAAAAATGGAATTTGACGGACAAGAAACCGTTTGGACACCGATAGGAGACTTTTTCGGAACAGGAATTGGGTTAAATCCAGTGCAAGGTTGGTATCAAACTGTGGAAGAAGACGGAACGATGTCGTGTCGTTGGGTGATGCCGTATCAAAAATCAGGAAAAATAACCGTACTTAATTTAGGAAAGAAAACCATAGATGTTGAGCTAGAAGCAACTGTGGGCGATTGGACTTGGGATAGTGAAAGTATGTATTTTAATGCCGCTTGGCGCGGACAATATCCTGTGCCAACACGTCCGTTTTCCGATTGGAATTATGTCACTTTAAAAGGCCGTGGAGTTTATGTTGGAGATGCTCTAACAATAATGAATCCTGTGAAACGCTGGTGGGGTGAAGGTGATGAGAAGATATGGGTAGATGGGGAAGACTTTCCATCCATTTTCGGAACAGGTACAGAAGATTATTATGCGTATTCTTGGGGTGGTCGAAGTACTGAGTTTTACGAACATCCGTTTCATGCACAGCCACGATCGTATATATACAATAAACTCAATCCGAAAACAACCAATGAGAAAAATACATCAGGTTACAGTACAGAAACCCGTACACGCGCCTTAGATGGTATGCCGTTCGAGAAATCTTTACAATTAGATATGGAAGTTTGGAGCGGTACCGATTGCGATATGGGCTATGGCGTAGGCGTATATTGGTATGGAGATGCAAACACCACATCTAACAGAACACCAGACCCTAAAGGGGTGTTAGAGCTTCCGCCACTACCAAAAGGATTTCCAGATTATTTAGATAAGAAGTAATTCTATTTTAATAAAAATAGCTTTATTTAGAATTCAGTCATTAAAACACATTAATTAGTAAGATTCTAAAGGAATTTAAAGAAAACTATCGACAATCATATTTTTACTCGTGAATTTGAATAGGCTAGTGCATGGTAAATAGCGATACTAAAAAGGCTTACATTACAAGGCATTAATACATTATTTATAGGTATTCAACCAAATTATTTGTTATAAACAACTAAACTAACATTACAAATGAAAATTTTTAATTTTATAGGACTTGTTTTAATTACGACATTTATCAGTTGTAAAACAGAACATAAACAAGAAGCAAAAAATGAAACTGAAACAAAAAGACCAAACTTCCTCTTTGTACTAGTCGACGATCAGTCGCCTTTAGACCTTCAAGTCTATAATGCAAAATCGATTTTAGAGACTCCAAACATTAGCAAATTAGCAGAAGAAGGTATTGTTTTTGATCAAGCCAGACATATGGGATCTATGAATGGGGCAGTATGTACACCATCGCGACATATGATAATGTCTGGACGTACCGTTTGGCATTTACCTCGTAGTGCCGAATTTCAAAAAGATACCACAGCAAATGAAATAGATGAACAAACCATTGGTGCTGTTTTTAATAGTGCGGGATATAAAACGATGCGGACTTGTAAAAAGGGAAATTCCTATCCTAACGCCAACAAACAATTTACAGTAGTAAAAGATGCCACTAAACGTGGAGGGACAGAAGAAACGGGAAGTGCATGGCATGCTAAACAAGTCTTAACGTATTTAAACGATAGAGAAAAAACTCAAGATGATGATCCGTTTTTTATCTATTTCGGATTTTCTCACCCACATGATACGCGTAATGGAACACCAGAATTGTTAGATAAATATGGAGCAATCAATCATAAAGACAAAAATAGTATTCCGCCATTAAATGAAAAACAACCACAGCTTCCTGAAAATTATTTAGAAGCACATCCGTTTTTTCACGGTCATCCAGAACTTCGTGATGAAGAACGTGTAAGTGGTGTTTGGAAAAATAGAGATGAAAATACCATCAGAAATGAATTGGGGCGTGAGTTTGCATGTTCAGAAAATGTAGATATTCAGTTGGGTAAAGTACTAAAGAAACTAGAAGAAACTGGCGAATTAGAAAATACTTATATTATTTATACAGCAGATCATGGTATGGCAATTGGTAGACATGGCTTACAAGGGAAGCAAAATTTATACGAACATACTTGGCGCGTTCCGTTTATTGTTAAAGGTCCAGGTTTAGATTCAGGGAAACGCGTAGACGGAAATATGTATTTACTAGACGTATTACCAACCTTATGTGATTTAGCAGGTATCGAAATTCCGAGCACAGTAGAAGGTAAAAGTATTGTTCCTGTATTAAAAGGAGAGCAAGATGTGGTGAGAGATGTGATGTATGGCGTATATGCTGGAGGAACAAAACCAGGAATGAGAACTGTAAAAAAAGGCGATTGGAAATTAATTAAGTACGACGTCATGGATGGCGCTGTTAGAGAAACACAGCTTTTCAATTTGGCTGAAAATCCAAACGAGTATCTTCCAGAACATCATAGGTCAGGAGACATGGAAACTAATTTGGCAGACAATCCAAAGTATGCAGAAAAGTTAGCCGAAATGGAAGCTGAATTGTTGATACAAATGATTGCTCACGACGATCCGTATAGATTGTGGAATCAGCCACAAATTGAGTAAACATTGTCCATCTAATAAGTATTACAACCTCAATTTGAGAATTATAAAACACTAATACCAATTTGATTTAAAACAAATTAAGACATAGAGAGAAAGGGAGCTTATAGTCTCCCTTTTTTTTATGCTCAAAAATCTATGGGAATAACGTAAAATATTGATAATAATAGGTTTTAGTGCTTAAATGAGTGATGGTTTAGTGTTATAAAACCATAATTTATAATCTGTTTCAGACTAAAAAAATAGCTTTACAAAGAGACAATATGCATAATAAACCTATACGTGCTTTTGTTGTTTAAAGATTATTTTTTAACAAACTAATTATTTTAATTATGAAACAAAATTTTACTCAGAAGGGAATAACCGCCCCCATTTTTTTAAAGAAAAAAATTAGTATAATACTCCTATTTTTTATAGGATTTTATACTGCTCAAGCCCAATTTGTTCACCCCGGATTAACACATAAACAATCCGATTTAGACCGGATGAAAGATATGGTTAATGCTCAATTAGATCCTTGGTATTCTTCGTACCAAGAAATGGTTAGCGATCAAAAATCTAGTTACGATTATGTAGTACAAGGCGATGCTAGTTTTACAGAGTTAGGTCGAGATTCTAATGTTAACTATGGGGCTTGGAATAGTGATATCCGTGCGGCCTATTATAATGCCCTTCGATGGTATATAGAAGGAGATACTAGACATGCAGATAAAGCTATCGAAATTTTTAAAGCTTGGTCTAATTTAACCTCTGTGACCAGTGGAGGTACTGAAGCATTAAGCGGAGGAATCGCTTATATTATGATAGAGGCTGCAGAGATTATTAAGAGCACATATACCGGCTGGAGTGACAGTGATATAAAAGCTTTCGAAGATATGTTGGTATATCCTGGGTATTCAACGACTACAGAGCCAGATAATATTAGAACGAATACTACATTTTATTGGAGTGCTTATCAAGGAGACCCTGTAAGACATGGAAATCAAGGGTTATCTGGATGGAGAACCATTTTAGCTATGGGAATATTTTTAGATAATGAAATTATGTACGACCGTGCGTTAAGGTATGTGCAAGGGCTTCCGCATCGTGAAGATGATTTGCCATATCCTGCTGGGCCTAATACTAGTGATGCCATTACAGCTTCAGGTGATTATGCAGATACCTATAGTATTACTAGAGGTTACGATGTTGAAGATTATGGATATAATGAATTGATGAACTATTATATATGGGATAATGGGCAATGTCAGGAAAGTTCACGAGATCAGCAACACACCATGTTTGGTATTGGTTTACTAACATCAATGGCAGAAATGGCATGGAATCAAGGCGATGATTTGTATAGTTTTACAAATGACAGATTGTTATTAGGTCTAGAATACAACATGCGTTTTAACGTTTCGGCAATCCAATCTTACGACGATCAGCCAAATCCATGGGAACCTTCTGTAAGTTCAGGAGAGTTTAGAGAAGGATTTGATAGAACAGGGCGTTGGTATTCTAAGGCCATAAGTCCTGTTGGAGTAGGAGAGTTTCCTGGTATACGCCCTGTTTTTGAAATGCCTGTAGCACATTATTACGGACGTGGATTTAAAACAGAAGAGGAGGTAAAATGGATTACACGTGCAAGAGATAAAGCGATTGAATTATCAAGTTACGAAGCTGCAGGTTGGACTAATGATGCCTTGGGTTGGGGCGCATTAACGGCGAGAAGACCAATGTATTGCTATGGCGATCCCATTTCTGGTTTTGATGGTTTGGGTTTACCATTGTATGCCATGCATGATATTTCTAATACTATAGAAGCTGAAAATTTTGATTACGATCCTTCTAAAAATGGAGAGGGTAGAGTGTATCACGATAAAAGTGCCACAAATACAGCTGGTGCTTACCGCGTTTTTGATAGTGTTGATATAGAAGAATTAGGCGACGATAATTACAATATTACAGCCATAGAAGCTGGAGAATGGTTAACATATACCATTTCTGTACCCGAAACAGCATTGTATAGTTTTTCTATAAATTATGCGGCAAGTCAGGCCGATGGTACCATAAAATTAACGTTTAATGGTGAGGATAAAACGGAAGCTATTTCAGTGCCAGTTAATTCATCAGATGATTCGGACAATTCAGATTGGGGTTCTCTTCAGATTGCAGAGGATATGTTACTAAATAAAGGGGTTCAAAGTCTTAAAATTTCTTTTGGAGGAACTTCAGAAGCTTTTAAATTAGATAATTTTACAATTACTAAAACAGGCATTGTAAAAGAAGATCAAGACATTCAATTTTATACATTGCCTTACCACGTTTTAGGAAGTGAAGATTTTGATCCTATGGCGACTTCTAGTTCAGAGTTGGTAGTAAGTTATACCAGTTCTAATGAGTCTGTAGCTACAATTGTAGACGGTAAAGTACATCTTGTAGGTACAGGAGTAACTACAATTTCAGCATTTCAAGACGGTAATGACGCATTTAATCCAGCTCCTGAAGTTACTCAAGAATTAAATGTTGTAGCACAAATTGGTGGCACACTTGATGTAATTGTGGATGCAGATGCGTATGTTCATGAAAGTAAAGCAAATGATAATTTTGGAGACGTTACAAGTATGGTAACCAAATTAGATGCCCGTTATGTGTATTTAAAATTTGATTTAAGTACAGTACCAGGACCTATTGTTTCTGCAAAATTAAGAATGTACCAACGCACCAGATATGAAGATTTACGAGTCATTTATGATGTAGCGGATGATAGTTGGGTAGAGTCTGAAATTACATGGAATAACAAACCAAGTTACGAAAACGAACGCTCTAGTGTAACAACCATTCCATCAACTTGGAGTGAGTGGGATGCATCTTCTTATGTGGCACAAGAGTATAATAATGATAAAGTAATTTCTATGGCCATAAAAGATCCGGCAAATAGTGGCATTGGGATAGACTGGTATAGTAAAGAGTTTGAAGATAATTTACCTCCTCAATTAGTCATAGAATATTACGATGAAGCTTTAGGTATAGAATACAATGATAGAACAGTCGCATTATACCCAAACCCAGCAACTAATCAGTTTAGCATCTCAAGAGCTGCAGGAGCCAATATGGCTATTTATAATGTTTTAGGAAAGTTAGTACTTAAAACGCAAATTCAAGACAACGAACAAACTATTGATGTCAGTCAGTTTAACAGCGGCATTTATTTTGTTCGTCTTAATAATAATGGAATATTATCTACTAAGAAATTAATTATAGACTAGCGTTATATATTAAATAACAACTAACTTTTTTAATAAAAAAATCGACCTTAATTCTCGCAAGAACTAAGGTCGATTCATTTAAAAATCTATGTGTTTTTTAGATAGATTAAGATCTAATATCTTCAACAGTTTTAATTTTTTCTAAGCCACTTTCAATCGTGTATTTTTGAGATTCTAAAATGGTTTTCGTGCTTAAAGGTAAATCTGTTTCATTTAAAACATCTTGATATTCTTCTACAGATGCTTTTTCACCACGAATAGCTTCTTCTAACATAGCGTTTTCATCATTTGCAGAAAATGCAGACTTTATATCCATCCAAGTTCTGTGGGCTTGTCCGGTTATACTTCCGCCTTTATCAATATTTTGTCCGTATGCAGCCAGCTCTTGTTTTAATTCATGACCAAAAGTTAAGCGCTCCTGAGATTTTCTATTGAAATAATTTTTTAACGGTGTTTCATTTACATTTTCTGCCGCTTTAGCAAATCCCTTTTCGGCATCGTACGTTTTTTCTAATAAAGCATTTAATTTGTTTCCAACAATATCTGTGTAAGTTTTCATAATTTTAATTTTTGATTAATAATCTAAAAAAGAACTTGGTTTATAGTGTTCTTCTGTTTTCAAAATTACAAGAAGTCTGTCGTGCTAATTGTTGCAATCCATTTAAAAATTAGCTTAAAAAAGTGAAGGCCTATTCTGAATCATTACCTATAAAGTGAGAGTCTATAATCCTAAAACACGAATTTAAATATGGTGTAAGTTTTTGAATTCAAGTACGTTCATTATCTTTAAGGATCCTAAAATGTAAATTCATGAAAACATATATCGTAATTTTAGTTTGTGCATTCTTATCATTAGAAATTAATGCACAAAGTCTTGTCGGCGCATGGGAAGCAATAAGTACTTCTGAAAATGGACAACCAATTAAAACAGTAATTATTTTCTCTGAATCTTACCAAGTATTCTCTACCCATAATGCTAAAACAGGAGAATTTATTCATACAACAGGAGGTAATTGGAAAACGGAGGACGATTTAATTATTGAAAACGTAGAGTTCGATTCAGATGCACCAGATGCTGTAGGTAAAATGGTTAGCTTTAAATTTGCTATTACCGATAATACCTTAAAGTTAGAGGGATTCAATTCTGTTTTTACACGCCTAGATGATGGTATACCAGGAAAACTACAAGGTGCTTGGTTAATGTCTGGTCGTGTACGAGATGGCAAGATACAAAGTAGATCTACAGATGTGCCTAGGAAAACCATGAAAATACTATCGGGAACTCGTTTTCAATGGATTGCTTATAACACAGAAACGAAAGAATTTAAAGGTACAGGTGGCGGAACCTACACAACTATTAATAATGAATACACAGAAAATATAACGTTTTTCTCTAAAGACAACTCCAGAGTCGGTCAAAGTTTAAAATTCAATTTCGAACTTATAGACGGTAATTGGCATCATACAGGTTTATCTAGTAAAGGTGATCCAATTCATGAAATTTGGTCGCAAAGAACAAAATAATTCATATAAAATACATTTAAGTTAAATAGGTTTTAAAATACTCAAAATTTACTATTATGTTAAAACAACTTACCATTTTAAACCGCGTATTCATAGTTTTACTTTCTGTATTTGTTACTGAAATTGAAGCTCAAGATGTATCACAAGCCCAATGGCAAGAATTAAGTTGCACAGGCAAACCTGTGGCGAGACATGAAGCTGCTTTTGTTGAAGCAGGAGGAATGTTTTATTTAGCGGGAGGCAGACGCATTCAAGAAGTCTCTATTTTTAATCCCGAAACCAAAACGTGGACAAGTGGCGCTAAACCACCACTAGAAATTCATCATTTTCAAGGTGTGTCTTATCAAGGTCAGATTTATGCAGTAGGTGCACATACAGGTAAATATATTCACGAAACGCCTTTAGAACATGCGTATGTTTACAATCCAAAAACAGATGTTTGGTCTAAAAGTTTTGCAATGCCTAAAAACCGCTCTAGAGGTTCGACTACGGCATCTATATATAAAGATAAATTATACATAGTTGGTGGTATTTTAGATGGACATTGGGACGGACATGTTGCTTGGGCCGATTGCTACGATTTTAAAACAGGTAAGTGGCAAGTTTTAGCAGATGCACCTCGAGCAAGAGATCATGCAAGTTCTGTAGTATGCAACGATAAGTTATATGTTATTGGAGGTAGACGCTCGTCTGGGAAAATAAAAAAAGTAATGGATTTAACGGTAGGAGAAATAGATGTTTTTAACTTTAAAACCGGAACTTGGGAGACTTTAGATGCTAATATCCCTACAGAACGCGCAGGCTTAACTGCCATAACTCTAGGTGATAATATAATTGTTACAGGAGGAGAAAGCGGTACGCAAAAGTCAGCACATAACGAAGTTGAATGTTTGAATACTAGCACACAAATATGGACAACTTGGCCAGCTCTAGACCAAGGTAGACATGGCACGCAATTAACACACTACAATAACAATTTGTATATCGCTTCTGGGTGTTCAGAACGCGGAGGAAGCACAGAATTAAATAGCATTTCTATCTTATCAGAATAGACTTATATAACATGCTAAGTTGAATTCATAAAATATGACTTTTGTACAAAGAATACCCAACATAACTGAATTTGTCTTAGTAAATACATCATAATTTATAGCTTTAGAAGCATCGCTTATAGAATACATCAAGAAAATTTACAACATTGCATAGACTAACAACCTTATGTAAATTAGATGTGATAGTTATGCTTAAATCATTACAAATCTTCCAATTTCTTTTTTTTGTATTATGCCTTTGTCCACAAGGTGTTTTTGCCGATGTTTCTGTTAATGCGTTGTTTTCAGATCATATGGTGATTCAGCGTGACACTAAAATTCCTGTGTGGGGCTGGGCAGATCCTCATGAAAAAGTTGAGGTGACAGGAAGCTGGGGGAATTCGGTTAAAACTATAACAAGTACAGATGGTACTTGGCGCGTGGATTTGCAAACACCAAAAGCTGGAGGGCCTTATACCATTACCATTTCTGGTAATAATAAACTTGTAATTAACGATGTGTTATCTGGAGAAGTGTGGTTATGTACTGGTCAATCTAATATGGATTTCAATTTAGGAAAATTTCTTAATGATGCTCGCGAACCGCAATATCAACCATTAGTAAAACAAATTCGAGAAGAAGTTGCAAGGGCAAACGATGATTATTTAAGACATATAGAAGTCCTTCAAAATACTTCTCCTTTAGCAAAACAAACTCATTTTAAAGGCCAATGGGTGAGCGCGATTAAAGATTCTGTAAATAAAATTACGGCTACAGGTTATTTTTTCGCTAAAGCCCTTCGAGAAAAATTAAATGTTCCTATTGGCTTAGTAGAATGTTCTTGGGGAGGGACTCGCATTCAGCCTTGGTTATCTGAAGATATGTATATGGGAGATGAACACATGAAGGCGTATTACGAATCTACTTTGAAAAAAACAAAATATACTATGGAACATGTGGCTGAAGCCGATTTTGAAGATACCACGTTTCAAAAGAAATTCGATGCATGGAAAGCTGAAGGAAAAAAAACGAGACGACCTTATCCTAAAGTACATCCTACTAAAGACATACAATTACCAGCGACACTTTACAACGGCATGCTCTCAGCTATAATTCCGTACAAAATTAAAGGGGCGATTTGGTATCAAGGTGAAAGTAATTCTCATTTCTTAGAAGATGAATATGCTGCTTATTTTAAAACGATGATTACAGGTTGGAGAACCGATTGGAATCAGGGTAATTTTCCATTTTATTGGGTGCAACTCGCAAATTATAAGGTTCCAGATGAGCGTTCTAATTTAGGTTGGGCTACTGTTAATAACGAATTAAGAAAAAGTTTAAGTCTGCCAAACACAGGTATGGCTGTACTTTATGATGTTGGTGAAGCCAAAGATGTGCATCCGCATAATAAAATGGATACCGGAAAACGCTTGTCGCTTTTAGCGTTAAACAGAACTTATAATATAAATGTAGATGCTGATTGCGGACCATTATATGAATCTATGAAAGTGAATAGCGGTAAAATAGAGCTAACATTTTCTGAAGTTGCTTCAGGTTTAATGACAGGTTCAAAATATCTAAACAATCCTACAGAACAATCAACCGATACTTTAAACACTTTCGAGATTTTAGGAGCCGATAACATTTGGAAACCTGCGGAAGCTAAAATTATATCAAAAAATAAAATTGAAGTTTGGAATACAACGATAAAGCAACCTAAACACGTCCGTTATGCGTGGTCAAGTAATCCAACAGGCGCTAATTTATATAATAAAGTGGGGTTACCAGCTGCCGTATTTTCAACAGAAGACTAAAATTAAAAGATCTATATACTATGAATAAACTATTAATTACAATTTCACCTTTAAAAAAAGCGGTGATGCTTACAGCTTTTTTTACGTGTCATGCCCTTTTTGCCCAACAAGTCGATTTAACCTATTCTACAGCTTCAGAACATTGGGTGGAAGCCAAACGGTTTTTAAAGAAAAATCCTTCTAATACTGTAGATATTACGGTCTATACCGACCAGAAACTACAAGTTATTGATGGTATTGGTGGCTCTTTTAACGAATTAGGATGGGAAGCACTTCAAAGTTTAAAAGCTGAGGATCAGCAAAAGGTAATGCATGCTATCTTCTCAAAGGACGGTTGTAATTTTTCTATGTGTAGAATGCCCATTGGTGCCTCAGATTATGCTTTAAGTTATTACAGTCATAATGATGTTGCAGAAGATTTTGAAATGCGCGATTTTAATATCGATCGCGATCGCTATATTTTAATGCCATACGTTAAGGCAGCTTTAGCGGTACGTCCAGATTTACAAGTTTGGGCTTCACAATGGTCTCCTCCAGCTTGGATGAAAGTGAATGAGCATTATGCCATGAGAGCTGGTAATTTCGAAAATGCTAAAGATGGAAACAAATTAGTTAAAGGCGGGGAGATGTTAAATAATGCTACAGGATTTAACATGCAAGAACGTTATTTAGAAGCTTATGCGTTATATTTTTCAAAATTTGTGCAAGCTTATAAAGATGAAGGTGTTGAATTAGCAGCCATTCAGCCACAAAATGAAATTGCATTTCAACCCAATTGGCCGTCTTGTACTTGGCGACCAGAAGATATGGCTTATTTTATAAACGATTTTTTAGGCCCACAATTTGAAGCCGATAAATTAAATACCGAAATCTGGTTAGGAACTGTAAATTCAGGGGATCCTAATTATGTAAAAACGGTTTTAGAGTATAAAGACACTGCGAAATATATTGATGGTGTAGGATTTCAATGGGGCGGTGCGAAAGCCATTCCAACCATTCATAAAGAATTTCCAAACTTAAAATTAATGCAAACCGAAAACAAATGTGGAGAGCATGAAAACGACTGGACTTCTGTAGAGCGTTCTTGGAACGATCTGATTCATTATACAAATAATGGAGCTGGCTCTTATATGTATTGGAATATGATTTTAGATGAAACCGGAGCGAGTGCTTGGGGATGGCCTCAAAACTCGATGGTGGTTATCGATACAAACACAAAAAAAGTTACCTATACAGACGAGTTTTATCTGTTTAAGCATTTGTCTCATTTTGTGCAACCGGGTGATCATTTATTAAAATCATCAGCAGGTAAAAATCATTTGGCGTATCAGTTACAAGATGGTCGCATTATGGTATTAATGTATAATTCTGAATTGACTGTAAAAACAGTAACCATTCAAATTGGCGATGATATTATTGGAGTAGAAGTACAACCAACATCAATTAATTCTGTAGTAGTTAAAAGTTAATTGTCTTCGTAAATAAGTTGAGATACATGGCAACTAAGCGTTAGTAGTTTTTATACTATTAACGCTTTCTTTTTTACCTGTATGTCGTGTTTTTATAAAGACAAAATCGCTAGAGATATTTTAAAAATTACTGCTTTATCCCTTGATTTTACTGAAATGGGCTATAATTTATCAGTAATGAATGATGGTTTATATTCAAAAAAGATTTTTTTTTTGAACTTGCGATTAGTTTAATCAGAACGTTATAAAAAAACTATAATCTTAACACACTAACAAATGACTAAGGTATCTTTAAAACATATTCTTTTTGCTTTTATTTTGAATGTTGCGTTGTTCGCTCAAGCTCAAAATATACAAGTTGACGCTTCAAAATCTGGAGAGAAATTCGATCATTATTGGAGTAAAATGGTTGGAGCTGGACGTGCTAACGAAGCTTTAAGAGCTGGTTGGTTAGAGCAAATGGAACAAGTGCAAGAGCATTGTGGGTTTGAGTATGTACGTTTTCATGGCTTATTTCACGACGATATGTTTCCTGTGGTAGAAGAACGCGGGAAAATATCTTACAATTGGCAATATATAGATGATGTGTTTGATAGACTTTTAGATATGAATGTTAAGCCATTTGTCGAGTTAGCATTCTTACCAACTAGTATGGCTGCCAAAGACTCTAAAACTGTATTCTGGTGGAAAGCGAATATTACACCAGACGAATCTAAGTTTAATGAATGGCACGATTTAATGAAAGCGTTTACACAACATTGTGTAGATCGCTATGGTATAGATGAAGTGTTAACATGGTATTTTGAAGTGTGGAATGAACCTAATTTATATCAATTGTTCTGGGATGGTACAAAATCTCAATATTTCGAATTGTATAAACAATCTGTGTTAGCTGTAAAGTCTGTAGATAATCGCCTTAAAGTTGGAGGTCCATCAACTAGTAATTTTGTGCCCGATGCACGTTTTAAAGGCGAAGTGATAAACGATAAAGTTTCTGAAGCTGTTTTTAATGTAGAAGATATTAATACCTTAGATTGGGAAGGTGTTTGGATTGAAGATTTCTTGAAATATTGTGAAAAAGAAAACTTACCGGTAGATTTTGTGAGTTGTCATCCGTATCCAACAGATTATGCTTTTAATCCAGAAACCGGAAAAGGAAGAGGTTTAACACGTGCCGTTAATTCTACAAAATTAGATTTAGAATGGTTAAATAAAACCATTGCAAAAAGTGCTTTTCCAGATATAGAAATTCATTTAACAGAATGGAATACGAGTCCGAGTAGTAGAGACCCTATGCATGATCGTTTACCAGCAGCAGCTTACATTGTTAAAACAAATTTAGATTGTATAGGCTTAACAAACTCATTAGCATTCTGGACATTTACAGATATTTTTGAAGAAAAGGGCGGAGCATCAAGTATCTTTCATGGTGGCTTTGGAATGATAAATTATCAAGGTTTAGAAAAGCCATCTTATCATGCTTATCGTATGCTAAATCAATTAGGAGATAAAAAGATTTATAAAGACGATTACTTATTTGTTAGTAAAAAGTCTAAAACGAATAAGGTTGTTGCTTTAGCGTATAACTATCCTAAAGAATATGAAGACGCAGTACCATCTGGATCTAACAAACGTGAAGATGGCTCAAATAAGACCTTAGATTTTTCACTTACAGGTTTAAAGGCCGGAACACTTTTCGAAATAGAAATATTAGATAAAGATCATGGAAACATTCATAGTTTTTGGGAAGATATGGGAGAACCAGAACCACCAACTCGTGAGCAGATTAAAGTTATGGATGCGTATGCAAATACCATGAAAACAGATTATATAAAAGCAGATAAAAACGGGGTGTTAAAAATTAAGCAAGAGATTACACCTTGGAGTTTGGTTTTAATAAAACAAATTAATTAAAAATATCAGATAATGAGACTATTTCAGACTTATAAAAAACGAGGTGGTGCGATGTTGTTACTTGTATTACTAATGCTATCATCTTGTGAGAGTAAAAAGAAATCTATTGATATTAAGGATCAAAAGGTGAATGCTGAATTAATTTTTGAAGACAATTTTGATTCAGACTTGTCTAATTGGAAAGTAGAACAAACTCCAAAAGGTACTGTAGACATTAATAAGAGTAAATTAGAAATAGACGACGTTTCTGGATGTACTGTGTGGTTAAAAGAACGTTTTGAAGGTTCAATACTTATAGAGTACGATGTGTTTTTAATTCAAGATAATGGCCCAAACGATAGAGTGTCAGATTTAAACTGTTTTTGGATGGCAACAGATCCTGAAAACCCTTCAAATTTATTCGCTAACTCAGATCAGAGAGGTGGTAAGTTTTCTAACTACGACAGTCTAAAATTATATTACATGGGCGTAGGAGGAAACGATAATAAGACAACGCGCTTTAGACGTTATGTTGGTAATGGAGAACGTCCATTACGTCCTGAACACGATTTAAGTGCTGAGAAGTTTATGTTAGAACCTAATACCCCTTATCATATTAAAATTGTAGCCCATGCCGGTACAATTCAATATTATCGAAATGATCAATTGTTGGTCAATTTTGAAGATTCAGATCCTTATACATCAGGGTATTTTGGTTTAAGAACAGTGAAAAATCATATGACAGTAGATAACTTTAAAGTGTATCAACTTACCGAATAATTTTTAATAACATCCAAATCTAATTTTTTAGTCAACATAAATATAATTTAAAACCCATTAGAATG
>NZ_LMAK01000011.1 GCF_001439665.1 Formosa algae
TTAAAGATATGGCGGCTTTTAAAACCCATTTTAAAACCAACAGTTTTTTGGGGACACACATTGTCCAGGAATATATCGAGGGCTATGATATAGATTGTAGCGTGTTGTGTAAGGCAGGCGAGGTGTTAGCTTACACCATCCAAAAAGGAGTTGTGAATAATTCGTCTGATTTTGCACCTGCCTATGCGCATGTATTTTTGCAAAAACCCAAATTATTTGCGGTGGTACAAAAGTTAATACAAACCCTTGGTTGGTCGGGTATTGCCCACATAGATTTAAGATTTGATGTGAACACCCAAGATTTTAAAGTAATAGAAATTAATCCGAGGTATTGGTTGTCCTTAGAAGCGTCTTTACATGCAGGCATTAATTTTCCAGATTTACACCATAAACTCAGTATTGGAGAAACATTTACAGCACCAGAATGTAACGAATCTACTTATTACAGTTTAACGGGTGTCAAATTAAAAGTTAAACAAGGCAAAAGTGTTTTATTCCGTTGGAAATTCTTAAAAACAGATACGGCCATTCAGTTTTTCTTAAAAGATCCGGTGCCCATACTTTACAAATTCTTTGCATTACGATTCGGGAATGTGAATGCTGTACATAATTTTGATGAATGATATTTAAATTGTAATACTACATGAGATAGGTTGCAAACATGTTGCACAACCTTGTAACTCAGCCTAAGACTTAGTTAATAGCGTCAAGAAAGGGTTTCATGTCTAATAATTCTATATCATCACGTTTGCGCAATTCTCTTAAAAACCAACCTTTATGTCCAGCACCATAGGTAATGAGGATGCGCTTACCTTGATAGCGGTGTGTTTCTAAAGCTTTTTCAATGTTCCAATAATGCGCAATATTAATATTTTCCCAGCCACCTAAACCAAGCTCATCATTAAACAATGTGTTATAGGGTTGTAGTCTAATATCTTGAATACTATCATAGGTGTTAGTATGTATAAAATACGGATCGTTTACTTTTCCGCTCGCTTTATATAATGAATCTGAACGTTTATTGCCTTTTACATATGTGGCCCAATCGTTAGCTCTAGACGAATCTTGACGAATAGCTCTTAGTTTTTGTCCGCGTTCTACAGCCATCGTTCGTGTCCATCCCGCAGTTGGAATAATCTCAAAATCCATCTCTTTAGATAATGGAAACACCACATCTACATATTCCGGAAACTGTCTGGTACGTGGTTCAGAAATACTATCGTCTTTTTTAAATCCGTCCATCGCTATTTTAAAGTGTTTTGGAGGAATTTCGGTGAGTATGTAATCTGGATTGATCTCACGAATTAACCGTTTTAAATACTCAACATTGTACACACTATCGGTTAGATGCCCTCCATGGATGGTTCCTAACACTACGACTTCATTTTTTAATGGTGCTGAAGTGTCTGTGGTGTCACTTTTAGTCTCGGCTTGCTTACAGCTTGAACTTGCAAAAAGGAGAAGGATTACCAAATAGACGTTAATGCTTAGGTGTTTCATGAGAGGATATTTTTTTTAGAATCACTGAAGATATGAAAAACGAAGAGAACAGCCTTAGTGTTTTTGGGTTCTGCGGGATTTTAAGTTTCCTCAATTTTTTATATGAATATATAAATTATAAATTAGTTTAGTAATAAACTCTACAGTATGAAAACACTAATATGTTTTGGATTTATAATTATTTCTTTTTGTTCCTATTCTCAAACCTTTGTTGATGATGTAGATAGGGTAGCAGTTGTTGTTATTGATTATTGCGTAGATGAAAATGGTAAACGATATGATATTAATATTAACCTAGAAAAAAGCAGTTATAAAAATGAGAGTTGGCAACAAGGTTGTTTAGAGCATTTTAAAAAAGGAGATTTAATATATCCAATGAAAATGATAAATAATTGTTGGCAATCGGTTTACTATTTTGTGAATGCAAAATATAAAACTTACGATCTACCACAGGAAGATTGGGAAAAATGTAAAGTATTTCATCTTGGGAAGTTTAAATATGAAAGTCCTGCTTATAGTGAGACTATAATAAAAAGACGTAAAAAAAGACAAATCGAAAAAGGAGGTGTAGGTGGAAAACAGGTTTATAAAATAAAGTGGACTAATGATTACAAATATCAATTAGAGACTGTAAAAATGTCTTTAAAGAAAGATAAACATAAAGAAGGTAATGTCATTGATGTCGAGATTATTGAAGTTTTAAATGATACTACATATTTATATAAAGCTAATGTTTCTAACGATGATAAAGCAAATATTGTTTTTGGCCTAATAACTAAGTTTGTCAAATAGCGCGAAATGTTTCTATGGCGATTTACTGCCTACTTGAATGATATACATAACTGATTTTTAGAATATAAAACCGAATATTTTTTAAAGACTTCATTCGATAATCATTCGGGGATTCTTTGAGAATCCTATGTAAAACAAGGGTTTTTTAAGGGAGAATCCTCAAAGGAATGTGGGAAGAGAGCAGGAGCAGTCGTTTTTTTACAAGGAGCCTTAGTACCCGGCATCCAACTGATTCAAGACATCGCTCAGTTTGATACGTTTATCCAAGATGCCGATTGGATTATCACGGGTGAAGGACATTTAGATCCCCAAACCCTCTCTGAAAAAACATTACAAGGTGTTTTATCGTCTGCTAAAAAACAGCATATAAACGTCGCTGCGTTTTGTGGACATATCGATTTGGAACAGCATAACTTTCAAGACTTAGGTATTATGTATGCAGATGCGATTACGAATCATCCAGAAGATTTAAATGATGCCATATGGCGTGTAAAGCACTATTTAGACCTTATAACGAAAGCCATTGTGGATCATATAATTAAGCTTTAAATTGATTTAATAACTTCTCGACTCTACTTCGACTTTGCTCAGTACAGGCTGCTCGAAGACCATACTATTAAAACCTTGAGCTTCCAAGGTGCTCGAGCGGAGTCGAGAACAAGGTTACTCATAAATAGTATGATTCATTTAAAGTGATAAATATCTATAAACAATATAATTAAGCTTTAAAGTGATTTAATAACTTCTCGACTCTACTTCGACTCTGCTCAGTACAGGCTGCTCGAAGACCGTTTAAATCATATTTCATTTTCTATGGTGTTCGAGCGGAGTCGAGAACAATAAACACCTATCACACCACATAATCCCCCAAATACTTGCTGGTAGCCGTAAGCGCTAAGTCACTATTGGTAAAGGTTGCCCAGACATGTACGGTTTCGCCATAAAAACGCTCTGGAATAGCGAGCACCTCCTGTCCGTTTTCACGCGAACTTTGACCTATAACATAATCGAATTGCTGTAGCCTAGGCGCATACACCACCGCTAAAAAGGCATCGGTTGGGTAGGCCATACCTTGGGTGCTGTTATCGTCCCAAGTAATGTGTAGCGTATGTGCAGGAGTCGTTTGTACTGTAGGCTGTTCTACCCCGCATAAACCGCCCATTCCCACCAATACTTTAGCATAATCCATAGTAAAACCAGTAGGGGTTTGTTTTATAGCCTCCCGCATATGGTACGACATGGCTTGATTATAGGGCGATTTACTGCCTACTTGCTTGCCAAAGGTGTCGTTAAGGAGTTCTTTTATGGGTGTTAAAAACTGGAGTACCATTTTAAACTTGTCCCGTTGCCGTTGCTGTGCGGCACTTATGGGTTTGGTAGATTTAGTGGGGACAGACCGCAATATGTTTTTACCACGGTATTTGCTTCCTATTACAGGGCCAACTTTCCCCGAAAACCCACCCAAAATACCTTGATGTAATGTTGCCATATACTTGATGTTTAACGTGTTATATCATCCTAATATAATAAAAAAAAACAACAAAAATTATATATACTACTGGTTTTCAAGGCTTAAAATCGAATATTTTTAAAGACCTCATTCGATAATCCTTCGGGGATGCTTCGACAATCCTCCGTAAAACAAGGGTTTTTAGGGAGGTTCCTCGAAGGAATGTGGGAGGGGAGTGGGAGGAGGTAGGGGGTGTTTTTTTTGTAAATTTTTAGATATAATATAAAGTATTTGTGGGTTTTTAATTCTGAAATTATTTCAAATAGCTCTGAAATGCGCTATTGTATGATTTATTATAATATGTTCTATAATGTTCTGCGTTATGTAACTTGAGCTTTGGAAAAAACGAAAGTTGTTACTTCAGTTTCTTAAAAAAAATTATTCTCAAAAGTTTCTTCTACAATGTTAATGGAACACTCCTTTTACAAAATGACGTAGGAGAGAAATGGAATGTGTGTGGAATGGTAATTATGTTATTTAATTTATTAATTAGATGAAATAATCTTATATATTAGGTTGTATAATTAGTTTTAAAATGAGTAAATGCAAATTATGTTTAGTAAACGATGCAAATAAAAAAGGGTCTCATATTGTACCTGCTTTTATATTAAAAACTTTATTTGAGAGAAATAAAGAATTTGTAGTATCAATAGGACAACAAGTTGTTGAAAATCATGTTGGTAGAGATTTGACACCTGAAAAAATTCAGGAATTTATGGGAAGAGATTTAACAGATGAGGAAATTGACCAAAACCAAATTCCTTTTATAGAAGACTATATAATCTGTACTAATTGTGAAAATAGATTTGGACATATAGAATCTATTTATGCCTCCAAAATACATCAAAAGATAAATGATAATGAATGTAAAAGTGATGAAGTAGTAGATTCAAAGAAAAATGGAGGTTTAATTTCCTTGTTTTGGTATAGCGTAATATGGAGATATTCAATTAATTCAAATAATCCTTTTAATCTTAAAGATAAAGATTTGAAAAAGTTAAGATGTTATTTAAATGATAATTTAAAAGATACACAAGAAGAATTGAAAACTCAAATACAAGAATGTATTAAAAATAATGTTCCTTACCCAATTGGTGTTTTTTTTAATTCTAATCAAATCAAAAGGATTTCAAGCAATACTGTAGTTGGCATGCCCAATTATAAAAACCCTTACTTACTTTTTTTTAATGAATATATAATTATATTATATTTCAAATCAACCCAAATTAATGGAATGGCACATAGTTTTTATGGATTAGAAGAATCTTTTAGTTATAAAGAATTAATTAATTTCAACTATAATGGTTTCAAAATTGGAATTATAAAAAATAAAACTTTCGAAAAAATTAAAGAAAGCATTTTCTTGTTATTTGCTCGTATTAAACATGAAAGATTTGTAAGTATGTTCACTTTCGTTGCTAATCATTATGAACTAGCTTTTAATGGTGAACATATAAAAGCTTTTATTGATAGAATATTGTCAGATGACACTCATATAGCTGATAAATATGATAGAACAAGG
This sequence comes from Formosa algae, assembly GCF_001439665.1. Lineage (GTDB taxonomy): Bacteria > Bacteroidota > Bacteroidia > Flavobacteriales > Flavobacteriaceae > Formosa > Formosa algae. The sequence goes on from NZ_LMAK01000011.1 coordinate 5,325, forward strand.
GTTTTAACTATTTTAATGGAAGAATTGAACAAATTGCCTAAACGATAATTATAATTTAATGAGACCATCAAGAAATGCATTTATTGGATACACATATCAAGAACAAATAACCTTTTTGTTTTTGGTAATGATGGATGTTCAAAGAAAATTTAATTCATTAGAGATAGAAGCTGATGTTGAAAATAACCTTGATGATATTAAAATTCAAAATGGTGAGAATTCAATGTTTTTCCAAATTAAAGACTATGATGAAATTACTTTAGAGGATTTGCAATTTAATGCGAAAGAAGTTTCCATTAAAGGAAAAAAACATCTATTAGCAAGTGATAGTGCCAATGTACTTATTTTCAAAAATATTGATGTTGCCACCAATTGTAAATATTATGGGTTGCCAGCACTTAAACAAAATAATGTATATATCATTTCATTATCCAGACTTGAGGCTGATAATATGATAAATAAATTGTATGCATTTAATCAGAAAAGGAAAATTACTATTGATAGATTCTTTAAAAATCATCTAGATAAAAGAATATTAAAAATCAATAAAGATGATTTACCTATTATAAAAGTATTCGACACAAAATTACTTGAAGAGACAATTAACATTGGTAAAAAACATTTAGAATTTTCTAATATACTGCATTTAGAAGGAAAGCCTGGAATTGGTAAGAGTCATTATGTCATTACGCTATCAAAGATATATAACCAAAATATTGTTTATCGTTTTTGGATATCTGAACAAGACAAAGAAAAAAATGCGAGATTAGAATATGTTAATTTTATATCTGATATTTCAAAAAAACTATTTCATGATTATTCTTTTAAAAGTGAAGTAGAAATAATTAATGAAATAAAAAAATCCAAACGTGTATTTATTATAGATGGTTTAGACCATGTAGAAAACTATAATAATGAGGATTTAGGGAAATTTGTTCAATTCATTAATAAACTTTCATTAGAATGCAAGACCATAGTTCTGTCTAGGCCATTAAAATATAATACAAACTGGAATAAACAGATTTTAACAAATTGGAATGAAAGGGAAACTAGAAAAGTATTAATTGAACTATACCATATCGATGATTATTCTATTGGAAGTCAGATTTACAATCTAACAAATGGTTATCCAATATTAGTTAGATTTATAAGTGAACATTATAAAGCTTATAAGATTATTCCAATTCTTGAGAAATTAAAAGGTATTGAAGATTATTATAGCCAAATATTAAAAGACGTAAAAACTAAAACTGCTTTAACATTATTCTTAACTAGTAGAAGTTTTTTTATGAAATCGGAATTAAGTCTGTTTTTATCTGGAGAATTCTTAAGTTACATAAATGAATTTATTAACGCATATCCATATTTGTTTGAAATAAGATTAAATAGAGTTTCTCTGTTTCATGATAGTTTTAATAAATACTTAAGAGAGTTAAATATTGACTATTCTGAAAGAAAAAACAAAGTAGACAATATAGTTTATCAATCTATTTATGATTGCAAAAAAAGATTCATGTCTAGGTTTTCATATTTTGATTTAGAAGCTAAAAAAAAGCTAAGTATTATTAAAAAATTCTCCTCTATTAAGATATTTAAGGAAGTAGTAAAAGATTGTATAGATTTTGAAGCTATAAGGTCATTCTATTTTCAAATAAGAGAATCGCTTAATGATATTTTGTATAAAGAACTGAGCATTAATAATTATTATGAATTAACTTTAATACTAAATATTGTAGGTAGAGACCATATTGCAACTTATAATACATTTCTGTATACCTATACTAAATCATTGATTTATAATGGTTATGAAATTGAAAATATCACAAGCTCTGAATATTTGTTTGGAATGTTTCATTATGTATTAGAGAATGATTCTACAATTCTTTATAATATAACTAGTAATGATAATTATAGTACAAATTACTTTTTAACTAGTTTAGAAAACGATGTTTTTTCTGAAGAGTATTTTTTTGAAAAGTATAAGAATCCATTTATATTAAAAAAAGATATAGGGTATTATCTTGAAGATGAATATAAAAGAAGAGAGGATGTTATCAATATTTTAGTTAATCTTTATATACATGGCACAGTTGAAGAATCATTAGAAAACTTATATAAAAGTATTAAAACATTCATAGATTCTAATGAAAACGAAGGTATTTCTATTATAGATGAAATTCTAGAGGAGTATGAATGGAAAAGTTACCATGGTAGATGGATTTTAAATGATTCAAAAAAAATATTATTATCACTTGGTCTAATCACTTCTCATAACGATTTCATTAATCTAAGCTTAAAAAAATATATAATCAAAAATGCTCATTTAGGTTCGTTTGATATTTGTACTAATATTTTAAGTTATATCAGATTAACATTACACCAAACAAGAAAAACAGATATTTCTAGTATTGGTGATTTTTGGACAATGTATCATAAACACAAAGATTATTCTGTAATTAATATAGATGTTGCATTGAAAGTTTTTGAGGAAAAAGGTTTTATAACGGAAGAAGAATCTATAAGAAAAGTGGTCTTCACACAATCAATGTCAGACAAAGGTATTAGACATCTTTTATCAAGTTATATCAAAATTCATTCTCCAGATATTATTGACAAAATTTTAAAGCAGTATCATTTTAAAGAACTAAACATATCATGGTTAGATTTACCGTCAGAGTATATTAATGCTTTACCAGATAAAGTGTTTAATTACTCAATGTATCGTTTGTTAGAATATAATGGACATCGAACAGAAATTGATTTTGATAAAATTATAAATGTTTTTCATTCAAAAAAATGGAGTAAAATATTAAATGAATTAAAGTTTCATAGATATAAAATTAGAATAAATGAAAAAAGTAAAGAGCTAAAAGAACTAAAAAAAATAAAAATTACTCTTAACATTTTTAAAGAAGAGGAAAAGGATAACTTTTATGATAGTTCTTATCGATATAATAACGGTATTTTGGGGATAAAAGATAAAAGTTATATACATGAAAATAAATTATCTGTATGCGATGTATCAGGTTATTTAGATGGTAATTATTCTGCATTAGCTGAACTAGATATTTATAAAATTTTCAATAAAAATGATGTTAAAAAGAATTTAAAAGCTGTTTTCTATAACGCTATTTTAGGCAAAATTAATAGTATAAATATGTTTGGAAACTTGTACTATTTTGTTGGGAACTTACCCAAATTAACTGGCGATTACGATGATGTTTCAAATATTAGTGAGTTATACGAAAGTTTTAATACTTTTATAGAACTATCACTTTTAAATGAACGCAACCAGACCTCATAGAATTTTGGCAAAACAATAGGTGAGTGGAGCGTCCATATTTTAGGGCTTTAGTAATAAAGATTATTAAGAGTTGAGAATAATATACAAGAACTTCAAAGCAATGTTATCAAGGAAAAAAGAAAATGCTAAAAGGTTAATATTAAAAATGTTATTGTCTATTTAACATGATATCAAAAGTACTAAACAATAGAAACTTCAATAATATAAGTAAAAACTATCGCGTGTTAATCGTTTAAATAGCTACTGTAAAGTAGCATATTTAAAAATAAACTAAAAAAACCGCAATCTATTTAATACATCATTTCCATATGTAAATTGGTACTCAGAGTGGCATGTGCATCGCCTCGAATAGACCCAGAAACGGGCATTGTATTTTCGTAATGTACACTGGAACACACAGGGATATGCATATTGGCTGTCGCGATACCATTACTAGGGTCGAAACCTATCCAACCCGCACCGGGAATAAAGACTTCTACCCAGGCATGTAATTCGTAGTGTGGAAATTCAATTTCAATATAATAATACCCGCTTACAAATCGTGCCGCTAAACCTAGGTTACGCAACAGTTGTATTTGCATCCAACTTAAATCTCGACAAGAACCTGTTTTACCTTGAAAGGTGTCATTGGCATGAAAGGGGATACCCACTTCCCTAATTTCTAAACTGAAATCTATATGTATTTGTTTGGTGAGTTGTAATAAAAATGAAATGGTGTTAGATTGGACCGATTTAAGAATGCGCTGTCCATATTCAAATAATGCATTACTAATTGGTGTAGCTTCCATATATAGTGACAACATAGGGCGTTGTTGTTCAGGGTACTGAAACGGAATGAGATTACAAGATGTTGGGTGTACTAAAAAGTTAAACGCTAAGAAAGGCGCGATGTCTAGTATAGCTTCTGATTTAATTATAATGCTATCATGCATCCCATCGAACCAACAAAAATGGACCACGTTCCCTTCTGCATCCAACTGTTCTGAAATACCTGAAGGCGTTACGGAAAGCTGTAGATTATATGATTTGACCTCGAGAAACGGCATGGCCTTGGGTTTAAACCTGAGATAGTGGGGTTCTAAAAAAACAGCTTTTGTAAAACTATACGTGGTGTCGTGACTAATTTTTATGTGCATCCAAGGTGTTTTATACAGAGCAAGACATACTCCTTTATTTATACTAGCAATGGTAAAACAAGAATTGTAATTATAACGGGGATATGTTAATAGTCCGAAACTTGGTTTCACTAAATGAATTTACAACTTTTAAATTATAATTAGGTTGTTATACTATTAGTATGTAAAACGACCTCATAAAATTTTGGTTAAAATAGTGGGTGAGTGGAGCGTTCATATTTTAGGCTATGCATTTAAAAAACTTCTACCTCAAATCGTAATTAGTAGTAGAAACTTATAATAAATTCATTAATCTTTTAAAAGCCGATTTCATAAACTATTATGGCAATTCACAAGAATCGCATAAAATAAGGTTTACTGTATCTTTTATCGAATACGCGATTTATAATCCATAAGAATTATCGTGTTGTAATCGTTTAAATTATTCTAGATAAAGAATTCACAATTAAGTACAATATCAAGAATGGTTTGGGATAGTTTATTTGTTCTCGACTACGCTCGAACACCGTTATAATCGTATAACTAACTTCACGGAAAAATACACAATGTACTTGACATAATCACTATCGATATAAAACACTTAGGTGTTGTTATATCTGCGATTATATCAAATAGCGCTGAAATGCGCTATTCCTTAATAGTTTTGGATAGTTTATTTGTTCTCGACTACGCTCGAACACCGTTATAATCGTATAAGTAACTTCACGAAAAAATACACAATGCACTTGATATAATTACTATCGATATAAAACAATGCGTGTAGTTATATCTGCAATTATTTCAAATACCGCTGAAATGCGCTATTCCTTAATAGTTTTGGATAGTTTATTTGTTCTCGACTACGCTCGAACACCGTTATAATCGTATAAGTAACTTCACGAAAAAATCCACAATGCACTTGACATAATTACTATCGATATAAAACACTCAGGTGTTGTTATATCTGCGATTATGTCAAATAGCTCTGAAATAGCGCTATTATTGTGTGAATTGTTATAATGTGTTCTATAATTTATATTATGTAAAATAGAAAATTAAGAATGCTCTCGCACTCTTTTTATTCTTAAACACTTTTGTTTTCGACTTCGGTTGAACACTTTGGAAATATAAAACGTTATTCTTGTTCTTGACTCTGCTCGAACACCATGAATTATAATAGTATCTCATAAAAACATTTCAGTTCTTGACTGCGCTCGAACACCGATGTTTCGTGATACAGTCTTTTAGGTTCTCGACTGCGCTCGAACACCTTTTTGTTTGAACACTTTGGAAATATTAAATGTTATTCTTGTTCTCGACTCCGCTCGAACACCATGAATTAAAATATACACCTTTAGCGATTAACGCGTCCGCCAGTATTTCCAGATAGCAAATGTTCTACATCTTTAACGGTGGCATAATTAATATCGCCAGGAAATGTGTGTTTTAAGGCACAAGCTGCGCTTGCAAATTCCATAGCTTTAAAATCGTCGTAGTTTAATAATCCGTAAATAATCCCTGCAGCAAAAGCATCTCCGGTTCCAATACGGTCTACAATATGTGTAATTTCTATGGCTTCGGTTTCTTTAAATTCTTTACCATTCCACATTCTAGCTTTTATTTTCTGCCAAGATGCGTTTATGGCGATTCTAATCTTATCGAATACCTTTTCAACGTTTGGATATTTTTCTATCAGTGCTTTACTGGCTGCTATAAAATCGTCGTTCTCGTAACCGTATTCCGTACCTAGAATTTCATTAATTTCATTTACACCTCCAATAAAGATCGTCACGTATTGCATTAAATCTTGTATGGCATCTTTCGGATCTACGCCGTATTTCCATAATCCGCTGCGGTATGTTGGGTCTGATGAAATGGTGAATCCTTTTGCTTTGGCATGTTTTAAGCCTTCTTTTAAGGTTTCGTACGCACCACGAGATAATCCTGGTGTAATGCCCGTCCAATGAAACCAGTTCCCTTTGGCTAAGGCTTTATCCCAATCTACCATATCTGGAGTTACTCCCGAAAACGCAGAATTTGAACGGTTATATGTAATGGTACTCGGACGCATAACAGCGCCAACTTCTAAGAAATACATCCCTAAAGGTCTGCTGGTTCTGTATATATCGCGGGTATCTACATTGTATTGTCTTAAATAGCCTATGGCAGTTTCGCCTATAAAATCGTCTGAAATACATGAAATATGCTTCACTTTATTTCCAAAATTAGCTAAGGAAATAGACACATTTATCTCTGTACCTCCAAAATAATATTCTAATAAATTGGTTTGCTTCATCTTTTTATTTCCCAATGGGGAAAGGCGCATTAATACTTCGCCAAAGGTTACTATTCTGTTCATTTCTAAAAGTTTGTTTTGTTTTTTAACAGATAAATATATGCTTTAGTTTAAAGATTTAAAATGTTTGCCGCTATTAATTACGTTAAACTCATCTTAAAGGCAACTGTAAAAAATGAATGTTTATTCTTTTTTTATACCTTTGACTCATAAATTAGAAATTATGCCAGTTTTAAAGAAAAGTGAAATTAAACGAGCAGCTTTGGTTAAAGCCACCATACATTTGGTGAATAACCAAGGATTTCACGCGGCACCTATGTCTAAAATAGCCAAAATGGCGAATGTATCTCCGGCGACAATTTATATATATTTTGAAAACAAACAAGATTTGGTAAATCAAGTCTATAAAGAAGTTAAGGCAGAATACATGCAGTATGCTTTTGAAACATTTAATGCAGATGCATCTATTGCAGAAGGATTTGAATTGGTTTGGAGACGTATGGCCGAATATAAATTAAAGGATATTGAAAAAGGGTTTTTCTTATCGCAATGTGAAAACACACCTATGATTGATACGAGTAGCCGCCAAGATGGTATTAAAAACCTAAAGCCCCTACTCGACTTGTGGGATCGCGGAATTACAGAAGGAATTATTAAACCTTTATCGCATCAATTATTATATGCCTTTAGTATTTACCCCCTAGCCTTTTTGCTTAATGCAGAAAAACGAGGTGATCTTAAAATTACAACAGCACATTTAAACGAAGCTTACCAAGCCGCTTGGGCAAGTATTACACAATAAATAACTTAAACTATACAAATTAATAACAGATGGAATTATTAGATAAATTAAATTGGAGATACGCAACTAAAGCCATGAATGGTGAAGTCATCCCACAAGATAAATTAGACCGTATTTTAGAAGCGGTTCGTTTAGCACCAACGTCTAGTGGTTTACAACCTTTTGAGGTTTTAGTAATAACCAATCCAGAGATTAAAGCACAAATTAAACCTGTTGCATGGAACCAATCGGTAGTTACAGATTGTTCTCATTTATTAGTGTTTGCTGCTTGGGATACATATACAGCCGATCGTATTAACGAAGTCTTCGATTTAACAAATACCGTACGTGGTTATGAAAACGAAGGATTTGAAAATTACAGACAGATGTTATTAAATACGTATCCGCAAAAAGACGCAGAAGAGAATTTTATTCACGCTTCTAAACAAGCTTACATTGCATTTGGATACGCGATTGCAGCGGCAGCTTACGAAGGTGTAGATGCTACACCAATGGAAGGTTTTGATCCAGAAGCCGTAGACAAAATTCTAGGATTAAAAGCACAAGGATTACGAAGTTCAATTTTATTACCACTAGGTTACAGAGATGAAGCTAATGATTGGTTAGCAAATCAAGTAAAAGTGAGAAAAAGCACTGAACAATTATTTAAAACAATAGATTAAAACAGAAAATTATGAATCAGACTATTTTATTAAAAAGCAGACCAGAAGGCGCTCCAAAATTATCAGATTTCGAATTTCAAAAAGACGATAGTACATTAAACATTTCTGAAGGTGAAATTTTATTAGAGACTAAATATATATCTGTAGACCCGTATTTAAGAGGTCGAATGAGCGATGCTAAATCTTATGTACCACCATTTAAATTAAACGAACCGATTGCTTCGGGTGTTGTTGCACAAGTTAAAGCTTCTAAACATGATAACTTTAAAGAAGGCGATTATGTGTCTGGAATGTTAGATTGGAAAACAACACAGATTTCTAACGGTGAAGGTTTAAATAAAATCAGTCCAGAGCGTGCTCCTTTGAGTGCGTATTTAGGCGTGATTGGAATGACTGGATTGACAGCCTTTTTAGGATTACACGAAATTGGTAAACCCAAAGCTGGCGAAACCTTATTAGTCTCTGGTGCTGCTGGAGCTGTAGGAAGTGTTGTTGGACAAATAGGAAAAATACTCGGACTTCGCGTAGTTGGTATTGCAGGTACAGATGAAAAAGTTGAGATGTTAAAAGCGGACTTTGGATTTGACGACGTAATTAATTACAACACTACTTCTGATATGGCAGCAGCTATTAAAGAAACATGTCCAGATGGCATAGATGTGTATTTTGATAATGTTGGAGGTCCTATTTCTGATGCCGCATTATTTAGCATCAACCGTTTTGCTCGTATTATTATATGTGGTGCCATTTCGGTATATAACAAAACAGAAGCGCCAACAGGACTTAGTGTACAGCCGTTTTTAGTGAAAAACAGTGCTTTAATGCAAGGGTTTATCGTCTCTAATTATGCCGATAAATTCCCAGAAGCCATGACGCAATTATCAGAATGGTTAGGAGAAGATAAATTAAAATATACAGAAACCATAGTTGAAGGTTTCGAAAACACACCACAAGCATTTATCGATTTATTCAGCGGAAAGAATAAAGGTAAAATGATTGTAAAAATATAACAGTATATCTAGAAAATGAAAAACTTAAGAGAACAAACGGAAGCTAAAATAGCAGAAGGCCGATTAAAAAATCCAGACTTCATGAAAGGCGTAGATGCTGCCATTGAAGAGGCTAAATCTTTTGAACAAGGTGATAATGCCATAAAGGTTGGAGAAAAAGCACCAAGATTCAAGTTACCAAACGCCCGAGGGAAATCGGTGTCGTTAGATAACTTATTAGAAAACGGTCCTGTAGTCATTACCTTTTATCGTGGTGATTGGTGTCCGTATTGCAGCTTACAAATTAGAGCATTACAAGAAATTTTAGGCGAAATCCATGAGTTGGGTGCCAACTTAGTCGCTATTAGTCCGCAAGTACCAGATCAGAGTTTGACCGCAGATGAAATTAGTGCTATGGATTTTGGAGTATTGTCTGATCAGGATGCGAAAGTTGCTTTTCAATATGGTGTGGCTTGGGAAGTTCCTGAGTTTTTAGCCGAACATATGCGTGTAGATCGCGGATTAGATTTAGAACAAATTAATAATGGTAATTCTACAATGTTACCAATCCCAGCAACCTTTGTTTTAAATCGTGAAGGTGTGGTAAAATGGAGTTTTGTAGATGTAGATTATAGAAAACGTTCAGAACCAAGTGATATTATAGATGCGTTAAAGCGTTTATTCTAACGTATTCTAGAGATTATATTTTCTTAAAGAATCGATGTAGTGCATAAATCAAGTAGGATTAATAACATATAAAAAATTTAAAATCATGAACAATTTTGAGTTTAAGAATCCAACAAAAATAATTTTCGGAAAAGATACAATTTCAAAATTATCCGAAGAATTACCAACAGATGCAAGAGTATTAATTCTGTATGGTGGTGGAAGTATCAAAAAGAATGGTATTTACGATCAAGTTAAGACAGCCTTAAAAGATATCAGTCATGTAGAGTTTGGTGGAATTCCTGCCAATCCAGAGTATTCGGTTTTGATGAAGGCTCTAAAAGTGATCAAAGAAGAAAGTATCACGTATTTATTAGCTGTAGGTGGTGGTTCTGTTATTGATGGTACAAAATTCCTATCGTCAGCTGCTTTATATGAAGGAGATTCACCTTGGGATATTTTAAAAGACAGCAAACGCACTGAAGTTGGAATGCCTTTTGGAACCGTTTTAACCTTACCTGCAACGGGATCTGAAATGAATTCTGGAGCAGTAATTACCAATGCTGAAACCAAGGAAAAACTAGGTATGGGCGGACCGGGATTATTTCCGCAGTTCTCTATTCTAGATCCGCAAGTGATACAATCTATTCCACAACGCCAATTGGTAAACGGAATAACCGATGCTTTTACTCATGTTTTAGAACAGTATATGACTTATCCGGCTGCTGCCCTACTCCAAGATCGATTTGCTGAAAGTATCATGCAAACGCTTTTAGAAGTCGCACCAACTATTTTGAAAGATTCGACAGATTATAATGCGGCTTCTAATTTTATGTGGAGTTGTACTATGGCCTTAAACGGATTAATCCAAAAAGGAGTGCCGACAGATTGGGCAGTGCATGCGATGGGGCACGAATTAACTGCGCTTTATGGTATAGATCATGCAAGAACTTTAGCGATAATTGCACCAAGTCATTATCAATACAACTTTGAAGCTAAGAAAGAAAAATTAGCACAGTATGCAGAACGTGTTTGGAACATTACTGAAGGCTCTATAGATGATAAAGCCTATGCTGCAATCGAAAAAACAGAATCCTTTTTTAATCAGATGGGTATTGAGACCAAACTCTCTAAATACACTGATGATTTTGACGGTACTGCAGAAATTATTGCCAAACGTTTTACAGAACGTGGTTGGCTAGGTTTAGGAGAACACAAATCTCTAAAACCAGAAGATGTCGAGCATATAGTCCACATGGCCTATTAAAAGTCAGGCATCTATTTATTAACTTAAAACAGAAATATTATGAATATTTTATTTGTATTAACATCTCACGATACCTTAGGAAATACAGGCAAAAAAACAGGCTTTTGGATTGAAGAATTCGCAAGTCCGTATTATGCCTTACTAGATAATGGTGCGCAAATTACAATTGCTACGCCTAAAGGTGGACAAGCGCCGATAGATCCAAGTAGTGATACTGAAGATGCAGCAACTGCAGCGACAAAACGTTTTGAAACAGATGCTGTTACTCAGGATCGCATTGCCAATACAGTGCCATTATCAACGATAAATGCTGCAGATTATGATGCTGTATTTTATCCAGGAGGTCATGGTCCACTTTGGGATTTAGCCAATGACGAAACGTCTATTAAATTAATAGAAAGCTTTAATGCTGCCGATAAACCTATCGGATTTGTATGTCATGCTCCAGCTGCTTTAAAAAGCGTGAAAAATGTAGATGGAACACCTTTAGTACAAGGAAAAGAGGTGACAGGATTTTCTAATACTGAAGAAGAGGCTGTACAATTAACAGATGTCGTGCCATTTTTAGTTGAAGACATGCTTAAAGAAAATGGAGCAACCTACTCTAAAGGAGATGATTGGGGCGTGCATGTGATTACTGATGGTAATTTAATTACCGGACAAAATCCAGCATCGTCTGAATTGGTAGCCGAGACGTTATTGAAGATAATTAAGCCTTTACAAAACGCATAGTTTATTTAGTACCCAATAATTAATTAAAAAGCCTTCATTCTTTTACAGATTGAAGGCTTTTATATTTTATACTTGAATATTAATGGGCATCGTGCGGAGTGAGATGTAGATTTAATAGCTCTCGACTCCGCTCGAGCATCCTTTTAATATACTGTATACATATAAGTTCATAACATAACCCAAAAATAAGTTCAGTATAAAGTTTCAAAATTAAAGGTCATCGAGCGGAGTCGAGATGGAGATTTAAAGCTCTCGACTCCGCTCGAGCACCCTTTGAGTATATTGTGTATCTGGATATTAATATTTTTACCCTAAACTAAGTTTAGGGTCATACCGATATAATTCAGTATTTATTAGAAGGCATTATTAGTGTGATGCTGAAACGAGTTCAGCATGACGAAGAGGTGTTTATATAATTAAGTGAAACTAAAAGCGCTTTTAGTATAAAGCTTTCAAATTAAAGGTCATCGAGCGGAGTCGAGATGTAGACTTGAAAGCTCTCGACTCCGCTCGAGCACCCTTTAAGTATATTGTTTATATGGATATTCATATTATCACCTTGAATTAAGTATAAGGTCATACCGATATAATTCAAATTTTATTAGAATGCAGTACTAGTGCGATGCTGAAACGAGTTCAGCATGACGAAGAGGTGATTATTTAAACAAGTGTAACTAATAGCGCTTTTGAGTATGAAACTTTCAAATTAATGGTCATCGAGCGGAGTCGAGATAGAGATGTAAAGCTCTCGACTCCGCTCGAGCACCCTTTAAGTATATTGTTTATATGGATATTCATATTATCACCTTGAATTAAGTATAAGGTCATACCGATATAATTCAAATTTTATTAGAATGCATTATTAGTGCGATGCTGAAACGAGTTCAGCATGACGAAGAGGTGTTTATGTAATTAAGTATAACTAAAAGCGCTTTTGAGTATAAAGCTTTAAAAATAAAGGTCATCGAGCGGAGTCGAGATGGAGATTTAAAGCTCTCGACTCCGCTCGAGCACCCTTTGAGTATATTATGTACATGGATATTAGTATTCTTAACCTAAATTAAGTTTAGGGGCACACCGATATTATTCAGTATTTATTAGAATACAGTACTAGTGTGATGCTGAAACGAGTTCAGCATGACGAAGAGTGTTTAAGTAATTAAGTGTAACTAAAAGCGCTTTTGAGTATGTAACTTTCAAAATAAAGGTCATCGAGCGGAGTCGATATGGAGATTTAAAGCTCTCGACTCCGCTCGAGCACCCTTTTAATATACTGAATACATATGAGTTCATAACATAACCCAAAAATAAGTTCAGTATTAAACTTCAAAATAAAGGTCATCGAGCGGAGTCGAGATGGAGATTTAAAAGCTCTTGACTCTGCTCGAGCCCCTTCTATATTATATAGAAATCTCTTTAAATTTAATACCTAATTCTTTATTCATTTCATGAATGCGTTTTAATTCACTACCTAAAATTAAGGCAATAGATTGTCCTGTTTTTCCTGCACGTGCTGTACGTCCGCTACGGTGAGTATAATATTCTATATGTTCTGGTAACTGATGGTGTAAGACAAAAGCCAAATCATTTACATCGATACCACGAGCTGAAACATCTGTAGAAATTAGAACTTGTAAATTTCCTTTTTTAAAGGCACGCATTACTTTTTCACGATCACGTTGTTGCATATCGCCTTCTAAAGCTTCAACAGAAAACCCTTCTTCTTTTAAAAACTCGGTTAAGGTGTTTGTTCCTGCCTTTGTTCTACAGAAAATAATACCACGATCGTCTGGTCTGGCTTCTAAAAGTCCAAGAATAACGTTTTGCTTTTGGTCTATAGTTGTAGTAATATAGGTGTGAGAAATATTCGCGTTTACAAGTTCATTTTTATTAATCACCACACGAACCGCTTTTGGGGACATATAATGATCGATAATGTGTTGTATACCAGATGGAATAGTTGCAGAAAACAACCACGTATTTTTAGACGTAGGTGTATGATCTAGTATTTTTGTTAGGGCATCTTTAAAGCCCATACTTAGCATTTCGTCGGCTTCATCTAAAATCACGGTGTTTACTTTTCTAAGATCGATGACTTTACGGTCTAGTAAATCGTTTAAACGTCCAGGCGTAGCTACAATAACATGTGTGGTACGTTTTAAATTCTGAATTTGAATGTCTATTTTTTCTCCTCCATAAACGCCTTCAACAAATATTTTTGCTTCACAGTATTTAGTGAATTTAAAGAGCTGCTTTTTTATTTGCTGTACAAGTTCGCGTGTTGGTGCTAATATTAAAGCCTGTACATGTTTAGAATTTGGATCTATATTTTGAAGCATTGGCAAACCAAATGCAGCTGTTTTTCCAGTTCCTGTTTGAGCTAATCCAACAAAATCTGTTTTAGATTTTAATAAAACAGGGATTGCTTTTTCTTGAATATCGGATGGGTATTTAATCCCCAGTTCTTTTAAAGCTTGTATATATTCGTGTTCTACACCTAAGTGTTTAAATGTTGCCATAATAATTATTTCTGTTTGCAAAGGTATACTAATTTAAAGTGCATTCTAATACAATTTTCGAATTCTAAAATGTTGCTTAATTTTAGTTTATCTTTGTCGCAAATTATATCTATGCACTCTAATAATAAGCATAAAAAATCATACGATTTTGATGCATTAATACAAGCGTATCCTAAACTAAAATCGTTTGTTTTTACTAGTCCGTTAACCCAACAAAAAACCATTCATTTCGATAAAAGTGATGCGGTTTTTCATTTAAATAAAGCCCTTCTTATTGCCGATTACGGTTTAACCGATTGGAGGATTCCTAAGGGATATTTATGTCCGCCCATTCCTGGACGTGCAGATTATATTCATCATATACACGATCTTTTAGAGGTTGAAAAAGATTCTGAAAATGTGAAAGGTTTAGATATTGGTGTTGGTGCCAATACCATCTACCCTATTTTAGGAGCTCAGATTTACGATTGGAAAATGGTGGGTTGTGATACGAGTTTGAGTGCTGTAGAAAGTGCGAAACACAATGTAGGCTTAACACCAGAATTACTTAAAAAGATAGAGATACGTTTACAACCCGATCCGGCACATATTTTTGAAGGCGTGATTAAAGCTGATGAAACATTTACGTTTACCATGTGTAATCCGCCATTTTTCGGATCTGAAGAAGAAGCAACACGTACTACTAAGCAAAAGCTTAAGAATCTTAAAAAATCCGGTCCTGCAGAATTAAATTTTGGTGGTCAAGCACACGAATTGTGGTGTAATGGTGGCGAAGCTTTATTTATAAAACGCATGATTAAGCAAAGTGTAGTTTTTAAATCGCAAGTGCATTGGTTTACGACTTTAGTCTCTAAACAAGAAAACTTAAGCAAGTTGAAAAAGCAGTTAGATAAACTAAAAGCAACCCATAAAACCATAGCTATGGAACAGGGTAATAAAAAAAGTAGAATTTTAGCTTGGTCGTTTCCGACAGTAGAATAAGTGTTAAGTTTTTATAACACATAAAAAAAAGGTCATTCAGTAATAAACGGAATGACCTTTTTTATGTTAATTGGTTTTAGTTTGTTACTAAACCCCTTTATTATGTTTTATTATTCTTCTGGAGGGAATCCGTTAATTTCTTCAAATAAATCATCAAAATTCTCACGAATATAAGCTCTTAGTTTTTTACGGTAATCGTCGCGTAACCATTCAACAAAGTTAAATGTACTTTTACTAATACATTTGGTATAACGCTGAATACGATAATCAATATCGTCTCCTAGTTTTTTAGCTAAATCTAAGGCATCATACATGTCTTCACTGTTTTCAGTACATATATAAGCATGATGACGAATAGAACGCTCTAAAACTACTTTAGACGATTCCCCTTTTCTAATAGAATCAATGTACGTTTTCTTGACATCGAAATAGACTGAGTTAGATTTTCCAAACTCAGCACGTAATTCGTCTGGCATTTCGTATCTAAAATTCTCTTCTAATTCTTCATCACTCATAATTCCATCTAAATAGAAATTAGGAGATCTAAATATCTTTTGCCAATCTAAATCTGCTCCCCAAGGTCCGAAACGATGGAAGTTATTACCTAAATCGATCACGTTAAATTTCGATTTGTTCTTCAGAATACGAGATCCACGACCAATCATTTGGTAGTATAATGTTAATGATTTTGTTGCACGATTCAAGATAATTGAATCAACTGTAGGCTCATCAAAACCTGTAGTTAAAATACTTACCGATGTTAGAATTGCATCTGGCGTTTCTTTAAACCACTTTAATATTTTTTTACGCTCTTTTTTAGTATTGGTATTGTCTAAATGTGCGACATTGTAACCTGCAGCTCTAAACGTATCGTATACATGAAGCGAGGTGTTAATACCATTATTAAAGATTAGCGTTTTCTTGTGTTTAGAACGTTCTTCGTAAGCCTGAATTAATTTACCAAGCATATCGCTATTGGTGTACAGGTCTTCAGACGATTTTACAGTATAGTCTCCATTGGCTCCTACAACTAAAGAGGTTAGTCCAACATTATAAGAGTATACTTCTGCACGGGCTAAAAATTCGTTTTCAATTAGGGATTGAATAGATTCTCCAACGATTAATTCGTTGTAATTATCATTCATTGGTAATTTAATATTCGAACTTAAAGGCGTAGCTGTTACCCCTAGAATAAATGATTTTTCGAAGAACTTAAATAATTTAGTGAAAGAGTTGTAATGCGCTTCATCAATAATCACTAAACCAATATCAGAAATATCTAATTTACCATCATTTAATCTGTTATTAAGCGTTTCAACCATCGCTACAAAACAACTAAAGTCGGCTTGGTCTTCTAAATTTGCTTTACTATGAATCACTTTATTAGAGACACCAAACTCGGTTAACATTCCCGACGTTTGCTTACATAATTCTATACGGTGCGTCATTACAAGCACCTTTTTATTATGATGCTTTAGGTATTGCCTCACAATTTCAGAAAAGATTACAGTCTTTCCACCACCTGTAGGTAATTGATATAATAAATGGTAATCTTCCGCGGCTTCTTCAAAACATTGAAATATCTTGTTTATGGCTCCACGTTGATAACTATATAAATCTTTTCCGGCGTTTCTTTCTGCTAAATCTGTAGCTGTAACTGACATTTATAATAGGTTTTAAGGAATGCAAAAATAAGGCCTTTTCTAGGGTTTTTATGCATGATTCACTAGAAATTATTTGAATTGAGACTATTAACGACTTAATTATTTGAAAATCACTCACTAAAAGTTTGTAAATAAAAAGTTAATGGCATACAAATTAATGTATTTAAAGGCTTTACACTTATGTAATTATATTAACAAAGAGTCATGAAAAAGTTCATAAATTATCGGGGTAAATCTTAGAAATTATTTGTAAGTGTTAGCAGAAAAAGTTGCATGTGACTACATATAAACCCTTACATTTATATTTCAAAATACAAGAGTATGAAATCTGTTTACAAACAATATTTAGGATATCGTGATACACCGCAACTTTGGGAAGGTATGTCTGAGCAAGGTTTGGAGCAATTTAAGATGCCTATAATCCAAGATGGTAATTTTGATGATATTATAGATGAAAATTTACGTTTAGGAAAACGTGTAGAGCGTTTTGTAAGTTTTGAATTAAACCAATTACCTGATGTTGAAATAATAGTAGAGAATATTCAAATACAGCAAGAGAAACGTACTTTAGGTGAGCTAGACTGTATTTTAAAACACGGAAATACATACAAACATCTTGAAATCGTGTATAAATTCTATTTATACGATCCGGAAGTTGGCACAACCGAATACGAACATTGGATAGGCCCTAATAGAAAAGATTGTTTAGTTGATAAATTAAGTAAATTAAAAGATAAACAACTTCCTTTACTGTATCGTCCTGAAACGTTAAATTATTTAAATACGCTACAATTAAATACTGATACGGTGTCGCAGCAGGTCTATTTTAAAGCTCAATTGTTTGTGCCTTATATGCAGACTAAAGACGTGTGTAAAGCCTTAAATCCTGCATGCATAGCTGGATTTTATGTTCATTATGGTGACTTACATCACTTTGCAGATTGTAAATTTTATATCCCAGAAAAAGTAAATTGGTTGTGCGCTATCGAAACACAAATAGCATGGCTTACGTATTCACGCTTTTTAGAGCTTATAGAATCTGTAATGCGCAATAAAACATCACCTTTATGTTGGGTAAAACAACCTAATGGTTTAACTAAAAAATGCTTCATAGTCTGGTGGTAACTCCCATACTTTACGCTATTCAACTTTACGATTTATAGTATAAAATATACTGATGCTGTGCTAGTAAAATTAGATAGGCTGCTGTAATCCATCTTTTAAATTATACAACTTATTTTTAATTTTTAAAGACTTTAAAATCTCAATCGCTTGAGTACTACGTTTCCCAGATTGGCAGTAAACCAAAATGGATTTTTTAGTGTCGATTTCGAAATACCGTTGACTTAATTCTTTAAGTGGAATATGATAATCGTGAGACAAATGAAACATATTATGCTCCTTTTCTGTACGGACATCTAAAACAAATAAATTGTCTTTATGCTTTAAATATTCAGAGAAGGTTAGCGATTTCATAGACGTATTTACGTTGTAATCTTCTTCGACATCTGCAATATAGGTGACATGAGAATGTACCGTTTTTTCGTAAGTCAACATATTCTGACTCATGCTTAGGGCATTAAAAACCAATAGTTTTCCAGAAAGGACCTCCCCGATTTCGCATATCATTTTAATGACTTCGTTAGATTGTAATAAACCTACTATACCTGGCAAAACTCCCAGAACACCAGCTTCTTCACAATTTAAACTATCTTCTGATGCTTTAGGAAATAAACATCTATATGTTGGTCCGTTTTTATAATTATAAACCGTAACCTGACCTTCAAACTTAAAAATAGATCCAAAAACTACAGGTTTTTCTGCAAGAACGGCGGCATCATTTACCAAATAACGTGTGTTAAAATTGTCTGTTCCGTCTACAATAATATCGTATTGTTTAAACAGTTTAATAGCATTAGACTTGCTTAAACGTTCAATATAAGATTTGAATTTTACAAATTTATTCAGCTGTTCTAACTTAGAAATAGCACAGGACACTTTAAATTTTCCTATGTCATTATAACCGTATAATACTTGACGTTGTAAATTGGTTTGATCTACGCTATCATGGTCTATCACACCAATAGTACCCACACCTGCAGCAGTTAAATATTGTAAAATTGGACATCCAAGTCCGCCAGCGCCTACCACTAAAACTTTGGAAGCTTTTAATTTATTCTGACCCTCTACGCCAATATCCTCTAAAGCTAAATGACGTTTATATTGTAAATGTTCTTCTTTATATAACATGCTGTAAATTTAATAATTATTGCCAATTGTTCTCCCAATCTTTCCAAACAACTTCTAAACCTTGTGATTTTAACATGTTTGTAAACGATTCTGTAGAGCGTTCGTCTGAAATTTCAAATTGTTCTAACGATTGTTTTTCAACGACATAGCCTCCAGGATTGGTTTTGGATTCGGCACTAATAGAGGTTATGCCTAAGTGTACAATATGATCTCTAAACAGTTCGCTTTCGCGAGTCGACATCGATAATTCTAAATCTTCATCTAATAATCTAAACGCACAAATAAGTTGAACCAAATCGCGGTCTGTCATTTCAACTTTAGGTTCTAATCCGCCTGAAAACGGACGTAAACGCGGAAATGACATAGAATATTTTGTTTTCCAATAGGTTTTCTGAAGGTATTTAAAATGAAGTGCTGTAAAAAAACTATCTGCTCTCCAATCTTCCAAACCATACAAGCTGCCTAATCCTATTTTATGAATTCCAGCTTTCCCTAAGCGATCAGGAGTGGCTAAGCGATAATCGAAATTAGATTTTTTACCTTTAGGGTGATGCTTTCTGTATTCGTCACGATGGTAAGTTTCTTGATATACTAATACGGCATACAATCCATGCTCAATGAGTAATTCGTACTCATCTTGATCTAGAGGTTGAACTTCAATGGTAATATTTGAAAATTGAGACCGTATTAATTGAATGGCATGTTTCAAATATTCAACACCTACGGTACGGTTGGCTTCTCCTGTAACTAATAGGATATGATCATAACCTTTCGACTTTAAATAGGCCGTTTCTTTTAAAATTTCAGCATCTGTTAAGGTTCTTCTCGGAATCTTATTGGTCATACTAAATCCGCAATACGTACAAATGTTTTGACATTCGTTACTCAGATACATAGGTGCATACATTTGTATGGTATTGCCAAAACGTTTTTTAGTAATCTGCTGACTGAGTCGCGCCATGGTTTCTAAATGCGGTTGAGCCGCCGGAGAAATTAAAGCTTTAAAATCTTCTAAATCACGAGTCGTTTTAGCTAATGCTGTTAAGACATTTTGTTCGGTTTTAGCATTAATGCTACCTAAAGTATCTTCCCAGTTATAAGTATCTAAAATGGTTTTAAAAGTAGACATGGTTTAGATATTTAGAAAACTTGTTAGCGGACTACTAGCTTCTGCGGTTTGTCTGGATGGAGCTAGTTTAGCATTAAAAGCCATACGTCCAGCTTGAACTGCCAATTTGAACGATATTCCCATGTCAACTGGGTTTTGAGATACTGCAATAGCTGTATTAACAAGCACAGCATCTGCACCTAATTCCATGGCATGAGCAGCATGCGACGGACTCCCTATTCCTGCATCTACAATTACAGGGACATTACTTTGGGCAATAATAATTTCTAGAAACTCTAAAGTTTTTAAACCTTTATTACTTCCAATAGGCGCTCCTAAAGGCATCACGCATTGCACACCCACATCTTCTAAACGTTTGCACAATACCGGATCGGCATGAATATATGGCATAACTACGAAACCTTCCTTAACAAGTATTTCAGCAGCTTTTAATGTTTCAATAGGATCCGGTAATAAATATTTTGGATCTGGATGAATCTCCAATTTTATCCAATTTGTATTTAAAGCTTCTCGAGATAAATTAGCAGCAAACACAGCTTCTTCAGCTGTTCTTACTCCAGAGGTATTAGGTAATAAATGTATAGATGAATGATTTAAATGAGTTAAGATATCATCTTTATTATCAGTAGTATCAACACGTTTTAAAGCCACCGTTACTAGTTCACTTTCTGAAGCTAAAATGGCAGATCTCATCAATTCAGAATTACTGAATTTACCTGTTCCTGTGAATAATCGAGAACTAAAGGTTTTGTCTGCAATGGTTAAATTATCATGCATCATCGTCTGTTTTATTCATTTTATAAACTTGTTCTTGTGTACTCGGACCGTTTAAACCAGTATTAAATTGAGAGATGGTATTGAAGTTTTTTGTGATGTCTGTAGATACCGCAACACCATGAATACCGGTAGATATAAGTTCTGGTATATCACTTAATGTAATCCCTCCAACGGCAATAATTGGCATGTCGGAATCTAGTTTATTCACAATGTCTTGATACGCATTAACACCCAATATTGGTCCCAAATTAGATTTTGTAGTGGTAAATCTAAACGGTCCTAAACCAATATAATCTACTTTTTTATCAATAAGGGTTTTGCAATCTTCTAGTGTATTGGCAGTACCACCTATGCGATACCATTTTCCTAGATACTCGCGAACTTCTAGTGGGCAACCATCATCTTTCCCTAAATGCACACCATCTGCATTTACAGCTTTAGCAATTTTATAAAAGTCGTTTATAATTAAGCGGGTTTGAAAATGCATGGTGATTTCTCTCGCTTTTTTTGCCGTCTCTAATACTACAGCTTCATCAAAATTCTTCATACGTAGCTGAATCCAATCTGCTCCAGAACTACAAGCGTTTTGTATGTATTCTAGGTGTTGTTCTGCTGTATCTCCTTGTGTAATATAATGTAATTTGCTAATCATAAATTATTGTAATTATGCGTTCCTAATAAGGAATTGTTAGAACTTAAAAAATACTCTGCATACTGTTTTGCTAATTTGCAAGCATCTTCTAAAGGTAATTGTTTTGCAACATAAGAGGCTAATGCTGCAGATAATACACAACCACTCCCGTGTTTATCATGAACGGCGTGTGGTCCTGGTTTAAAATTGATTTGTACAATACCACTGTGGTAAATTTCATCCCAGCCTTTTTTATCGTTTCTATGCCCTCCTTTTAAATAAATATTGGTTTGTGCAGAAATAAAAGCAATAGTTTCTGAAATGGTTTTACGAGGAAACAAATTCTGGATTTCGTTATAATTGGGTGTTATAAAATAACACTTTTCTAAAATAGCGCTAAACACATCTATGTCTGTTGACTCATGAAACTCAAAGCCTGAACTCGCTTTTAAAATAGGATCTAAAATAATCTTGATATTTGGATTTAACCTAACCACGGTCTCTGTAACCTTAGATAATACAGACCAAGATTCAATAATACCAATTTTAACGACTCCAATTGAAAAGCGCTCAAACAAGGTTTCAATTTGTTTGATAATAATATGCGATTCAATCCAAACACAATCTTTAAAATTAATATCATTTTGAACTGTTACCGCAGTACACACCGATAAGCCATACAACCCATGAGCTTCAAATGTTTTAATATCTGACGTAATACCGGCACCGCTGGAAGGATCGAGCCCGGCTATAGTTAGAATACAATTGTTAATGGGTTGCATGGTATTGTTTTTTATCATGTGTTTTTAGCTTTAGTTGGAATAATATGCTCTGTTTTAATATTATATTCTTTCTGTGTTGTGAACTTGAATTCGTTTCAATTCACAATAATATTTCACTTTATGTGATGCTGAAACGCGTTCAGCATGACGACGAAAACAACATTCTATTTCTAAAAGTTGAATATACCGTCACCCTGAAAGTTGTTCAGGGTCTCATTATTTTGAAATTTAATTTCAAAACTGTTTCTGCATTTTTCTAAATACGTCTACAGGACTTTCATTATTCCAAATACCACCCAAAACACCTACACCTTTATAGCCTAAATGTTTAAATGTTTCAATGTTTGAATCGGTAACGCCGCCCATACCAATGATTGTTTTATCAATATGATTCACATCGAAGCCGCGACCTTCATAACCTTGTTTTGATATAGATGAAAACACTGGGCTTAATAAATGATAATCGAATTCGAAATAACACGTCTCAAGTTGGTCTGGTTCATGAAAGGATGAACTTATAGTTTTACCAAACATGTTCAGATTTTTAAAATACTGACCAGGATTATCGATATGATCTATGCGCTTTTGCTCTTGAAAATGAATGCCTTTTAAAGGATATGTA
Organism: Formosa algae; assembly: GCF_001439665.1. Classification (GTDB taxonomy): domain Bacteria; phylum Bacteroidota; class Bacteroidia; order Flavobacteriales; family Flavobacteriaceae; genus Formosa; species Formosa algae. The sequence continues at coordinate 28,513 of NZ_LMAK01000011.1, forward strand.
TTTACCAATTCATGATAATAATGCACTACAATTCTGTTGTGATATTGAGCATCTATCTGATTTAAATAAGTTACATGTTCATCAAAAGTTTTGTTAGGCTTTCTTAGATGGTAATATTCTAAACCCGCTTTAAATAACTGATGTAGAATTTCAATTTCGTTTGGAACATCTGTTTCTGGCGCTATAAGTACAATCATATTAAGATATTTTCTATTATAAAGGTTTTGTTTTTCTGAGTTTGACTCAGAATCTCACAAGTTTAGGTTGTTTTGATATATTGTTCTTTTTCTTAATGTGATGCTGAATCGAGTTCAGCATCACAGATTCGGTTTTAAAGATACACTTCGCTTCCTTTGTCTTTAAATTCTTGTGCTTTTTCTTCCATCCCTTTTGCAAACACTTCATCACCTTTCACCTCGTTTACCGCAGCAAAATCACGGACTTCTTGTGAAATTTTCATCGAACAGAATTTTGGTCCGCACATCGAACAAAAATGGGCAATTTTAGCACCTTCTGCAGGCAATGTTTCATCATGATATTCGCGTGCCAATTCTGGATCGAGAGCCAAATTAAACTGATCTTCCCATCTAAATTCAAAACGCGCTTTACTTAAGGCATCGTCGCGATGTTGAGCTCCAGGATGACCTTTAGCTAAATCCGCCGCATGAGCTGCTAGTTTATAAGTGACTACGCCTGTACGGACATCGTCTTTATTAGGCAGACCTAAATGCTCTTTAGGTGTCACGTAACATAACATGGCACAACCAAACCAGCCAATCATAGCCGCTCCAATTCCTGAAGTTATATGATCATAACCCGGTGCGATATCTGTGGTTAACGGACCTAAAGTATAAAAAGGTGCTTCTTCGCAAGCCTCTAACTGCTTGTCCATATTCGCTTTTATCATATGCATTGGTACGTGGCCAGGACCTTCAATAAAGGTTTGTACATCATGTTTCCATGCAATTTTTGTCAGTTCTCCCAGTGTTTCTAATTCTGCAAATTGCGCTTCGTCATTCGCATCGGCAATACAACCTGGGCGTAGGCCATCTCCTAAAGAAAAGGCTACATCGTAAGCTTTCATGATTTCGCAAATCTCTTCAAAATGGGTGTATAAAAAACTTTCTTTATGATGAGCCAAACACCATTTTGCCATGATTGATCCACCACGAGACACAATTCCTGTAATGCGTTTTGCTGTCATAGGCACATAACGCAAACGGACACCCGCGTGAATGGTAAAATAATCGACACCTTGCTCAGCTTGTTCTATTAGCGTGTCTCTAAAAATCTCCCATGTTAAATCTTCGGCTTTACCATTTACTTTTTCTAAAGCTTGATAAATGGGTACGGTTCCGATAGGTACAGGTGAATTACGAATGATCCATTCACGCGTTTCATGAATATTTTCACCAGTTGATAAATCCATAATATTATCGGCGCCCCAACGACACGCCCAAACCGCTTTTTCAACTTCTTCTTCTATACTAGATGTCGTAGCAGAATTCCCAATATTGGCATTAATTTTCACTAAAAAATTTCGACCTAAAATCATCGGTTCACTTTCAGAGTGATTAATATTAGAAGGTAATACTGCACGACCACGAGCAATTTCTTCTCTCACAAATTCTGGTGTGATTTTTTCTGGAATAGATGCTCCAAAATCTTGTCCGCCATGCTGTTTAGATAAGCGGATTGCTTCATCAATTTTCTGATTTTCACGAATGGCTACATATTCCATTTCTGGTGTGATTATCCCTTGTCTGGCATAATGCATTTGCGATACATTTTTACCAGGTTTGGCACGTAACGGTTTTTTAAGATCAGAAAACCGTAAGTGATCTAAACTCGTATCGGCCAACCTTTCGTTACAATATTGCGATGAAAACGATTCTAATTGTTCTACATCTCCACGTTGTAATACCCAAGGTTCTCGAATGCGTTCAATCCCTTTATGTACATTAATATTTTTTGCAGGATCTGTATATGGTCCGGAAGTATCATAAACCGTTACAGGCTGATTTGGTGTTTTTTGTTTTGTCATTGAGTCAACCGTGTCACTTAGCGTGATTTCTCGCATAGCAACTTGTAGTTCAGGAAATAATGTGCCTTGAACGTACACTTTTTTCGAACTTGGGAATGGCTGTCTCGTGACTCCGTTTTTTGGTGCAGTGTCTTTTTTCTTCATGGTATTCATTACATTAAGATGCAATCGGTAAAGCGATTGCACCGAATTAATTACAGTACATTAAGTATGTGATATGTAAAAAATAAACGTGTCTATCCGCCCTGAGTCGCTTGTATAATCAGGATGTTATCATTATTAGAAACCTTGACATTGTCCCAATTAGATTTTGGTATAACGGTGTTGTTTACAGCTACAGCTATACCGTTTTGTATTGGACTAAGTTTAGAAATGATGGTTGCTAGAACACTATGTTCGGCAACTTGGTGAATAGCATTGTTTACGTTTATAGATATCATAATCTTGATTTAGATAATTTTCCATAAACTTTTAAAGGATAAACCGAAATTGAATATCGGTTTTAATGAAATGATTTTGAAAAGACTTAACTTTTTCCTCCGGCTGTATCAACAGCTTCAGGTTCAAAGGATATTTCTCAAACTATTAAATAGTTACTCCTAAAGTTTATTTTATACTTCAAATTTAAAGGAATTAAATGGAATGAAACAAATTATTTCAGTAGAAATTAAAAAAAATGTTTTGTTGTTTTATAAGTTGTTTCCCGTAATTTTGCGTTTCGAAAATAAAACGCATGCCCATACCCAATTATAAAAATCTTTTACTTCCCACTTTAAAAAAACACTTTGGTTACGATGGTTTTCGTGCTCAACAGCAAGATATTATTGAATATGTTCTTGAAGGTAATGATGCCTTGGTTATTATGCCAACTGGAGGCGGAAAATCAATGTGTTTTCAAGTCCCAGCCTTGCTTTTTGAGGGATTAACTATAGTTGTTTCTCCGTTAATTGCATTAATGAAAGATCAAGTAGACGGACTAAAAGCCAATGGTATTGCTGCTAATTTTTACAATAGCAGCCAGTCTGCAGTAGAACAAGAAGCCATTTTAGAGCAAGTAGTAAAGGCAGAATTAAAATTACTGTATGTCGCACCAGAAAGTCTATCGGGGCTCTCTAATATTTTAAATGCCCGTTATGTAAGTTGTATTGCTATAGACGAAGCGCATTGTATATCGTCTTGGGGACACGATTTTCGTCCGTCGTACCAACAACTCGGATTTCTAAAAAAATCTTTACCCAATATTCCAATTATTGCGCTAACGGCTACGGCAGATAAAGCCACGCGTCAGGATATTTTAGATCAGCTTCAAATTCCAAATGCACAACAATTTATTTCGTCTTTCGATAGGCAAAATATTTCTTTAGAAGTACGTTCGGGAACAGAAAAAGTGAAACAGATTATCAGTTTCGTCAAAAAACACCCTAATGAATCTGGGATTATTTATTGCTTAAGTAGAAAAAACACCGAAGAACTAGCTAAAAAATTAAATAGTAATGGTGTTCCAGCTACGGCTTATCATGCAGGACTTAGCTTTGATGAACGCAGTAAAGTTCAAGAAGATTTTGTGTACGATACTACTCAAGTGGTTTGCGCCACTGTAGCGTTTGGAATGGGAATTGACAAATCAAATGTCCGCTGGGTAATTCATCATAATATGCCTAAAAACATTGAAGGCTATTATCAAGAAATTGGTCGTGGTGGCCGTGATGGTTTACAGGCTCATGCCCTACTTTTTCATAGTTATGCTGATGTGATTCAGCTAAGACGATTTGCTTCAGGAGCTGCTAATGAAGATGTTCAAATTGCAAAATTAGAACGTATGAAGCAGTTTAGTGAAGCCACAACTTGTAGACGAAAAATTTTACTGAGTTACTTCGGGGAATTGTTAGAAACCAATTGCGGGAATTGTGATGTTTGTAAAAATCCGCCACAAATTTTCGATGGTACTATCATTGCTCAGAAAATACTATCTGCAGTGTATCGTTTAAAAGAACAAGAAGCGATAGGAACCATTTTAGATGTGCTTCGCGGTTCGCATAATGCTAATGTTTTAGAGAAAGGTTACGACAAATTAAAAACTTTTGGTATTGGTAAAGATATCGCTTGGAAAGATTGGCAGCATTTTATCATTCAACTTATAAATCAAGGGTATTGTGAGATTGCCTTCCATAAAAATAATGCCTTACATCTCACCGAATTCTCTAAAAATGTATTATTTAAAGGCGCAAAAGTCTCTTTAACACGACCTGTACATATTGCAGAACCTAAAGTTGCAGAAAAACCAAAACGTACTAAAGTGAAGCGTGGTGCTTCTAAAGCTGCCGCAGACTCACTATTTGAGCGTTTACGCCAATTGCGTTATAAGATTTCTAAGGAAGAAAATATTCCGGCCTATCTTATTTTTAGTGATAAAACGTTGATAGAAATGGAACGCGATCGCCCAATGAGCATCATGGATTTAATGGATGTTAGTGGTGTTGGTCAACATAAAGCGGAAACCTATGGAGATGAATTTATAGAAGAAATTATGAAATTCTTGGGTTCGAAACCCAAGAAAGAGAAAAAACGTGCGACACATTTAGTGACCTACGACTTGTATAAAAAAGGCTTGTCTATAGAAGAAATTTCCATGCAACGTAAACTAAGAGATACTACTATTTATTCCCATATTGCCAAGCTTCATAGTGATGGGAAAGATATAAATATTTACGATTTTGTATCTAAACGCGAAGTTGAAGATGTTAAAAAAGCTAAAGCAACTATTGAAGGATCGACTTCATTAAAAGCATATTACGACTACTTTGATGAACAGTTGGATTACTTTAAAATTCGTTTAGCACTAAGTGTTATAGATAATTAAAAATGTGTATTCTTTTAAAAAAGAGTTTATTAAATTCGTAATGCCTATTAATCATATATGAAAAAGCTTATCAAACCAACTTTTTATTCATTCATATTCCTTTTGTTCACTACTTTCAGTTACGGACAGGAAGACAATATTCAAACTAATGATTCATCGGCTGTAAAAGAACAAAATATTAACATTGAATATACAGACGAAGGATTTGAATTTAAAACTGCCGACGAAAAATTTGCACTTCATATCGAATCACGTTTACAGTTTAGATTCTCCACGCCTAGTGATTTAAACCCCGTAACTTACGATGAGATTTACTCGGATAAGGAAACTGTTTTTAAAATTAATAGAGCACGTTTAAAAGTGGGCGGTCATGCGTTTCAATCTTGGTTAAAATACTATTGGGAATACGAATTATCTGCTAGTAATCTGATGGATTTTAGAGTGATGATTGAAAAGTATTCATTTTTTAACATTAAAGTAGGACAATGGAAAACGTATTATAATAGAGAACGTGTAATTTCTTCTGGAAAACAACAAATGGCAGACCGTTCTATTTTAACACGCCCTTTTACGCTTGATAGACAACAGGGTGTTGAATTTTATGGTAGAATAGCACCTAGTAAATATACAGATTTTACATACAACGCTTCGGTATTAACAGGAACTGGACGTGGAGCTTCAGAAAACGACGATAATCATTTAATGTATGTTGGGCGTTTGCAATATAATTTATTAGGGCGTGAGTTAAGTTTTACAGGATCAGACTTGGCTTATCATGATAACTTCACCGGTTTAATTGCTGTAGCAGCAGCTACAAATAGAAGTCCATACACACGGTTTTCGCAAGCAGGCGGCGGACAATTAGAAGGGTTTGAAGACGGTGTAGACGGACAATACAAAGCAAATCAATATTTATTAGAAACTGCATTTATGTATAAAGGTTTGTCTTGGCAAAATGAATTTCATTCTAAAGAAATTCACGATTTTGTGAATAATGAAACTACAACTTTAAAAGGTGCGTATTTTCAAACAGGATACTTTTTTCATAATATCTGGCCTAAGTTTCCAAAACCATTAGAAATTGCAGGACGTTATGCGTATTACATTCCAAATACAGATTTATCCAATAATTTAGAAGAAGAATTTGTTTTGGCGTTTAACTGGTTTTTTAAAGGGCATCGAAATAAATTAACTTCTGAGGTGACGTATTTCAATTTTCAAGATCCCTTGGGAGTTAATTATGATAACGGATTACGTTTTAGAGTACAATGGGATATTTCCTTTTAAAACTTAAATATTTTCAACACGAATCAAAGCGCGAAATGGCAGTAATATGTCCGTAAAAATTAGTATTTTTCGCCACCTTTTAAACTCCTTAAATTATTACTATTTTGAAAGTATGTATCGCTGAAAAGCCAAGTGTAGCTCGTGAAATCGCCTCTGTTTTAGGTGCTAATACTAAGCGTGATGGATATTACGAAGGTAATGGTTATGCGGTAACCTATACATTTGGACATTTATGTACTTTGTTTGAACCTAACGATTATAAACCACATTGGAAAAGTTGGGATTTAAACAATTTACCCATGCTTCCTGAAAAGTTTAAAACTAAGGTGACTTCAGATTCAGGAATACAAAAACAATTTAATATTGTTAAAGGATTATTTGATAAAGCCGAAGTGGTTATAAACTGCGGGGATGCGGGTCAGGAAGGAGAATTAATACAACGTTGGGTTTTAGATCAAGCGGAATATAAAGGTAAAGTAGAGCGTTTATGGATTTCTTCATTAACTACAGAAGCCATAAAAGAAGGTTTTGAGCATTTAAAACCCTCTGAACAATACGATAATTTATATTATGCCGGATTTTCTAGAGCGATTGGAGATTGGTTATTAGGTATGAATGCCACCCGATTATATACCGTTAAACATGGCGGATATAAGCAAGTTTTGTCTATCGGACGTGTACAAACACCAACTTTAGCGATGGTGGTTAATCGTTTTAAAGACATTGAAAACTTTAAACCACAACCGTATTGGGAATTACAAACCATGTATCGCGATACGCTGTTTAGTTATGAAGAAGGTCGTTTCCTTAAAATGGAAGACGGAGAAGTTCTTGCCAATAAGGTTAAAGAAGACGATTTTGAAATTGTATCAATTACAAAAAAGAAAGGTACAGAATATGCCCCTAAATTATTTGATTTAACGGGTTTACAGGTGTATTGCAATACGAAGTTCGGGTTTTCGGCAGATGAAACCTTGAAGATTGTTCAGAAACTATACGAACAAAAAGTAGTGACGTATCCTAGAGTAGATACGACATTCTTACCAAATGATGTGTACCCTAAAGTCCACGGTATTCTTCAGAAATTAACAAAATATAATACTTTAACCGAAACGCTCTTAGGGAAAAAAATTAAGAAGTCGGCTAAAGTATTCAACGATAAAAAAGTTACCGATCACCACGCTATTATTCCTACGGGAATTCAGATTAATTTACAATACAATCAGCAACAGGTTTACGATATTATTGTAAAACGATTTATTGCTGTGTTTTACGACGACTGTTCGGTCTCTAACACCACCGTTATAGGTAAAGCTGCAGAAGTTAATTTTAAAACCACTGGTAAAGAAATCCTAAAAAAAGGTTGGCGCGTTGTTTTTGAATCTCCCGATAAAGAAAAGAAAGAAACCGGTATTTTACCCACGTTTGTAAAAGGAGAAAAAGGCCCTCACGAACCGTCGTTTTTAGAAAAGCAAACCAAACCACCCAATCAGTTTACAGAGGCTTCCCTCCTACGTGCCATGGAAACAGCAGGCAAACAAGTAGATGATGATGATTTGCGTGAACTCATGAAAGAAAATGGTATTGGAAGACCGTCTACACGTGCCAATATTATTGAAACATTATTTCGACGTAAATATATAGTCCGTAATAAAAAGCAAATTTTACCCACTACTACAGGTGTACAATTGATTGATATTATTCAAAATGAATTATTAAAATCGGCAGAACTTACGGGACTGTGGGAAAAACAGTTGAAAGATATAGAGAAAGGCAAATACAATGCAGGAACATTTATAAATAACATGAAACGCATGGTGGACGAATTGGTTTACGAGGTGAGAAGTGAAACCAAGCGTGCCAATATTTCTTATGAAGCCACGGTTAAAAAGAAAGCTGCAAAAGTTGAAGCCAATCAAAATGCAGGGATTTTAGCAGAAACTTGTCCGAAATGTAAACAAGGACATTTAATTAAAGGAAAATCAGCTTACGGCTGTAGTGCTTTTAAATCGGGTTGTAAATTTGTATTACCCTTTGCTTTTAATGATAAAAAAATATCCGAAAAACAATATATTCGATTACTTCAAAAAGGATCGACTGTAAATCTAAAAGGCTTTAAAACTGAAGCTGGAAAAGTTGAAGGCTTATTACGTTTTGATGATGATTTTAAATTGGTTTTAGAACCTAAGTTAGGGGTAAAAAAGGAACCAAAAAAGGAAATTCCGGACACCTTAACCTGTCCAAAATGTAATCAAGGAAACGTTGTGAAAGGAAAAACAGCTTACGGTTGTAGCGCTTTTAAATCGGGTTGTGATTTTAGAGTGTCTTTTGATGTTATTAGAGAAAAATCTGCCGGAGAAAAACTAACTAAAGATCTAGTATTTAAAATTTTAAAAGCTTCTGTTTAAAGTTATGGATCATCACTACAAAATATTTAAACCTTATGGTTATTTAAGTCAGTTTATTATTAATGGGAAGAAAAAAAATAGCAAAAAGCTCCTTGGTGAATTAGGAGATTTTCCTGAAGGCACCATGTCTATTGGTCGTTTAGATGAAGCGTCTGAAGGGTTATTGTTATTGACCACAGATGGGAAAATAAGTTACCTAATAAACAGCTCTAAAATCGATAAAGAATATTATGCACAAGTTGATGGAGATATTACAGAAACGGCTTTAGAAGCTTTAAAACAAGGTGTCGAAATAGGTATTAATGGGAAGAAATATATAACCAAACCCTGTCCTGCTTTTAAGTTAAATACCATTCCTAATTTTCCGGAACGTGGCAAAAAATTAAGAGATGATAGACATGGACCTACGTCTTGGGTTTCCATTACTTTAAATGAAGGTAAGTTTAGGCAAGTTCGTAAAATGACAGCTGCAGTTGGGTTTCCTACTTTACGTTTAGTTCGTGTTCGCGTTGGAGATATTCATTTAAACGGATTAGAACCAGGTGAATCTCTACCAATACTAGATATAAAAGCAGAACTAGGTTTAAACACCTAAACGTTCTAAAACCTCTTTTTTAAACGTTTCTCCAATCGGAATTCTCATATCGTTTTGAAGAACAATCTTGGTTTTTTGTAATGCTCTTATAGCATTTACATTTACGATAAAGGACTTATGTACACGTAAAAAATGATTGTTTCGAGGTAATTTTTCCAACATATCTTTAAAGCTTAATAATGTAATTACAGCTTTATTGGTACCTTCAATATGTATTTTAATATAATCTTTTAAACCTTGAATATAAGTAATTTCTTCAGTCTTTATTTTTATATTCTCGTATTCCGATTTCACAAAAATAAAATCATTTTCTGGTTTTAAAATGTTTGTTTCAGCATTAGGTGTAGCAATAGCGGGTTTTAGATTTAATAACTCATACTTTTCTTTTGCACGTGCAACCGCTTTTATAAAGCGATGAAACGGGATGGGTTTTACTAAATAATCTGTAGCATTTAAATTAAAACCATCTAAGGCATATTGCGGGTAAGCTGTAGTAAATATAAATTGAGGTAAATTTTCAATAGATTTTACTAAATCTATACCGCTAAGGTTTGGCATTTCAATATCCAAAAAGACCAAGTCTACATGTTGCTTATTAAGCTGTGTAATGGCTTCTAAAGGATTGGTGCATTTGGCTATAATATCTATACCACCTATTTGATTTAAATACGATTCAACAATATCTATCGCTAAAGGTTCATCATCTATAATTATACATTTCATACCGTTAAATTTAAGTTTAAATGTACTATAAATTGATTACTGACTTCTTCTATTTCTAGTTTATGTTGATTAGGATATAGCAATTGTAAACGTTCTTTGGTGTTTTGCAACCCGATGCCAGAGTTTTCTGGATCTTGTTTTCTATTGCCTATTAAGTTAATACTTTTAAAATTTAAATCGTTACCATTAACATTAATTTCTATACATACAAATGTATTTCCTTTAAAATCTGTACCGTATTTAAAGGCATTTTCTATAAACGAAATTAATAATAAAGGTCTAATTTTTTGTTGTAACACACTTCCTCTAATGTTTAGTGTGACATCTTGATTACGAGCAATTCTTAATCGCTGTAATTTTAAATAATTCTGAATATAATCTAATTCGTCACTAAGCTTCACAAAATCATTATCTGCTTGATATAGCATATAACGCATCAACTCTGAAAGAGTAATAACGGCTTCTGGCGCATCGTTAGATTTTTTGCTAGTTAAGGAGTAAATACTATTTAACGAATTAAATAGAAAGTGCGGACTCAATTGATTTTTTAAGAAATGTAATTCTGCTGAAGATTTCTGAGATTCGATTTCTTTTTGAAGTTGTATATTCTTATCCCATTCAGAATACATTTTAATGGCTGTACCAATAACCACTAAAATGAGGTTGAAAAATAAAGGTAAACCAAACCTAAAAAATTTAAAATTTGGCTTATCATAACCATTTAGATCTGCTAAGTGGTGAAGTGTAGACGGTTTTGGAAGAATAAATTCTAAAAGAATTACACCAAAAAGTACTAAAGCAATTACAGAAGTTAAATAGTATGATTTCTTTTTGTTAAGCAGAAATTTAGGAACTAAAAATAAATAGTTTACATAGAATACTATAATCCCAACCACTAAGAAATTTAAAAACGTAATGGGGAAATTACCTGTATTAAAATAGACTTGCAGAAAGAATAAAAACAAAAAAATTGCCCATATTACAATATGCATTAAGCCTTCTTTCTTTAAGTTTCTCAATAGATTTATTGATTTACTCATTCTGGATTATGGCTAATTTAAACAATTTAAAATAATCTTATTTTCTTTTAATTCAGCTTTAGAAATTGTAGGAGCAATCTTGTTTTCAAGTTTACTAACTACTAAAGAGGCAATAGTATTTGCATTGTCTTCGTTGCAAAAAGGAATTTCATTTTGGATAGCAGGAATATTATCCTGTTTAATTAAAACTTTATTGTGAATGCTAATTTCGTATCCAAAACCAGAATTTACAGGGTAAACTCGTGTAGTATAATCTGAAGATGAACTTTCATTTGTTTGGAAAAATATAACAACTATAATAGCTATTAAACCAATCCCGAAAGCAAATTTTAAAACATTCTTCATATAATTATTAATTTAATCCCAAGATATGCATCACTATATCTTGGGATTTAAAATAAACAAATTAAAAAACAAACAATTAATAGTAACCTTATTATTACAGGTTAACAATAATTAATCTTCGTCGTCGTAATCCTCTTGAGGAAACAACTCATAGTTATCATCTAAGTATAAACTTCCACTTCTTCCTAAAAGGACGAAAGCTCTTGTACCAGTAGAGAATGCTAAAGCATCTTGACGAGAATATCCTTCAAGTCCTGTAATGTCTTCCCACTCGTCTGTTCCTGGATCGTATTCCCAAGTACTGTTTAAAACACCACCATTATATCCAGAAACAATATATCCTAAACCATCTACAGTAAATCCAACAGCGTTAGATCTTGTAATGCTATAGTCATCTTCTTCATCTAAGTCTAATTTACTAGTAAACACTTCTGTGCTAGGATCAAATTCCCAGAAATCAGTTTTATATAAACCATTACTTACACCTGTTCCGATGTATACTTTATCTCCAATTGTGAACGTTGTTCCAAAACGACGTTTTTCACCTCCAAATCCTACTAACTCAGACCAAGTATCTGAAGTTGGATCGTATTTGTAAAAATCTTTTCTATCGTTATCTCCATCGTAACCCGTACCAATATAACCTGTACCGCTAATTCCGAATCCGATAGCTGCTTGTCTCACACCTCCTAAGAAATCTGCTTTTTGTGTCCAAGAGTTTGAACCTGGATTGTAAGACCAGAAATCTGTTAATTCGTCTACACCATCATATCCAGTACCTAAGTAACCTAAACCATCAAGTGCAAATCCTGTAGCAGAACTTCTTTCTGTACCAGGGAAATCTGCTTTTTGTACCCAGTAGTCACCAGCGATATTATATTGCCAGAAATCAACTAAATAATCATCTCCGTCGTATCCAGTACCCATATAACCTAATTCATCTATAACAAAACCAACGACATTACTACGTGGTACACCATCGAATACAGAGCGTTCTATCCAGTTTCCTCTATCGTTATCATCATCACTAGAACAGTTAAACAGACTTAATGCTAGTGCACACAACACTAAAACTTTTGTTGAATTTTTAATCATATTTAGAATCATTTATTATAATTTATTGTCGACTTAATTTTAGTTGTCAACTTTGTATTAAATTAGATCTTCAAATTTACACGCTATACAAGGTGCTAAAAAATAAAGTAGATAGGCTAAGCATTTGTCTATACAAACACTGTTTCACACTCGATGAATAGGGTTATACTATATAATAGTGTAAATGTAACAGTTTGAAGATATATTATAGGGTTTTGTCTAACAATTTTCACATCTAAATTATAAGATGTTAAGTTCGCAAGATTTTAAAATTGAAATATGAATTCTATTTTTTTTAGAGCGCTCTTCTGCGCGTGTTGTTTTATAACCCTTTTAGCGTCTTGTGAAGCAGATACCACATCTGTTTCTGATGTAGGTGAAGATTGGATTAATAATGGCACAAAAGTGTTTTACATAGACACATTTTCTGTAGAAACATCTACTTATAAATTTGACTCTTTAGCTATTACAGGAAATAGCAGATACATTATGGGAGCCTATACAGATCCTATTTTAGGACGTATAGAAGCTACACCGTATTTTGAACTCTACACAGATGATTTTGATATTGATGAAGATGCTGTTTTTGACTCTGTAGCTTTACTATTAAACTATACAGATTATTATTACAACGATACATTATCAAGACAAAAATTTAATGTGTATAAGGTTTTAGAAGAAATTACTCCAGACGATGATGCGAGTTATTTTTATAATACCACAACATTTAAAACAGAGACTACTTCTATTGGTAGTATAGACTTCTTACCTACTCCTATTCGTGAAGATTCTATTCACTTTACCTTAAACAATGCATTTGGTAAAGAAATTTTTGAAGATATTCAGGATAACGAAATTAATAATACAGACGAGTTTACTCAAAAATATTATGGTATCTCTATAGTATCTGATGCTAGTAACTCTGCTGTTTTAGGAATTGCAACAGATTCTAAATTACGTATTTATTATTCTATACCAGATGTGGTTGAAGACGATGAGTATTATTACGACTTAACGTTTAACTCTTCCGCGAGTTTCCATAACATAACGCAAACTACAACCAATCCAGATTTAAGTAGTTTAGTCGATCAATCTGACGAAATTTCAAGCACAGAAACAGATAACCTTACCTACATACAAGGCGGTAGCGGTTTAGCGACTCGAGTAGATATTCCTTATATAGAAACCATAAACACGCTAAATGGTTCTGGATCTATTATGGATGCGAACTTGAGAATATCTTTAAAGCATAATTCTAATACAGACAACTTATCTGTAAGAGATTCGTTGAATGTATATATTATAGATCAGTTTAATGATACATCTACACAACTGGTAGATTATACAGGAAGTGTTGTTTACGGACTTCAGGTAGAAGATGAATTAAATAATGACTATGTTACCTATGTCATATCTATAAAATACTTTCTGGATTTAAAATTAAATGAAGTAAACCCACAAAATTTAATTCTAGGATTTACATGTCAAGGATTCAATGAATCTGTAGATAGATATATTTTAGAAGGAGAAGATTCAGACGAATCGGATTTAAAAGCAACATTAGAATTAAACTATGCATTATACGACGATGAATATGAATATTAATAATATATCAAAATTAATAACTGCACTTTGCCTTTTTATATCTACTGCTGTTTTTTCACAAAGTAATTCATTATCAAGTTCTCCTTATTCGTTATTTGGAATGGGAACTTTTAATACGTCTAACACAGGGAAAACTTCAGGATTAGGTAATACAGGTATAGCAAATAGTTCAAGCACGTTTATAAACAACTTAAACCCTGCTTCTATGGCGACTATTCCTTTAAAAACATTTTTCTTTGATGTGGGCTTAAAATCGGAATATGGTGTACAAATAGAAGGAGGAAATAAAGACACTAAAAATGTAGCAAACTTTTCCAACATGGCATTTGCTTTTCCTGTAACAAAAAAATCTGGAGTAAGTCTTACGTTAATTCCTTACACTAGTGTTGGGTATAGCCTTTCGAATATTGAAACAGATATTGAAGGTTCTACTGGATATTTTATAAGTAATATAGAAGGTTCTGGAGGTTTAAATAACTTAAAATTAAACTACGGTTATAAATTATTAGACAATCTTAATGTTGGTGCTACTGGATCTGTATTATTTGGTCAGATTATAGAAAATGAAATAGACTATATAGGTTCTAATACCTTAACTATTTACGATACGAACAGCTATTCTGGATTTCAATTTGGAGCTGGTATACAATACCAACCCGTAAGTAATGTTACTGTAGGTACCGTGGTTACTTTTCCAAGCTTATTAGACGGGACTCAAAACCGTACAGTATCTCAATTTTACGATAGTGATATTGAATATGAAAAAGACTTAGACGATTTTAAATTGCCTTTAGAAGTAGGCTTTGGTGTACAAACAAAATTTAAAGAACAAGTTAGTGTTTCTGTAGACTATACTAAGAAGTTTTGGAATGATACAGACCAAACAGATCAACTAGGAACGTTTGTAGATCAAAACATTTTTGGATTAGGAGTAGAATTTGACCCTAATGGAAATCAATTGAAATTTTGGAATACAGTAGAATACCGTGCTGGATTTAATTACGACTCAGGTAACCTAGAAATTAGCGATAAGAAAATTCATAATTACGGTCTTAACTTAGGATTGGGTATTCCGTTAAGATACGATGGGTTTTCAATGCTTAACGTAGCCTATACATACGGCAAAAAAGGCCAAGTTTATGATGGCCTTATTCAAGAAAATTATCACATGCTTACACTAAACATTAGTTTAGCTGGGCAATGGTTTGTTAAGAGAAAGATACAATAGAGATAATAATAAAAAATAAATGAATGCGGTTAAGGTTAAATTTTCTTAACTCGCACCGCATTCATTCCTTTCATTCCACGTTCTAATTCAAATTGAACTTTATCATTTTCAATGATAGTATCCAATAATCCGCTTACGTGACAGAAATATTTTTCAGAATTTTCTGCATCAATAATAAATCCAAAGCCTTTAGAGCTATCAAAAAAGGAAACCTTCCCTTTACGTATTGGATCTACTTCTTCAATATCACTATCATCCTTCTTAGGAATTCCTAAAACGATATCTTCTGCTTCTACTTTAATTTTTTCAGATGGATCTGGTGGCGTATCTGTTAAATTACCATATTGATCTACATAGGCAAATTGAATACCTTGACTGTCTTTAGATTCGGCCTTACGAGCTTCTTTTTTCTTTAATTTTTCTTCACGCTTTTTTTGACGTGCTTTTTCTTTTTCGATTTTATTGTACGTCTGTTGAGACTTAGCCATAAATTACTACTTGTTTTAAATTGAAGATTATGTTATTTGAAATGAGTACTTTAACTTAAAGAAAATAAATTAAAGTAAATCATATTTTTACAAATATAATGTAAGTATTTGGATTTGATTAACACAAGACAAAAAACTATTTTATTAAATAGTTAAGTAAAAATTAGTTTTTGTATGTTAAAGCGGTCTGGAAGAGTCTAAAAATTACTGTTGTTTTACAATAATAATGGAACCTTTTACGCCTTTGGCTAAGTTCCAAGTGTTTCCTGCAATGAAATTACCATCGTCATCTAAAATTCTAAATTCGGCTGTATTTGGTCCAGAACTCCCTGTGTTTAAAGCTTGAAACTCTATTTTATTTAGTCCTGGTTGCAAGTCTACGGTAATACCACTAAAGCCACTTGTAAGTAAAACGTTAGATTTAATAATATCGTCGTTAACATACACCATCACTCTATCACCATCAAATGCTTGATGATCTCGATAAATGATATTGACTTTCCCCGATTTTGTTTCGAAATCTCCAAAATACTGATCGACTAAACTACCAACGGCATTAGGATTCACCGCTTCAGTGTTTGGCATTTCTAGTTGTTTAGATAAATTATCTTGAAATAATTCTGCAGGATTGGCAAATTTCTTCTTATTAAACATAGAAAATTCTTCTTCTACATTTAAATTATCACGTTTAGAGACTGTTAACCCATTAACTTTGTTTGAAGCATCTAGTTCGTTTACAGTTGGAGCTTCTAATGGCTCAATGTTTAAACTATTTGTTTCTGTCGCTTTACCATTTTCACTCTCAATAGCAGGTATGCTTAAAGATAATTGTGGCTTGTCATCTATCTGAGACCAAACAGATGTTGAGATGCATAAAAAAGTAAGAGGTATAAAAACGTGTTTCATTAGGGTGAATTAATCTATCCAAAAATAATTTTTTAATTCTAAACCTAACAACAATCATTCCTAAAAAGTGTTAATATTTAATGTTAATTAAAACCTAATGCCTTAAAAGATTAAAAGTCTGAACATACATTCAGACTTTTAATACGATTATTATATCTATTTACTACTGTATGTGTAAACGCAATTAAGTTTGATTTTCTGCTTTAAGTAGAAATGCAAATTGAAGTGCTTTTTGTTTAAAGCGTTCAAAACGTCCGGATGCACCTCCATGACCAACCTCCATATTACAGTCCATAATTAATAGATTATCATCTGTTTTAAGTGCTCGTAATTTTGCTATCCATTTTGCTGGTTCCCAATATTGCACTTGGCTATCCCAATATCCTGTTGTAATTAATAGGTTTGGATAGGCTTTTGCTTCAACATTATCGTAAGGGGAATATGATTTCATATAATCGTAATATGTTTTATTTTTTGGATTTCCCCACTCATCAAATTCAAAAGTTGTTAAGGGAATACTTTCATCGAGCATGGTAGATACAATATCCACAAATGGTACGGCAGCAATCACACCGTTCCATAACTCTGGTTTCATATTCACAATAGCACCCATTAATAGACCTCCAGCACTTCCGCCATAGGCATATAAATGGTCTGCACTTGTAAAACCTTCGGCTATTAAAAATTCTCCACAATTAATAAAATCTGTAAATGTATTTTTCTTTTTTAATAATTTTCCATCCTCATACCAATCACGTCCTAATTCTTGTCCGCCACGAACATGAGCAATAGCATATACAAATCCACGATCTAATAAACTTAAGTTACTGGAACTAAAATACGGATCGGAATTAGAGCCGTAAGAGCCGTATGCATACAAAAGCAACGGATTAGAACCATCTTTAGTGATTCCTTTTTTATAGACTATAGAAATCGGCACTTGTGTACCATCTGTAGCTGTAGCATAAAGCCGTTCTGAAATATAATGATCTGGAGAAAAATTAGAGTCCAATACTTCTTCTTGTTTTAATAAGACCTGCTCCTTACTATCCATATTATAATCGAAAGTACTATTAGGAGTCGTTAAAGATGTATACCCATATCTTAATATATTGGTGTCAAACTCTAAATTAGACGTGGTATAAGCTAAATATGTTGGGTCGTTAAAGGAAATATAGTGCTCGCCTCCACTCCACTTCATCACTCTAATAGTTGGTAAACCTGCTTTTCGTTCGCTAACAACTAAATGATTTTTAAATAAATCGAAATCTTCAATAAGCACGTCGTCTCGATGTGGAATAACATCTACCCAATTCGATTTTTCTGTGGCATGAATTGGCGTTTCTACCAATTTAAAGTTTTTAGCGCCATCGTCATTAGTACGAATGTAAAAATGATTGGCATAATGATCGACATAATACTCTAAGTTTTCTGTTCTTGGTTGCACCACCTTCCACGTATCATTTGGTGTATTGGCATCTAAAAATCGATATTCTGTATATAAAGTATGAAAGCTTCCTATAAATATGTAAGCATTAGATTTCGATTTAAAAACAAAACTTCTAAAGGTGTCGTCTTTTTCTTCGTAAACCAAAACATCATCGGCTTGAGTTGTTCCTAAAACATGTTTAAATATTTTATTAGAGCGTAAAGTTTCAGGATCTTTAGTGGTGTAGAAGACTGTTTTATTATCATTAGCCCAAACTGCACTTCCTGTGGTGTTATCTAATTTATCTTTTAGCAGCTTACCGGTTTTTAAATCTTTAAAATAAATGGTGTACTGCCGTCTTGAAATTGTATCTATAGCATAAGCCATTAATTCATTATTGATACTTACATCTTGACTTCCAAGTCCGAAATACGCATGATCTTTTGATAATTCTGGACCATTTAAAATAATGTCTTCTTTAGTTTCTCCTAGTTTTTTTCTACAATAATAAGCATAATCATTTCCGGCTTCATAGCGGGTGTAATAAGAATAGCCATTATTAGTAACGGGAACAGAAGCATCATCTTTCTTAATCCTGTTTTTAATTTCCTCAAACAATACAGTCTGCAAGGAATCTGTATCACTCATTACTGCTTTCAGATAGTCGTTTTCTGCATTTAAATACGATACAACATCTTGTGTTTGCTGGTCTAAAGTATCTGCATTTTTCTGTTTATCAGACAAACGCATCCAAAAATAATTATCTATACGCACATCGCCATGAGTGATTAAAGTATCGGGTTTAATACTCGCCATAGGTGGTTTTAGAGCCAGATCTGGCGGCATGTTACTTTCCTCTTTACAACTTATAAAGCCTAATAAAAGAGGAATAATGAGTTTAAAATACAGTTTCATAGCAATTAACTTTTTGGTTAGACACTAAATATAACTATTTGTTAAACAATATAGTATGCTTTATTTTAATTAGTTAAAAATAAGAATACTTTAAAATAGATGGCGTTCTATTTAAATACATGTAAAAGTAAATGAGATTCTAGTTGTACTGTAATCCTAATACCATCACAAAATTGTTTTTAAAATACTACTATTGTTTTTGTACATTTGTAGAAATAGCGTAGTAAAACTGATATATATGAATAGTATCCCTAGTGTAGATTTAAACGATTTTATTTCTAATAATCCCATTAAGAAACAACAATTTGTAGACCAAATAGGTAAAGCTTATGAAGACATAGGTTTTGTAGCTTTAAAAGGTCATTTTTTAGATGAGCAATTGGTGTCAGATTTATATTCTGAAGTAAAATCCTTTTTTGATTTATCTGAAGATGTAAAAGCGAAATACGAAATTGAAGGTATTGGTGGTCAACGTGGATATACCTCTTTTGGAAAAGAACATGCTAAAGGGAAAAAAGAAGGCGATTTAAAAGAATTTTGGCACTTTGGACAATATGTAGAAGACGATGACAAATTAGCTCAGGAATACCCAGATAATGTGATGGTTTCTGAACTTGAAAAATTTAATGCTGTTGGTGAAGAAGCTTTTAAAATGCTTGAAAAAACCGCACAATATGTATTAAGAGCATTAGCATTATACTTAGGCCTAGAAGAAACTTATTTTGATGGCTATATTAAAAATGGTAATTCTATTTTACGTCCAATTCACTATCCTCCTATCCATACAGAACCTAAAGAAGCTGTTCGTGCAGCAGCACATGGAGACATTAATTTAATTACTTTATTAATGGGAGCTCAAGGTCGTGGCTTACAAGTACAAAACCATGAAGGCGAATGGATAGATGCCATTGCACAAGCAGACGAATTAATGATAAATGTTGGAGATATGTTATCTAGACATACCAATAACAAATTAAAATCTACCATTCACCGTGTTATTAATCCACCTAAAGAATTGTGGGGCACGTCTCGTTATTCAATTCCATTTTTTATGCACCCTATAAGTGACATGAAATTAGATGTTTTAGATAAGTGTATTGATGATGAAAATCCGAAACAATTTGAAGATATTACTGCAGGCGCATTTTTACATGAACGCTTAGTAGAATTGGGTTTAATAAAAAAGTAATATATTGTCCTTGCTATGGATTTAAAAGATCAACTTAAAAACCTGTTTCCCGAACACGAAGAAACACCACAAGATACTACTAATGTCGAATCTAATTTATGGATTCAAGACGATCCTATTAGTTGTAAATACGAAAAGAGAAAAGGGAAACCTATAACGATACTTGAAGGGTATACAGGTGCTACAGAAGATTTTAAAACACTGGCAAAAGACCTTAAAAAAGAATTAAGTGTTGGGGGAAGTTTTAAAGACGATAAAATAATCATCCAAGGCGATTACCGTGATAAAATTATGGCAATCTTAAAAGAAAAAGGGTTTAATGTTAAACGCGTTGGAGGTTAATTATGGGAGCTAAAACTTTACACATTACAAATGGTAGCTCGCTTACTACCTACCTAAACGAACTAGAATTTGAAGGCGATATTCTAACATGGCACGAAATGCTATGCGAAGGTCCAACTATAGAAGATATTAACTCGAGTAAATTTATTCAAGTCAGGCAACAGTTCTTACAAGAATTTTACGACATCGAGGCAGATATAATAAAAGTTAAACAAGACTTAGATAAGCTAGATTGTGCCGAGTGTTATAACGAAATTATACTGTGGTTTGAATACGATTTATTTTGTCATATTAACCTCATTGCTGTAATTAGTTTACTAGTTCAGAAAAAAATTAAATTACCTGTTTTTTTAGTCTGTAGTGGTCGTGTTCATGGTGTAAAGGATTTAAAAGGCCTTTCAGAATTAAGTTCTTCTCAACTTACAGATCATTATGAAGCTCGCGTAAGATTAACTGCAGACGATATCGATTTAGCAAGAACCTTATGGCAACTTTACAATGGCAAAGATCATAATTTATTAAAACCTTATATTGTTAAACACTCATCTTTCGATTATTTAAGTAATTGTTTAAAAGCACACTTGCAACGTTTTCCTAATTCTTTAAATGGTTTAAGTGAATTAGAACTTAATATTCTTAAAATTATTAATTGCAGAGAAATTCATTCTAGAAATCATTTATTAGGCTATGCCTTAAATTACCAAGGCTATTATGGTTATGGTGATTTACAATTTGAACGTATTATTGATAGACTGTCTATGTTTTTCTCAGAAACTGATGAATATTTAGCGTTAAATGAAGATGGACTGAAAGCTCTAAATAATGAAAAAAATTATGAAGCAGAGATTTCTGACCAAATGGTTTATGGCGGTGTACATAAAAAAGACTTTAATTTTGATACCAAATTAAATAAACTAGTAAAAGCTACAGATTATGCCAATTAAAGACTCTGAATTAATTTTAAATCCAGATGGTAGTGTTTATCATTTAAATTTAAGACCTGAACATATTGCCAATACCATTATATTGGTTGGAGATCAAGATCGTGTGAGTAAAATTTCTAAACATTTTGATACGGTTGAATACTCCATACAAAAAAGAGAATTTAAAACAGAAACAGGCGTATATAAAGGCAAACGCCTTAGTGTGGTATCTACAGGAATTGGTTGCGATAATATAGATATTGTATTAAACGAATTAGATGCCCTAGTAAATATCGATTTTGAAACACGTACATTAAAAACAGACTTAACATCGTTAAATATTATTCGTGTAGGAACGTCTGGTTCTTTGCAAAAAGAAGTCCCTGTAGATTCTTTTGCATTAAGTGCTTACGGCTTAGATTTTTCTGGAATGCTTCATTTTTATGATATTGAACGTATAAGACATAAACCTTTTGAAGATGCTTTTGTAGCATTTACAAAATGGAATTCAAATAAATCTCATCCCGTTTTAATTCAAAATAGTAAAACTTTAGAAGCTATTTTTGCTTCTGAAGAGACAAATTCTGGCGTAACAGCTACAGCAAGTGGTTTTTATGGTCCGCAAGGCAGAGTATTGAGATTAACTACAGAAGATCCTATTCTTAACGACCGCTTACACGATTTTGATTATGACGGATTAAAAGTGGTGAATTTTGAAATGGAAACGGCAGCTATTTATGGCTTGTCTGCACTTTTAGGTCATAATGCGTTATCGTTAAATGCCATTATCGCTAATCGTGCTACTGGACAGTTTAGTGAAAATCCAGGACTATTAGTAGAACGATTGATTTCATATACACTGAATAGAATTTTAAGCTTATAGTTTAAAATTCTATTCATTTTTTGAATTTAAAAGCGTTCAAAATTAAATCGATTACATCAATTAACATTTAAAAATTAGGTCATTTAAAAAGTAATTCTTAATTTTATTATCCCAACTACTTTATACATGATACTAACCATTTCTACAATTATATGCGGATTAATAATAATAAATGTATTGTTATTAATTTTCAGTTGTAATAAAACAAGTGCCGTTTTAAAAACAAAGAAAATAGATTCTGTTAAAAACATTACTCCAGAAAAATCAGCTACCAATTCACCTGAGACTGTGTATTACGCTGCAACAGGGAGTTAGTTTTACTAAAATGTTTATTACCAAACCAATATCCTCTATTCGCACTTAAAGGTGATGGATGTCCGGACGTTAAAATGTGATGTTTTTCTGAATCTATTAATTTAGATTTTTGCTTTGCATACCCACCCCATAATAAAAACACAACGCCTTCCGTTTTAGAATTTATAAGAGATATGACACGGTTTGTGAATGTTTCCCAACCTTTTTTCTGATGACTACCGGCTTCATGTTCCCTTACCGTTAAAGTAGCATTTAAAAGTAATACACCTTGTTTAGCCCAACGTTCTAAGTTTCCACTTTCAGGATAAGATTTTCCTATATCCGATTCAATTTCTTTAAATATATTTTTCAGTGAAGGCGGATGTGAGATACCATCTGCCACAGAGAAACACAAACCATTGGCTTGTCCAGGACCATGATATGGGTCTTGCCCCAAAATAACAACTTTAACATCTTTAAGAGCACAAGCATTAAACGCATTAAAAATTTCGATTTTTGGCGGATAACATACATGAGCAGCATATTCTTCTTCTACAAAACGCCATAAGTCAATAAAGTAAGGTTTGTCAAATTCTTCTTGTAAAAGAGAAAGCCAATCTGGGTTTATATTTTTCTGCATAATTTATAATCTTGAAAGTTCAAACGTAAAAATAGTGTTACCTTTCCACTTATAAAAAATTAAAAATGTCTTTTATGAAAGCCATTCAATTCCCAACAGCTTTAACTGTTTTACTTCTAATAGCAGCCGTTGTTGCTTTATTAACTTATATTATTCCTGCCGGTAAATACGATAGATTAAGCTATAACAAAGATTCAGATACATTTACACAAGTTAAAAAGACTGAAACCGTAGAATTAGCGGCCACTCAAGAAACCTTAGAGCATTTTGATATTAAGATTCCGATAGAAAAATTTAAAAATGGAGATATTTGGAAACCCATTAGCATACCAAATACATACCATACTTTAGATGCTCAACCACAAGGTGTCATGGCTTTTATTCAATCGCCTATTAAAGGTATTATGGAAGCCATAGACGTTATACTCTTTGTATTAATTATAGGAGGATTTATTGGAATTATGAATTTTAGTGGAGCATTTGAAGCGGGAATTTCTGCTTTAGCGCAAACCTTAAAAGGTCGAGAATATATTCTTATTATTGTTATAACATCACTCATTGCTATTGGAGGTACAACATTTGGTCTGGCCGAAGAAACCATAGCCTTCTACCCTATTTTAATCCCTGTATTTTTAGCGGCTAAATATGATGCTATGGTGGCATTGGCCTCTATTTATATTGGATCATGTATTGGTACGTTAGCTTCAACTGTAAATCCGTTTTGTACCATTATAGCATCTGATGCTGCTGGGATAAATTGGACAACAGGACTTACTACACGATTAGTTGTTTTGGGTTTAGGTTTAATTATTTGTTTAATATATATTATTAGATATGCGCAACAAGTAAAAACCGATCCTACTAAATCTATTATTTACGATCAGAAGACAGAGATTGAAAATCAATTTCCGATAACAAGTTTAGATAATGCGCTACGTTTAACACTTAAATATAAAATTATTTTAGTGCTGTTTTTAATGTGTTTTGTGGTCATGATTTATGGGGTGTCTCAATTAGATTGGTGGTTTTTAGAAATGACAACCGTGTTCCTTGTAGGCGCTGTTATTATTGGTATAATTGCACGTATTAAAGAAGCTGTCTTTGTAGATACCTTTATAAAAGGAGCCAATGATTTATTAGGTGTAGCTTTTATTATTGGCATTGCTCGTGGTGTAACAGTTTTAATGGAAGATGGCCTAATTAGTGATTCTTTATTGTTTTATGCAAGTTCGCTAACAGAAGGCATGAACAAAGGGATATTTATTAATGCTATGCTCTACATTTATAGTGCATTATCGTTTTTTATTCCTTCATCTTCAGGAATGGCAGTTTTAACCATGCCCATTATGGCGCCTTTAGCAGATGGTGTTGGTATTGGCAGAGATTTAGTAGTTAATGCTTATCAATTTGGAATGGGATTATTTGCTTTTATAAATCCAACAGGATTAATTTTAGCTTCTCTAGCCATAGTAAAAATTGGTTTCAATAAATGGTTACGTTTTGTTATGCCATTATTTGGAATGCTATTAATTTTCATCATGATAGTATTAACAATTTCAGTCTATATTTAGTCACGATAACCTATTTATTTCCTTAAATTTGCTTCTTTTTAAAAGTCTCAAAATTTAGGATGATAAACATTCATAAAAAAACCTTACAAGATTTAGAATTTCAAACTGTTTTAGAACAAGTTAGTGAATATTGTATCACTGCTTTAGGTCATCAGGCTGCTTTAGAAATTTCTCCTTTTAAACACAAAGAAGACGTCATACACGAGCTTCAATTAACTCATGAATATGTATCGTCCTTTTATAACGATAACCGTATACCTAATCATGGGTTTGATGAAATCACTAAAGAATTAAAACTTCTAAAAATTGAAAACACCTATTTAGAAGTCCATAGTCTCAAAAAGATTGTGACCATTTCTCAAACAACAAACGAAATCATCGTCTTTTTAAAAAAGTTTGAGGAGTATTATCCTAATCTATATCAGAGTGCTTCACATATAGAGATTACAAAAGTAATTATTGAAAAAATTAATGCTATTGTAGATCGTTTTGGCGAAATAAAAAATAATGCTTCCCCTTTATTGTACGAGTTAAGGCAATCTATGAACAAGTTAAAAGGGCAGATCAATCAAAGTTTTACTTCCGCTTTAAATATGTATCAGGGATTTGATTATCTGGATGATATTCGTGAATCTGTTGTAGAAAACAAACGTGTTTTAGCCGTTAAAGCCATGTATAGACGTAAAGTTAAAGGCTCTATAATGGGAAGTAGTAAAACCGGAAGTATTGTATTTATAGAACCAGAAGCTACTTTAAAATATACGCGCGAATTACACAATTTACAGTTTGAAGAAAAAGAAGAAATTGTAAAAATTCTTAAAGATTTAACCAATTTTATTCGTCCGTTTATCACCTTACTTCAAGATTATCAATCTTTTTTAATCAATATAGATCTTATTGCTGCAAAATCGCAATATGCAAAATCTTTAAATGCCATTCTTCCTGAAATCACAGAAGAGCGTCATATGTTTTTAAGAGATGCCTATCACCCATTATTATATTTAACAAATACTAAAAAGAATAAAACTACTTACCCACAAACCATTACGTTAAATGAAGACAATAGAATTATTGTCATCTCAGGACCTAATGCAGGTGGTAAAAGTATCACCTTAAAAACGGTTGGTTTATTACAAGTGATGCTACAAAGTGGAATGTTAATACCTGTACACGAACGTAGTAAAACCTATGTTTTCGATCGTGTATTAAGTGATATTGGAGATAATCAATCTATAGAAAATCATTTAAGTACCTATAGTTACCGATTAAAACAAATGAACTATTTCTTGAAAAAGTGTAATAGCAGAACGTTGTTTTTAATAGATGAATTTGGTACCGGAAGTGATCCTGAATTAGGTGGTGCACTAGCAGAAACGTTTTTAGAAGAGTTTTATGAACGGGAGGCTTATGGTATTATTACAACCCACTACTCCAACCTTAAAATTCTAGCCAACGAATTGCCACATATGCAAAATGCCAATATGCAATTCAATAATAAAACGTTAGAGCCTATATTTAAATTGGTTTTAGGGCAAGCCGGAAGTTCGTTTACATTTGAGGTTGCTCAGAAAAACGGTATTCCTTACAGTTTAATCAATAAAGCTAAAAAGAAAATTGAGGGCAGTAAAGTGCGTTTTGATGCTACAATTGCTAAACTTCAAAAGGAACGTAATAAATTAGAAAAAACAGAACGTTCGCTTAAAGTAAACGAGCAGAAAAAATTATCTGAGGCCGAAAAATTAGAAGAAATTAATACAAAAATTCAACGTAAGCTTGAAAGCTATCAAGAGTTATATGATAGTAATCAGCGTTTGATTTATTTAGGACAGAAACTTAATGATATTTCAGAAAAATATTTTGAAAACAAGCGCAAGAAAGCCATGTTAGATGAAGTATTTAAAGTGGTTCAGATTGAAAATTCTAAACGTAAACGTGTAACAGCCAAAGAAAAAAAGGTTCAGAAAGCGAAGACACAAAAAGTAGTACAAGAAGCAGAAAAGAAAGTTGAAGTTATTCGTCAGAAAAAGAAAATTGCAAAACAAAAAGCGATAGAAAAACCAAAACCTAAAGTTGCTTTAAAGATTGGAGATCGTGTGCGTTTAATAGATGGGAAAGCTGTGGGAAGTATTGATATTATTGAAAAAAATAAAGCCATTGTAAATTATGGCATTTTTACAACGAATGTCAATTTAGATCAATTAGAACTTGTAGAAGCTAAAAAGTAAATCTATACGGTACTTGTTATAAATTTATTTTGTAATTTAAGTACATATTATTAAATTATGAAAACTGCATTTTATTTCTTAATTACCTTAGGGTTATGTTGTTATAATTTACAAGCTCAAGATGTGAATTATGATACCAATACCATGTATCCTAATTATAAAAATGAAATCTCATTTGAAATTCCACAGGTTATTAATGGTGTTTATCAATTTTCTTATGAACGTTATATCTGGAAAAACATCAGTGCAAATTTAGGCGTTGGTTATAAAGGCAAAGAAGGTCTTGTAAAAATTTCTGGGCTTAATGGTGATTATATTAAAACCGATGAAATTTTTTATACCGGATTTCAAATCATTCCGGAAATCAGATATTATATCAAAAATACAGCTCGTAAACCTTTAACAGGTTTTTATTTTGGGGCCTATCTAAAATATTCTAATTACAATAGTGATTTTGATGGCGATTATATAAGCCGTGAAGGTGAACACTACACTTTCGAATTTGATATGAGTGCTACAGTATCCTCTGTAGGATTAATGTTTGGTTATAAATTACCTATTTCTAAACACTTTAATATTGATTTTATGATTGCTGGTCCGGGAACAGGTCATTATAAATTTAAATTTAAGAACGAAAAGGATTTACCAGACGCGTTTTATGACCATTTAAATACTGCCTTAGAGGATTATACATTATTAGATTTGATAAATTCAGATTTTAAGTTTTCTAAAGTAAATCGGAGTTCAAAATTTTCAGCTTTGTCGTTTAGATATGGTATTGCTATAGGCTATATATTTTAATTAAAACTTAATGATAATATTATGACTACTCTTAACGCAAATCAAAAACTTGTCCTCTTTGACGGTGTATGTAATTTATGCGATAGTTCTGTACAGTTTATCATTAAACACGATAAGAAAAACGTCTTTTTGTTTACCACACTTCAAGGCGAAACAGCCAAACCTATAATATCATCCTTTAAGATAGACACAGAGAAGACAGATTCTATCTTATTATTTACCCCTAAACGTAGGTTATATACAAAATCTACTGCAGCATTGCGAATCGCAGCTCAGTTACAGTTTCCAATAAATTTACTAAGTGTGTTTTTAATAATTCCAAAATTTATTAGAGATTATGTTTACGATTTTATTGCTAAAAACAGATACCGTTGGTATGGAAAGAAAGAAGCCTGTATGATACCAACTAAAGCCTTAAAAGTTAAATTCTTAACTTAAAGCATAACTATTCTAAGTTTTTTCTTTTAAATAAACTTAGAACCTTATACATTTGAATATTATAATAAATCAAATTATTTAATTTAAAACGTTTATGAAAACATCAAATTATTCATTTTTAATACTTGCAGTAGCTTTAGTTTTAAGTAGTTGTTCTAGTGTTAAAGTATTAGACTCTTGGAAAGGAGACAACGCACCTTCTTTAAAAGAAAAAAATATTTTAGTCATTGCTCGTACAGACAATAAACAAGCACGTATTGCCTTTGAAGAAGAAATAGCAAACCAATTACGTGATAGTGATTTTAAAGCGACAGAAAGTTTTAAAAAATTACCAAATATAGATCCTGATAGAAAATTAGATGAAGCTCAAACTAAAACTCTAGTTGAGACGATTAAAAGAGAAGGTTTTGATGGTATTGTTTTAAGTGTTGTAAAAGATTACTCTGAAGCAACTAGAACTTCTACAGATGGTGGTTATTACGCTGGTGCTTCTTATGGTGCTTTTTATCCTGGTTACTACGGTGGATTTTACGGTTACTACAGTCACCCAATGACATATGTAAGTACTGGAAGCTATATGCCTATGACATCTACGACTACAACTGTTAAAACGTATGTAATAGAAACAGTGGCTTATAATTTAGACGAAGAAGATGGAAAACAACTTGTAGCAGTTGTAACATCTAGTCTTGAAAACCCTACAAATATTAGTAGTAACGCTGCTGAATATGCTAAAAAGATCAAGAAAGCTTTAAAAAATTAAGCCTTTTTAAAAACTCATAAAAAAAGCCTCATACTAAATATGAGGCTTTTTTATTTATATAACGTTTGTTACTAGGTGGTTTGCAACATGTCTTTTAAAACATCCTTAAACACACTTATAGGCTGTGCCCCAGTTACAGCACTTGTTCTATTAAATACAATTGTGGGTACAGAAGTTACCCCCATATTTTGCCAATAAGCTTCTTCTGTTCTAACCGTGTTACGCGCGTTTTCATTATCTAATAAAGCCAAACCATCTTCCGCATTCAAACCTACGTCTAATAAGGCTTGTTTGAGTATAGCTCTGTCCGATACATCTTTTCTTTCACTAAAGAAAGACGCTGTTAATCGCATCTTTAATTCGGTTTGTTTACCAAATTGTTTAGCATAGTCAAGTAAAATATGAGCTTCAAACGTATTTACCATACGCATGTCATCGTAATAATCAAAAGTGAAACCAAGCGCTTCACCAGCATCTGCCATTTGTTCCTGAGACGCTTTCTGTTGTTCTATAGAAGCACCATATTTTTCCTCAATATGTTCTTGAACATTCTGACCTTCTGCTGGCATTTTAGGGTTTAACTCAAATGGTTGCCATTCAATTTCTATTTGATCTTCAACGCCTAATTCTGAAATGGCTTTTTCAAGACGTTTATAACCTATAGTACACCAAGGACAAACCACATCTGAAACGATATCTATTTTTAATTTTTTAGTCATTTTTTAAAGTCTTATATGTGTTGAATTACATCTTTATAAAGTAGTCTATATTTAGATCCAAAAATTACACTATGTTATAAAATAAATAAACCTTCTGCGGTTGAGCAGAAGGTTTAGTGACATTAATTTAGTTGTAAAGGGGATTACGCGTATTATTAGTATTACTTGATAAAAGTCTTAAACATAGCACAAAACTAAACAATCGGTTAGTTATAATATTATTTTTAACGTTTTGTTAAGTGTTTTAGAATTTACAAGCTGACGTTAGATTTTTAAAATATTAAATTAAAACTTAAAACAGCTTCATGTAAGAGTTTGACATAAAGCTGTTTGTATGTTTTGTAAGAATAAAAAGAATTAAGATTCTTATTGTTTGGATTTTTTATAATTATCGTCCCAATCTTTAACTTTTGGTTCGCCTAATCTGCCTTCTGAATGTGCAACAAGCATAGACACGGCTGCATCGCCAGTGATATTTACAGTTGTACGACACATATCTAAAGGTCTGTCTACCGCAAAAATTAGTGCTAAACCAGCTTCAGGAATTCCTGCTTGTGCAAGAACAATCACTAACATAACCATACCTGCTCCAGGGACAGCTGCACTACCTATAGACGATAAAGTGGCTGTAACAATAATTCCCAATTGAGCAGCTAAACTTAATTCTATACCAAAAGCTTGTGCGATAAATACGGCTGCAATGGCTTGGTATAAACTGGTACCATCCATATTAATAGTTGCTCCAATAGGTAACACAAAACTCGCTACTTCTTCTTCTACTCCTAGATGTTCTTCTACACGTTCCATGGTTAAGGGTAAAGTGGCAGCACTACTACTGGTTGAAAAGGCAAGTAATTGTGCTGGCGAAATCCCATTAAAAAAGAATTTAGGAGTACGTTTAGTAAAAATGTATACAATTATGGAATAGGCAATCATCATAATCATTAAACCTAAAACAACACTAAATGCATACCATCCTAAGGCTTTAAATAAATCGGCACTAGGCGCTTCCACAACCAGGGCCGCTAGTAAAGCGAATACACCATAAGGCGCGGCTAACATAATAATGTCAATCAGTTTTAAAATGACTTCGTTGAAGCCATCAAAGAATTCTTTTACAGGTTTAGCTTGTTCTTCAGGAATAAGTATTAATCCAATACCAAAGAAAATAGCAAAGAAAATCACCTGAAGCATATTTCCATTATCAGATGCGGCTTGAAAAATATTACTTGGTACAATATCTTCTAAAGCTTGTAATGGTCCTGCTTGTTTTTGTTTCTGAGCTTGTTCTATTCTAGAATCTGCATCACTTTTATAATTTTCTACAAGTTGAGCTCTTGTTTCCTCAGTGATTGAATGACCTGGTTTAATAATATTTACAATAGCTAAACCAATACAGACTGCAATTACAGTAGTAATAATATAAGTTCCAATGGTTTTTCCTCCCATTTTAGAGAGTTTAGAAATATCCTTTAAATCTGAAACTCCTTTTATTAAAGAGGCTAAAATTAATGGTACTGCTATAAGTTTTAAGGCATTTATAAACATGTTTCCAAAAGGCTTAACCCAATGTGCAATAAATGTTGCTCCCCATTCAAATTGATTCATTAATAAGGCGAAAACAACCCCTAAAACCATTCCTAATAAAATTTGCCAATGTAATGCGAGTTTCTTCATAGTGTAATTTTAGTGTGTTTTAATATTATTAATTTAGTGAACTTATAAGTTTAACAAAAGATTGAAAATATAATGTCATGTCGGCAATTAAGCGACCAAACAAGTGTATTCAATCTTAAAAAAATGATGATTTAAATATATAAATTTATTGATAGACTTTATCTAACAATAAATAATCTGCGATTACTAATGCAGCCATGGCTTCTACTATAGGCACGGCTCTTGGAACAACACATGGATCATGTCTTCCTTTTCCATCCATTTTAACAATGTTACCGTCTTTATCAATAGTATCCTGTGTTTGCATTATGGTTGCTACTGGTTTAAAGGCTACTCTAAAATAAATATCCATACCATTACTAATACCACCTTGTATACCTCCAGAGAGGTTTGTTTTTGTAGTACCGTCTGTATTATATAGGTCGTTATGATCGCTACCTTTCATTTTAGCACCACAAAATCCACTACCATATTCAAAACCTTTAACCGCATTAATAGATAACATGGCTTTTCCTAGTTCGGCATGTAACTTATCGAATACGGGTTCTCCTAATCCAAGCGGAACATTTTTTATCACACAAGTTACAGTACCTCCAATAGTATCTCCTGCCTTTCTAATCTCTTTAATCCTAGAAATCATTTTTTCAGCAGTATCTGCATCTGGACAACGCACTATATTACTTTCAATATTTTTAAAATCGATGTCTTGGTATGGTTTTTCCATGAAGATATCGCCTACAGACGATGTAAATGCATGAAACTCTATACCTTTTAAGACTTGTTTAGCAACGGCACCTGCCACAACACGACAAGCTGTTTCTCTTGCAGAACTACGACCTCCACCTCTGTAATCGCGAACGCCATATTTCTTTTCGTATACATAATCTGCATGCGATGGACGGAACGAATCTTTTATATGTGAATAATCGTGGGATTTCTGATTAGAATTTTCAATAATAAATCCGATAGAAGTTCCTGTTGTTTTACCTTCAAAAATACCTGATAAGAATTTTACTTCGTCTGGTTCTTTTCGTTGTGTTACAATTGCAGATTGACCAGGTTTTCTACGGTTCATTTCAGTTTGTATAGCGTCTAAATCTATAGTGATTCCTGCAGGACATCCGTCTAGAATTCCTCCTAACGCAACACCATGAGATTCACCAAAAGTGGTCAGTTTAAATAATTTTCCAAAGGAATTTCCAGCCATAACAAATACTATTTTTTTGCTAATTTAAA
Source organism: Formosa algae (assembly GCF_001439665.1). GTDB lineage: Bacteria > Bacteroidota > Bacteroidia > Flavobacteriales > Flavobacteriaceae > Formosa > Formosa algae. The sequence continues at coordinate 61,182 of NZ_LMAK01000011.1, forward strand.
TTTATTATTACGAAAAATAAAATAGAATGTGATGAATCGCTAAATAAAATGAACAGAGATGGTAACAATAACTTTACAAAAAACTATTTATTAATTAATTAGGTCTTTAAGTTTAAGTAACATTTGTTTAGGTATTTTGTATAAAATAATCTGTAACCCCCTATTTTATTGAAAATTAAACGAAAAATTGAAGTCGCCGTTATATCAGATGTGCATTTAGGCACATTTGGTTGTCATGCTAAAGAACTGTATGCGTATTTAAATAGTATTGATCCAACCAAACTCATTCTTAATGGAGACATTATAGATGTTTGGCAATTTAACAAACGCTATTTTCCAAAATCACATATGCAAGTCATCAAGAAAATTATGGATATGGCTTCAGATGGTGTAGAAGTAATATATATTACAGGAAATCACGACGAAATGTTAAGACGATTTAGCGACTCTACTATTGGTAATTTTTCTATAGTCGATAAATATATTACTGAACTAAACGGAAAAAGTGCTTGGTTTTTTCATGGCGATATTTTCGACGTTTCTATTCAAAATGCAAAATGGTTAGCCAAACTTGGAGGCTATGGCTACGATTTTTTAATTCTAATAAATCAGGTTGTCAATTGGGGATTAAAGAAAATGGGGCGAGAAAAATATTCAATATCTAAACGTATTAAAAATGGTGTGAAAGGCGCTATAAAATATATTAATGATTTCGAAGCTGTAGCCACAGATCTAGCCATAGAACAAGGTTATGACTATGTAATTTGCGGACATATTCATCAACCAAAAATGTTAATCAAAGAAAACAAGTACGGCAAGACAATGTATTTGAATTCAGGAGATTGGGTTGAAAATTTTACAGCTTTAGAATATCAATTTAAACGTTGGAAAATTTACAACTATAATCATGATAAATTATCCCCTTTTTTTGTCGATGAAGCATTGAAAGACATGGATATGCAAGATTTAATAGCTGCCATTACTATAGTAGATAAAAAGAAAAAGAAAGCTAAAAAGAAAAAATCAGATTAAAGCACGTCTTAAAATTGTTACAGGGTGTAGAGCTACTTTAGCTGTGCCATCTTTAATTTGATGACGGCAACTCGTTCCGTTTGCGGCGATAATCACATCTGGTTTTGCTTTTCTAACGGCAGGAAACAACGTTTGCTCTCCAACAGCCATACTTACTTTATAATGTTCTTTCTCGTACCCAAAACTTCCAGCCATACCACAACAACCACTAGGAATAATAGTTGCTCTATATCCTTTAGGTAGATTTAATAATTTGAATGTAGATAATTGATTACTCATGGCTTTCTGGTGGCAGTGTGAATGAATTTTTATCACTTTTTCTTCTGCATGAAATTGTTCTGCTGTAATGTTTCCTTTTTCTATTTCAGCATACAAAAAATCTTCAATTAAAAAAGTGTGTTTTGCAATGTGCTTTGCAGCGATTTTATCTTCCGCCAACATAATATATTCATCTTTAAACGTAAATATTGCTGAAGGTTCTATTCCTACCAATGGAGTGTTTTCAGATATTAAATCTTTGTAAGTATTTACATTTTTAGTAGCACATTCTTTAGCTTGCTCTAAAAAGCCTTTAGATATAAATGCTCGTCCAGATTCTTCATGTTTCACAAACTTTAACTCATAATTTAAACCTTGTAATAAGGCAATAGCATCTAAACCAATTTCAGTATCTAAAAGGTTTGTGAACTCATCTACAAAGAAATGAATTGTTTTAATTTTATTTTTAACTAACTTATTTTCAATAGATTTAATATGTTTGTTTAAACTTTTAGAAGAGACTAACGGCATGCTTCGCTCTTCAGCAATACCAAAAGCTTTTTTAATGACATCAGAAGTAAATTTCGTCTTAAAAAAGAAATTTGTCAATCCAGAAACATGAGTCGACAATTGGTTGGCTTTATTGTTATAAGCAAAGATTTTAGAACGTAAACTAAATCCGTTTTCTTTCTGATATTGGTATAAAAATTCCGATTTCATAGTAGAAATATCTACAGTACTCGGACATTCATTAAAGCAGGCTTTACAGCTTAAACATAAATCTAAAATATCTTTTAGTTCTTCATGATTAAACGGATTTTTACCAGGTTCTGTATGTGTTAAAAATTCGCGTAATGCATTTGCTCGAGCGCGAGTAACGTCTTTTTCATTTTTTGTAGCGCGATAACTTGGGCACATGGTACCTCCTAATTCTGCTGGTTTTCTACAATCTCCGCTCCCATTACATTTTTCTGCTTGTCTTAAAATCCCTTCAGATGCAGAGAAATCCATCAATGTTTTAATGTCTGGTTCTTTACGATCTGGAACATAACGTAAAGCCTCATCCATAGGAAATGCATCTACAATTTTTCCCGCGTTAAAGATGTTATTCGGATCGAAAACCGTTTTAATACGCTTAACAATAGTATAATTATCCTCACCAATCATTAACGGAATAAATTCTGCACGTACAATTCCATCGCCATGTTCTCCTGACATTGATCCGCCGTATTTCTTCACTAAATGTGCAACATCGGTGGTTATTTTTCTAAACAAAGCAACATCTTCACTTAACTTTAAATTTAAAACCGGACGTAAATGCAGTTCGCCTGCACCAGCATGTGCATAATAAATGGCTTTCTGATTGTAGCCTTTCATTAAGGCTGTAAACTCATTAATATAGTTAGCAAAATCAGGTAAAGCTACAGCTGTATCTTCTATACAAGCAGCCGATTTTTTATCGCCAATAATATTACCTAATAAACCTAAGCCCGCTTTACGCAACTCAATAGCTTTATCGATATCCTCTAGTTCTAAAACCACATTAGCGTAACTTAAACCTTCTATTTGTAATGCATTAACTAATGCTTCTGCTTGTAACTTTACATCGTCTATGTCATTACTTTTTAGTTCACACATTAAAATGGCTTCAGGATCGCCCACCACAAATTGTCTGTTTTCCTGTTGTTTTAAATTGTTTTTAGTACAATCTAAAATAGTCTTATCCATCATTTCACACATATATAAATGATGTTGCATACATGTTGTCGTTGCAATTAAAGCATCTTCAACACTTTTAAAATGTGCAGCAACCATAATACGCTCTGTTGGTGGCAAAACATCTAAATGCAATGTGATTTCTGTTGAAAACGCTAAAGTCCCTTCGCTCCCAGATAACAAATTACACATGTTAAATGGTTTAGACGATTCGTGAAACACTTCAGAATCAATCAATTTATCGATAGCATATCCTGTATTTCTACGATGAATTTCCGGTTTAGGAAACTCTTTATGAATATGTGTGCGAACATCTTCAGGTTTTAATTCATTATAAATTGTTTTATAAATATCACCTTCCAAATTATCTAAGAGTGTTTTTTTATGAAATTGTTCTGGTGTTAGATTTCCGAAAACAGCTTCACTTCCATCACTTAAAATGGTTTTTAATTGCAATACTTTATCCCGAGTTACACCATATTGAATAGATGTTGTTCCAGACGAGTTATTTCCTACCATACCACCTATCATACACCGGTTAGATGTAGATGTGTCTGGAGAGAAAAATAAACCATAGGGTTTTAATTGTAAGTTTAAAAAGTCTTTTACAATTCCAGGTTGTACGGTAACAGTACGTGCTGCTTTATTAACCGAAATAATATTTGTGAAATGTTTAGATACATCTACAACTATACCTTCTCCAACACATTGTCCTGCTAAAGAAGTCCCTGCGGTTCTTGGTATTAATGTTACCTTATTCGTGTTAGCAAATGCGATTAAAACCTTTAAATCTGGTTCATGTTTAGGGTAAGCAATAGCCAACGGCAATCGTCTATACACCGAAGCATCTGTAGCATAGATAGATTTCATTAAATCGTCGTAAAATAATTCACCATCTAAGGCTTGGCTTAGTGTATTTAAATCGAAGGAAACAGCTGTAGTCATATTAGTGTAAAGTCAGTGTGCTTATGTTAAGGGGTAATAAATGTAGAAATTGTAAGTAGAACAAGCAACCTAATTCTCTTAAAAACAGTTTATACATAAAAAAACGCTTCAGATTAATTAAAAACTGAAGCGTTGTATGTGATGTAATATGCGATTAAGGTAGTAATTGTAAACTTTTTTCTAATGTTTCCTCGTATAGCTTTTCGTATTGTGGCACGATGTTATGAATATCGAAAATATAAGATCGCTCTTTAGCATTCTGTTTAAATTGTTTTAAACGTGCTGGATCACTTAAAATATATATTGCATTTTTACTCATATCTTCCACATCGCCAACATCACTTAAAAACCCTGTAATACCATTGACGTTTACTTCTGGTATTCCACCGGTATTACTTGAGATTACCGGCACTCCTGAAGCCATAGCTTCTAAGGCTGCCAAACCAAAACTTTCTGTTTCTGATGGTAATAAAAATAAATCACTAAAACATAAAATTTTATCAATCTCATTACTTCTCCCAAAAAAGACTACTTTTTCTGTGATTCCTAATTCATCACATAGGTTTTCAGCATCTTCTTTATCCGGCCCATCTCCAATTAACATGAGTTTAGCGGGGATTTCTTTTTGAATGTTATAAAACACCTTAATGACATCTAAAATGCGCTTTACGGGCCTTAAATTACTAATGTGAGTTATAATTTTTTCATCATCTGGAGCCATCATACCACGCTGACAGTCGGTGAAAGAATGTTTATATTTTTCAATATCAATAAAATTAGTAATGACGTTGATATCCTTTTTAATATCGAATAATCTAAAGGTATCTTCTTTTAAACTTTCTGAAACAGAGGTTACAGCATCAGACATATTGATACTAAAAGAGACTGCTGGTTTATAAAACGGATGACTTCCTACTAATGTGATATCTGTCCCGTGAAGCGTAGTGACCACAGGAATATAAATACCTTCTTGTTCGAGCATTTTTTTTGCCATGAATGCAGCATAAGCATGGGGAATAGCGTAATGCACGTGTAGAATTTCAATTTTATGAAGTTTCACCATATCTACCATTTTGCTAGATAAAGCCAACTCATAAGGTTGATAATGAAATAATGGATATTCTGGAACTTTAACTTCATGGAAATGAACTTTATTGCTTAACAAATCTAACCTTACTGGCTGATTATAAGTAATAAAGTGGATTTCGTGTCCGCGTTTCGCTAACTCTAAACCCAATTCTGTGGCTACTACGCCGCTTCCTCCAAATGTAGGATAACAATTAATTCCTATGCGCATCTTAATTTATTATTGCTTCGTAAATAAGTTCTTGAATATCTGTTCTAATGTTTTCTCTTAATAACATATTAATTTCTGCAGATGGATACGTTCTATTTGCCATAAATACATACACTAACTCTTCATCTGGATCTGCCCAAGTATAAGTCCCTGTAAATCCGGAGTGCCCAAAACTTTTCATAGACACACAGCCACATGTTGGGCCACTAGTTCCTAATTGGGGCTTATCGAAACCTATACCACGTCTGTTACCTTTACTAGAATAATATGTTGTATTAAACATATCTATAGTTTCTGGTTTAAGATAGCGTTTATCACCATAAAATCCTTTTTGTAAATACATTTGCATGATTTTAGCGATATCGTTAGCATTACTAAATACACCGGCATGACCACCTACTCCATTTTGCATTGCTGCTCCCATATCATGTACATAGCCTTGAACCACTTGATGACGATAATAGGTGTCGTTTTCCGTCGGAACAATATCTTTCATCGGAAATTTTAAATACGGATTATAAGTTGTTACATTCATTCCTAACGATTCATAAAAGTGAGTTTGCACTAAATGATCTAATGTTCTGTCGTAATAAGTCTCTATAAATTTCTTTAAAATATAATAAGGTAAGTCGCTATAGCGATATTTTAACGTTTTTAACAAATCTGTATCCATAATAATTTGCTGCATAGTCTCTGGATAATCTCTCTTTAAGTATAGATTATTTGATACTTTAATATTAAAAAGTTCACTTGGTGCATTACTATAATACGAATTACTAGGCATTTTAGTAGAATCTAATGTGGCCACATAAAAAGGAATCCAGGGTTTTAATCGTGCATAATGCGATAACATTTGCTTAAGAGTAATGTTCGCTTTATTAGAACCTACATACGTAGGAATTAAGTCTGAAAGCGTAGAATTTATTGAAATTTCATCGTCTTGTTCTACAATTTCCATTATTAAAGGCAAAGACGCAACTATTTTAGTGATGGAAGCAATATCGTATAAATCGTTGTCTTTAACAGGTTCGGAATCTGCATCGTAAGTATGTTTTCCGAAGTTCTGACTATAAATAACTTGTCCTCTTCGCGCTACCAAAAGCTGAACTCCAGGTGTCATATGTTCATCTACCGCACGTTGTGCAACAGCATCAATTTTATGAAGTTTTTTTGAATCGATACCAACACGTTCTGGAATAGAATAGCCTAAACGGGAAATGGAATTGATAGAGATACCATCGCCTGCATGAAAGCCATTACCCACAGATACAGGAAGCTGACCTTTAGCTTCTAAAGCTCCAAAAATTATTTGTGCCGATTTTTTTTGTGCGACTTCACTGTTTTGATAACTCACGACAAGACCTTCAATATGGTCTACAGAAGATAAATCTAGTAAAGCGTAAGGTTTTACAAACACATCTAAAATGACATGATGCGTTTTTGAGATACTGTCTAATAACTGAACTTCTTCAGTAGTAAATTCATAACTCTTCCATGGATTGGCATTGGAGCGGTGCAAACCAAAAATTACAGTATTATAATTGTCTAATCGGGTTTTAATATATTCATAAGAGTCCGATAAAATTTCGTGCACTTTAGTATATTTTTTCAATTCATCTAAAAACGTACTACCGCTATCGTCACCTAATTTTATATAAGCTATTGATTTTTGATCCAAATCCCGAAGTGGCAAAATATCATCTTCATTTTTAACTACAGTAATTGCATTCTCAAACAGCTCTTCATTTAAAATATCGTCTTCTAATCGATTTAAATCTTCAACGAGATTTTCTGTGTCTATAGGTTTGTAATGGTTTAGACCTACTTTATATTTAGACATTAAAATTTTCTTTACAGAATATGCTAAACGTGCTTCAGTTATGGTCTGATCATTATATGCTTCTGTGATTTTTTCCATGGCTTTAGGCACATCTTCAGAAATTAACAAAATGTCGTTACCAGCTAAAAATGCAGCCAAATCGATATCGCCTGGACTACTAAAATTAGCAACGCCTTTCATTTCTAAAGCATCTGTAAAGATTAAGCCTTGGAATCCCATTTTGTCTTTTAATAAATCGGTGATAATTGTTTTAGATAAAGACGATGGGAAATCTGGTCTAGCCTCTAAACTAGGTACATTTAAATGCGCCACCATAACACTTTCCATACCATTTTTAATCATCTGTTTATACGGATATAACTCGATTGAATCAATGCGTTTCTCAGAAAAATTTATGGTTGGTAATGCTTTATGCGAATCTGTTTCGGTGTCGCCATGGCCTGGAAAATGTTTACCAGTAGCCATAACTCCAGCACTTTGTAACCCCTTCATAAAGGCAACGGCATGCTCGGTCACAGTTTCACGATCTTCGCCAAAAGAGCGGTTTCCAATAATTGGATTTTTTGGGTTGGTATTAATATCTACATCTGGACCAAAATTAAAATGAATCCCGAGACGTTTACAATGTTCACCAATATGTTTTCCTGCTTGCTCTACCAATTGTTTGTTCTTAACAGCGCCTAAAGTCATATTCCAAGGAAAAGCATAAGTAGAATCTAATCGCATACTTAATCCCCATTCTGCATCCATTCCAATAAGCATTGGAACTTTAGACATGCCCTGATAGGTATTGTTAAGCTTCGCTAATTTTACAGGTCCTCCTTTAGAATAAATGATACCTCCAATATGATTATTCTGTATTAAATTTTTAATACTCGTAACATCTCGGGTATTTGCAGAAGTCATGGCACGTACCATAAACAACTGTCCGATTTTTTCTTGAAGTGACAGTTTATTATACACACTATCTACCCATTTTTGTTGAGCAATAGCATCTTTTGTCACCAACGGATTCGCTGAATTTTGACTAAATGATAAGTGAATACTGAAAAATATAATTGAGAGAAATAAAATATTACGCATGTAAAAATTAATTTGATTGTCAATACAATATGTGTTGCAAATTAAAAGCAAAATACCATATTTAAAATGAAGTTAAAAAGACTTTATGATAGATTTATACAGAATTAGTTAACAGCAATTCCGTTGTGCTGAATTTATAATGATGATGCTGTTAATTTGTAAGGGTAAAACAAAAAAACTTCACCCCATATATCATGCAGTGAAGTTTTTAGTATTATGTATTATAATGCAGTTAATCTACTAAATCTATATATCTGTCGTGGTATCCTAATAAATAAAGTACACCGTCTAAACCAATACTAGAAATTGAGCTTTGAGCATTGTCTTTTACTTTTGGTTTGGCATGAAACGCAATTCCTAATCCTGCTAAATTAAGCATTGGTAAATCGTTAGCACCATCTCCTACTGCAATAGTCTGACTAATATTTATACCTTCACGCTTGGCAATTTCTTGCAAGTATTCTGCTTTCTTATTTCCATCTACAATTTCACCAAGATAACCACCTGTAAGGGCACCATCTTTAATTTCTAGCTGGTTGGCGTATACGTAATCTATGCCCAATTCTTTTTGTAAATAATGGCCGAAATACGTAAATCCACCCGATAAAATAGCCGTTTTAAAACCATAACTTTTTAAAGTATCTATTAAACGTCTAGCGCCTTTTGTAATTGGTAAGTTTACTGCAACTTCCTGAAGCACATCTTCACTCAAACCTTTTAACAGTTTCATGCGTCTTTCAAAACTTTCATTAAAGTCTATTTCCCCCTGCATGGCAGATTCTGTAATGGCTTTAACTTGAGCGCCAACACCGGCTAATTCTGCAAGTTCATCAATAACTTCTGTTTGAATTAAAGTAGAATCCATATCAAAACACACTAAACGTCTGTTTCGTCTGTAAATATTATCTTCCTGGAAAGCAATATCAACATTTAATTTACGAGAAATATCCATGAACTTTTCAGTAATATCTGCTTTATCATCAATATGTCCTCTAATAGACAATTGTATAGATGCTCTTGGATATTCTTCATCTTTAACTAAAGATAAACGTCCTGTAAGACGCTTAATAGCATCGATGTTTAAGTTTTTTTCTGACACAATTTTAGTGACTTCAGAGATTTGTTTTGCAGATAGTCTCTCTCCTAAAAGTGTTACAATGTAACGGTCTTTTCCTTGAAGCGTTACCCATTTTTCGTACTCGTCTAGAGTAATAGGTGTAAACTTAGCGGTAATACCGAGTTCGTAGGCTTTAAATAATAAATCCTTTAAAACTGCAGCTGATTTTTTTTTAGACTTTATCTTAAATAAGATACCTAAAGATAATGTGTCATGAATATTTGCTTGTCCAATATCAAGAACTTTAGCTCCGTATTGTGCTAAAACACCTGTTAATGTTGATGTTAATCCTGGCCTATCTTGTCCTGAAATGTTTAATAAGATAATCTCATTACTCATAATATAGTTTTAGGTTTTTAAAGTTGAAAAAATTAGTGTGTCAATGGTTTTACAACACGTTTATAAAGATTAATGGCTTTACTATTTTGGTAAATGAAGATTATTTAAGGAATCTGTTGTGCCAACTATCGCTAGCAGGTACTTCCCAATTTTCTTTGTATTCAGCAATATTAGTCACTAAATTATTAAAGACTATGGTGTTTTTAGACACCGCTTTATCTTTAGCCATTTTTCTGAAATCGGTTAACGTTTTATACGCCACAAACTCCCCTTGTTTATAAGACACATTCATTTTGTCTAATAAATCTACCTGATATTCTTTTTCTAATTGTTGAATAAAATGCACAGATGCATCTACAGAACAGCCAGTAGCATTATTAACTTCTTGATTTAAACCCAGTACTAAAAAACGCTTGTATTTAATCTCGTAACCTGCGTTTAAGTCAGCCCCATGAGCGGTCCAATTTTCTAAAAAGACATCTATTTTAGATTTAATCTCTTCTAATTCTTGATCTGTAAACGAACGATTGGCTTGATAGATCCAAACCTTAGAAGTTTCTGGTAATGTATTAAAATCTACTAACATTTATTGTACTGTTAATTTTGTTATTATTTTAAAATTTCTATAATCATTGATTTTTGGATCGTAGAAGTCTTGTTCTTTATATTGAATATTAAATACTTGCTTTTTAAGTTTTTTCTCGTTTTCAAATAATTGAGAACCATCAAAATACTCTAACCATAAAAAACTGTACGTTCTGCCGTTAGATGTATCTTTAAAAGACAATGTATTAAATTGTTGATTGGATTTTAGACTTAAAAAAGCAAGTCCATTAAGGGTGTTATTCTGAGGTGCTTCAGTTGCAATAGAATCATCTTCTAAATAATTCCCCACCATTAAAGACATAATATCTGGACAGCTAGTCATCATTTTTAAAGCCACTACTTCTCCTAAAGCTTCTAAAGATTTATCATCATTAAAAGATACATTTAGTAGTTCACTGGCTTCTGGATGTTTAGTGTAACTTTCAATAATACATAAACCAAAATTTAATTCTAGCTTCTGTTTATCTATAGCTTCAAAATCTAGCCCTTTACCGTTTATACACTCGCAAGATTCATTAGAAATAATTTCAACCAATTCGTCTTTAGTTAGTTCTTGTGCAAAAAGAAAACCAGAAACTAAACATAAAAGTGCTGTTGTAATAGTCTTTTTCATCTATAAATCTTGTGCATTTGCAATAAGTTCTGCGATATCCATAACGTCTACTTCGGACTCTTTATCTTTTGCTTTCACACCGTCTGTCATCATGGTATTACAAAACGGACAACCTGCAGCAATAATATCTGGTTTTACCTCTATGGCTTGCTCAGTACGCTCTACATTCACTTCTTTATCGCCTTTTTCGGCATCTTTAAACATTTGTGCGCCTCCTGCTCCACAGCATAAACCTTTGCTTTTGCAGTTTTTCATTTCAACTAATTCGGCTTCTAACTTCCGAATTAAATCTCGAGGAGCTTCGTAAACATTATTGGCACGTCCTAAATAACAAGGATCATGAAAAGTAATACGCTTACCTTTAAATTTACCACCTTCAATAGTTAATTTACCCTCTTCTAGTAATGATTTTAAAAATTGAGTGTGGTGCATCACCTCATAGTTTCCGCCTAATTCTGGATATTCATTTTTTATAGTGTTGAAACAATGCGGACATGCAGTTACAATTTTTTTAACTTCGTAAGCATTTAAAACTTCAATATTAGTTACGGCTTGCATTTGAAATAAAAACTCATTTCCAGCACGTTTGGCAGGATCGCCAGTACAACTTTCTTCTGTACCTAACACTGCAAAATCGACTTGTGCTTTGTGTAGTAATTTTACAAATGCTTTAGTGATTTTTTTTGCTCTATCATCAAAACTTCCAGCACAACCTACCCAAAATAATACATCGGGTTGCTTGCCTTGAGCCATATATTCTGCCATGGTTGGCACTTTTATTAATTCGCTCATGTCTCTCTATTTTGATTTGTTGTATGTATAAACTTTAAGCATATTTAAACTTATTCGTCTTTCCAATTTAAACGATCCATTTGGTTATAAGGCCAAGGTGCACCGTTGTTTTCTATATTAGTCATCATGTTATTTAATTCTGTAGGCGCTGCCGACTCTTCCATAACTAAATAACGTCTCATATCTATAATAATGGATAAGGGATTTATACTTACCGGACAAGCTTCTACACAAGCATTACAAGATGTACATGCCCAAAGCTCTTCGTTAGTAATATAATCGCCTAATAACTGTTTCCCATCATCGTTAAAGACTCCATTATTGGCATCTATATTTTTACCAACCTCTTCCAGACGATCTCTAGTATCCATCATGATTTTACGAGGTGATAATTTTTTTCCGGTTTGATTTGCTGGACATTCACTAGTACAACGTCCGCATTCTGTACAAGTATATGCGTTTAATAATTGAACCCAATTTAAATCCTGAACATCGCTAGCACCGAATTTAGCTACTTCTTCTTCCGTAGAATCACCTTCAGCAGGAGCAGCAAACGGATCGACATTAGGATCCATCATCATTTGTACTTCTTTGGTTACCGCTTTAAGATTATCTAATTCTCCTTTAGGTTTTACACTACCATAATAGGTGTTTGGAAACGCTAAAAGGATATGTAAATGCTTAGAAAAGTATAAGTAATTCAGGAAGATTAAAATACCTACAATATGCAACCACCAGGCACCACGTTCTATAATATGTAACGTGCTTTCTGTTAAACCGCTAAACAAAGGTGCAATATATTGACTGATTACGTTTCCGTTATCTATAGCTTGAAAATGAACGTCGGTTGCATTCATCACTAAAAACAATGTCATTAAAACCATTTCAAAATATAAAATGATATTTCCATCACTTTTAGGCCAACCTTTCATTTCCGATTTCCAGAAACGTTTTAATTTTATAACATTTCTTCTAGTCCAAAATAGAATTACCGAAACAAAAACTAAAAGTGCTAATATTTCAAAAGCACCAATTAAAACTCCGTATAAAGAGCCCATTCCAGAAAAAATACGATGTGTGCCAAAAAGACCATCAATAATAATTTCTACAACTTCAATATTTATAATAACAAAACCTACATATACAATTATGTGAAGAAATCCTGCAATAGGACGGCGTACCATTTTACTTTGACCAAGCGCAATCATGCTCATGTTTTTCCAACGTAGGGAGGTATTATCGCTAACATCTACATCTCGGCCTAATTTAATGTTACGGACTAATTTCTTGACGTTGGTTGCAAAGTAACCAATTCCTGCAATTAAAATAATCGCAAATAGTATGTTAGGAATTATGCTCATATATTAGTTGTTTGTTGTCTCAACATCTACAGCGGTACCATTATCATCTACTTGATTTTCTTCAGCATCAAAATCTTTTGGTTTTTTTCCGAACACAGAAAAATGAACATAACGCTTCGGATTTAGTTTCATATCCTGTAGCAATTGTTCTAACTGTAGTGATGCCCCTTCGATGTTTTCGTATAACTGATCGTCTTTTAATAACTTTCCTAAAGATCCTTTTCCGTTATTCACATCGTTTAAAACACCGTTAAATGACGCTAGAGATTGTTCTAAATTATTTACAATTCCAGAAATATTAGTAGCAGCTAAAGAATCTGATAGTTTGGAAAAATTATCAGACGTGTGGTTTAAATTCGTTAAGGTATTGTTTATGTTGTCTTTATTTGAAGTCAGAATACTATTTATAGATTTAGATGTAGCATTAAAAGATGCTATAGTTTGTTCTAAGCCAGCAATAGAGTTTTTAAGATTAGTGGTAGTTTTCTCATCAAAAATACCATTGAAACTATATAATAATGAATCTGCATTTTGAGTTAAGGATTCTATTTTCTCTTGTAACGGAGCTAATCTTTCACCAACGATGTCTGTTAAGCCAGATTTTCTAGAAGCCACTAAATAATCTCCACTTTCGGCTAATTCAGCATTATCTAAAGCCGGCATAATGGCAATAGACTTTCCTCCGATTAAGCTGGTGTCGTATAATTCTGCTGTACTGTTTTTAGAAAATGTATAATCGTTATCTATAATTAGCGTTACTACTAAAGTCGCGTCTTCTTTAAGTTTTATATCTTTAACGTTACCAACATGAAGTCCACTAATGGTGACAGGAGTAGATAAAGTTAAACCTTCAACATTTTTATAGTTTACATAGAAAGTTCGAGAAGAAGAGAATAAATTTTCACCTTTTAAAAAATTAATTCCGAATATTAAAAATATAATTCCAGCAATTACCAGAACTGCAATTTTGATTTCTTTAGATATCTTCAAAGCAATGTTTTTAGTTTATAAACAAAATTAGAAATAATTAAATTAGAATTACCTAATTTGAAGTTGTTTTTAGCACTTCGTCTAAAAGTACTTGTTCTCCATTCTTAAAAGCTACTATAAAACTTGTATTAAATCCTTTTGCTTTAGCTTTAGATAATAACTGTTTACTTTCAGAATAGGTAGACGTTGTGCCATAATAATATTTATACATTTTACCCACTTGGTCTCTAGAAATCGGACTCAATCCGCTAAAATTATAAGCTTTAGTCTCTAGTTTTTTAGAACTTGCTGCAATTTGTACTTTAAATTCTATGGTAGTACTGGGATTTGTTTCAATGGTTTCTAGCTCAACTTCATCATTAATTACAGGTTGTTTTCTAGGCGTTCCTAAGTATTCACCAACATTTAAATCTAACGTTTTTTTGTATTCTAAAATGGCATCTTTAATTGCAGTAGAAATTTGAGCTTGTCCTTTACTAGAATTTAAATAATGGCCTTCTTCGTTATTGGTAATAAAACCAGTTTCTATAAGTACACTTGGCATATAGGTATTATGCATAACCCATAAACTCGCTTGTTTTACTCCTCTACTCTTACGTTTTAATTTATTAGTGAAATTATCTTCAATCATACCCGCCAATAAAATACTATGGTCTATATAATCTTCTTGCATTAAAGTTAACCCAATTAAAGATTCTGGAGCATTCGGATTAAAACCATCATAATGCGTTTCATAATCGTCCTCTAAAAGAATTACTTCATTCTCTAATTTGGCTACATCAAAATTACGTTTGGTATTCGCTACACCAACAACATAAGTTTCTGTTCCAAAGGCCTGACTGTTGTGTGCGTTACAATGGACAGAGACAAAAAGATCTGCATCTGCTTCATTAGCAATTTTTGCACGCCCTCTTAAAGTGACGAAAACATCTGTTTTTCGAGTATAAATGACCTTTATATCTGGGTTTTTCTCTAATTCTGCTCCTATTTTTAAAACTATTTTTAAAGCGACTTCTTTCTCTGTAAAGCCGTATTTTGTTGGTTTTCCAGGATCATGTCCGCCATGTCCCGCATCTAAAACAACAACGAATTTGTTGGAGTTGAGTGCGTTATCACTTTTAAAAGACGTTAATACTAAAAAACATATTAAGGGTAATATAAAAAATATAGATTTTGTTTTCATATAGACTATAACTCTGATCGTATTTGATTATTATTAAAATTTAGTGAATATTAATAGTTCTCAAAAAATATATATGTAATTTTGATTTTTTAAAATACTAAATTAAACTTTACAAAAATACATTTAAAAGCATTGCGTTCAAACTACTTTCAAATACTTTTAGCTTTAAGTTTTACAGTGCTTATCAACACTTATGTCTTTTCTCAAGACTTGCCTAGACCTGTAAAAGTAGTTAAAGCAACCACTCAAGACCCTCCTCTTTTTACACCAATTATTAGCGTAGACAGTCTGGCTGTTAGTCAAATAAATGAACGTGCTCAAGATAGTGTTTTGCATGATAGTGTAAAGCCAAAAGATGAATTTTTAACAGATATTGTCACGTATTCTGCTGTAGATTATACTTCCTTTAATAGACTAGAACAAAAACTATACCTTTATAATGAAGCTGAAGTAGATTATCAGGATATGAACATTAAAGCTGGTGTAATTGTTATAGATTACAGTAAAAATGAAGTCTATGCTGGACGCATAAAAGACTCTACTGGTGCTTATACTCAAAAACCTGTATTTACTCAAGGGCAAAGTGTGGTCGAGCCTGACTCTATTCGATTTAATTTTGATACCCAGAAAGCTTTAATTTTTAATTCAAAAACCGAACAAAGCGGTTTTAATATACTTGCGCCTATAGTAAAAAAAGAAAGTGATTCTGTTATTTATATGGCCAAAGCAAAGTTTACAACTTCAGACGATGTAGAGAACCCAGAATACTATTTTAAAGCTAGTAAAATTAAATATGTTCCGGACAAAAAAGTTGTTGTGGGTCCAACCAATATGGTTATTGCAGATGTACCAACACCTATTGCTGTGCCATTTGGATTTTTTCCTTTAACAGATAAACAAACTTCTGGTATAATTATTCCTAGTTTTGGAGAAGATAGTGATCGTGGTTACTTTCTTCAAAATGGTGGATATTATTTTGCTATGAGTGATTATGCAGATTTAACCATTTTAGGAGATTATTACACCAATGGTAGTTATGGTTTAAATATAGAAAGTAACTATGCCTTAAAATATAAGTTTTCGGGTAGTATGTCTTTTAGGTATGAGAGTTTGATAGATAGTGAAAAAGGATTTCCTGACTATTCTAAATCTACTATTTATAACATTCGTTGGTCGCATAGTCAAGATTCTAAATCGAATCCAAATTCAAGTTTTTCTGCTTCTGTAAACTTAGGAAGTAGTTCTTATTATCAGACTTCGGTTAACCAATTAAACACTGGGAGTTATTTAAATAATACCTTATCATCATCTGTAGCGTATTCAAAATCATTTACCGGATCGCCACAAGTTAACCTTAGTGTTGCAGCAACACATTCGCAGAATACGACCACTGAAGTTATTAATATGTCGCTTCCAAATATATCTGGTAGTGTAGAACGTGTTTACCCTTTTGCTCCTAAAACAGGTACAAAAAGTGGTATTATTGATAATATTAATTTTCAATACACTGTTGATGCTGAAAATCAAATAGAAACTACCGATTCTTTATTCTTTAAACCACAAATGTTTAAAGATGCTGAAGCAGGTGTACAACATAGTGTACCAATAAGTACAAACTTTAAATTGTTTAAGTATTTAAGTTTAAGTGCTGGAACATCGTTTGAAGAAAATTGGACGTTTAAAACCATTAATAGATATTACGATCAAGATTTAGACGAAACTGTTACCGAGACTATAAATGGATTTGATGCTTATAGAACGTATAATTTTAGTACCAGTTTAGGAACTACAATTTATGGAATGTTCGATTTTGAGAAGGAAGGAAAAGATCGTAAAATTCAAGCCATAAGACACGTTATGCGTCCGTCTATTAGCTACAGTATAACACCTTCTTTTGATCAGTATTATGAAACGTATGAAGTAATTTCTACAGAAGGTACAGCATTAGAAACCTATTCGCGTTTTGAAGAATCTATTTATGGTGCGCCAAACGAGAATTTTTCATCTTCACTAGGTCTGTCATTAGCCAACAATTTAGAGGCTAAAGTTACAGATAGTGATAGTACGGCTACAGAAGCAAAAAAGATTACCCTATTAAACAGTTTAACCTTTTCGACATCATATAATTTTGCAGGAGATTCTTTACAATGGAGCCCACTAAGAATAAGTGGTGGAACATCTATTCTAGATAGTAAAATGAATATTAATTTTGGTGCCACTCTAGACCCTTATGCTTTAGATAATACCAATACTAAAGTAGATGTTTACAACATTAATAATAACGGAAGTCTATTTAGATTAACAAGTGCCAACTTAACTTTAAGTTATTCTTTATCTAACGAATTGTTTAGCGGAGAATCTAAAGAAGATGACAAAGGTATTCAAGAAAACCTACGTGGTGGTGGACGAGATGATGATCTCTTTGGAGTCTCTCAGGATTTTACCAACAATAGTTTTTTCGATAGTGATGAAGATGAGGAAGACGAAGAAGATAAGAAAAACGATAACGAGTTTTATAGGTATAAAATACCTTGGACATTAAATTTAGCGTATGCGGTTAATTATTCAAACACTACACGTAACAACGAAATTTCGTCAAACTCACTAATGTTTTCCGGAGATGTTTCGCTTTCCCCAAGATGGAGCGTAGGTGTATCTTCTGGTTACGACTTTAAAGACATGGGCTTTACATACACCCAATTGCGTTTAGAACGTGATTTATTAAGTTGGAGAATGAATTTTAGCTGGGTGCCTTTTGGAACTAGTAAATCGTGGTATTTCTTTATTGGAATAAAATCTAGTATCTTGAGTGATCTTAAATACGACAAGCGTTTACAATCAGATAAAAGTTTATAAAATAATATATATGAAAACAATAATTACAACTCCAGATGCTCCTGCTCCTATCGGACCTTATAACCAAGCGGTATTAAAAAACGGTATGTTATATGCTTCAGGACAAATTGCAATTAATCCAGTAACTAGCGAATTGGTTTTAGATGATATTAAAACGGAAACAACTCAAGTTATGGAAAATATAAAAGCTATTTTAAAGGCTGCAGATATGACGTTTGATGATATTATAAAAACGTCTATTTTCATTAGTGACATGCATAATTTTGCACAAATAAATGAAGTATACGGAACGTATTTTGATGAAGCTAATGCACCTGCAAGAGAAACTGTAGAAGTTGCTAACTTACCTAAATTTGTAAATGTTGAAATTAGTTTTTTAGCTTCAAAATAAAAGAATAATAGACTATATTATAGCCCAAATCTTTTTTCAGTTTTGAAATTAGTTTGGGCTATTATTTTGCTCACACTTTCCTCTAAACTTTAATTATTTAATACAGTAATAAAACCCTTTTAGAATGCGTATTGAAAATGAAATAAAATTAGGTTTTAAAGATGTTATGTTTCGTCCAAAACGATCAACATTAAAAAGCCGCTCTCAAGTAAATTTAAATCGTGAAATTACATTTTTACACAGTCAAACCACATGGACAGGTATTCCTATTATGGCAGCAAACATGGATACGGTTGGGACGTTCTCGTTAGCCTTAGCGTTAGCAAAACACAATTTATTTACAGCCATTCATAAACATTATAATCTTAGCGATTGGACCGCGTTTATGGAACAAGCTCCAGAAGATATTCAAAATTATATTGCAGTAAGTACAGGAACAAATGCCGCAGATAGCGATAAATTAAAAGCTATTTTTGAAAACCATCCTCAATTACGTTTTATATGTATTGATGTGGCTAATGGATATTCTGAACATTTTGTAAAATTTGTTGAGAAAACTAGAGCTCAATTTCCTGATAAAGTCATTATTGCAGGTAATGTGGTTACTGGAGAAATGGTTGAAGAATTGTTATTATCTGGAGCCGACATTGTAAAAGTAGGTATTGGTCCAGGTTCTGTGTGTACTACACGTGTTAAAACAGGTGTTGGTTACCCGCAACTATCCGCAATTATAGAATGTGCCGATGCTGCACATGGTTTAGGCGGGCAAATTATTAGTGATGGTGGTTGTGCCGTTCCAGGCGATGTTTCTAAAGCCTTTGGTGCTGGAGCTGATTTTGTAATGCTTGGCGGAATGCTTGCAGGACATGATGAAAGTGGCGGACAATTAATTCAACGTGACGGAAAACAGTACAAGCAATTTTATGGTATGAGTAGCGAAACTGCTATGGATAAATATGTTGGTGGTGTTGCAGAATATAGAGCCAGTGAAGGAAAAACTGTTGAAGTCCCTTTTAAGGGCCCTGTAGAACATACATTACAAGACATTTTAGGAGGTATAAGAAGTACTTGTACCTATGTGGGCGCTGCACGTTTAAAAGAATTGACTAAACGTACAACCTTTATTCGCGTGGCTGAACAAGAAAATCAAGTGTACACGAAATAAAGTGTAAGTATAGATGACATGCTATTTAAAATAAATAAATCTCGAGTGTATAACTCGAGATTTTTTATGTTTTTATAATAAGTATTATAAATTAATACTCCACAACTTTATCTAATACTAAATGTTTTAAAAGCGTTTCTGTGTCTTCTAGTTTATACTGAATTTGTCTTGTTTTTCCTGTATATTGATTGTTTTCATATATAGGAAAGCGCTGAATAAAAGTCCCTTCAACCATAGCATATTCATCGTGACCATAATATCCTGAATTAGCTTCTTTAAGCTCAGACGTTTTAGCTACTGTTATCTTACTTATAGACTTTTCGTTATTTACAGAAAAACCAAAAACGTCTCCTCTTTTATCTGTACCAGATGTGGTATACACTAATATTTCTGGAAACATATCATTATTTAAATCGTCTATTTCCACATTTATAATTTCTCCATGTACAGGATATACATCTGAATATTCAAAATCTAATCCTATGGGGTGTACACTAAGAAGACCTTCTTTTTCTTCAATATTGTATATGATATCATTGTAAGTTAAAGATTTAAAATATCCTGTTTTATCCATTTGGATGGTATCTAAATCTCCTTGAAGTTTATTGTAATTTCCAACTAAATTAGCTCCGCCAGAACAGAAATACATTAAGGCATCGCTTTCTGTTTCAGGATCTGTTGAAATCGTTACACTTTGATTGTTAAAAGAAAATAATATAATAGTGTTATTTTCTGTCACTTTTAAAGTGTTGCTATTCATCACATTTACAATAGCATCAAATGTACAAGTTCCACTTTTTTTATCAGCTCTAGAACGTATGGTTATTTTAGATTTAAAATCGTCTATAGGTTTTACCATCACGGCAGTCCAATCGTAACCATCATCTTTTTTATCGTAATCACTTGACACATAATTACCATAATTAGCGCTGTTAAATTTAGATATTTCCTCCGTCTTCTCAATTTCTATTTCAGCTGTTTTTAGATGTCCACTAGTGATAAGATTTCCGTCTTTACTCCATGAAAATTCGCTTCCCTTGGTCCATAAAGTATAGTCGTCTTCACTTTTATATGTGATACCATCAGAACTTGCAATACGTTTAAGAATAAAATCTGTATTGGCTTTAACGTCATGAACCGTAATGTATCCATTATCATTTTCAGGATGTACAAAAACTGCAAACTCTTGCTGTTTGTCTTTTGAAATGTATATGGTTGAAGAGTGTATTTCAGCAAACTTGGAATACACCATTTCATTGCTATTTTCCTGTTTACAAGACAGTAAGCTCATTGTAATTAAAACGATACTTATATAAGAATATATTGTGTTATAATGTATCATAATTTACTGTTTTATAACCAGTTAATAAGTAGTAAATTTAAATAAAATTTAAATAATTAACATAAAAACACATGATATTTTCACTTAGATTTAATAAAAATAATCTAACCTTAACATGTTAATAAAAATATATGAGTTACAATAAAAATATTTTATAAACTGAAATATCAAGGCGATAATCGTTCTTTTTTCCAATCGTAATTCTCCTCTAATTTATAACGAATGCGGTCGTGTAATCGATTTGGTCTACCTTGCCAAAACTCAAGTTCTACAGGCTTTACAATAAATCCGCCCCAATATTCTGGTCTTGTAATTTCTTTACCTTCAAAACTGTTTTCTAAATCTTTTAATTTAGCATCTAAATACTCACGACTCTCAATAACGTCGCTTTGATGAGAAACTATGGCACCTAATTGGCTTCCTCTAGGACGAGATTCAAAATAGCCATCGCTCATATTCTCAGCAATCTTTTCAGCAATACCTTTTATAATAATTTGACGTTCGGCTTTTGGCCAAAAAAAAGATAAACATACATTTGGATTAGCTAAAATGGCTTTTCCTTTTTCGCTATTGTAGTTGGTATAAAAAATAAAGCCTTCGTAAGTATAACGCTTTAATAGCACTACTCTACTCTTAGGAAATCCGTCAAGGCCTAAAGTAGACACCGTCATCGCATTCGTTTCATCTTCTAAGAAATGCTGATCTACTTCTAAAAACCACGTTCTAAATAGCTCTAAAGGGTTCTCAGGTGTATCTTCTATGAGAAGTTCTTTTTTATCGTATACTTTTCTATAATTACTTAAATCTTGTTCTTCCATAGTCATAAAAATAATTAAAGGCTAAACTGTAAAAACTTTTCCTGCAGCTGCAATATCTACAGGTTCGTAAACTTCTTGAGCTTCGGTTATAAATTCATTTAAATCGTCGTAACGTGTCGAAAAATGACCTAAAACTAATTGTTTGGCATTCGCTAGTTTAGCAATACTTGCTGCTTGTTTGGCGGTACAATGCTTTGTAGGGAATGCATTATGTTCGTGTTTTTCTAAAAAGGTAGATTCATGATATAGTAAATCCACATCTTTAATTATAGGTACAATAGATTCTGTATAAACAGTATCGCTACAAAACGCGTAACTTTTTGGCTTATTTGGCGCATTCGTTACCGTTTCATTTTTAATTAATTCACCGTCTTCATTTATAACATCTGCACCTTGCTTAAGTTTTCTATAATACGCAACGTCAATATTATCGTTTAAAATGGCGTTCATGTCTAATTTACGTTCTCCCTCTTTTTCTTTAAATAAGAAACCGTTGGTATATACACGATGTATTAATGGAATAGTATGCACTTCTACAGCATCATCTTCATAGATTAACTCAGATTCTTTTGAAGATAATTCGTGAAAAATAAGATTGAAATTTGTCCAAGATCCACCTAATTTCATTTGTAACGTAATAACTTCTTCTAAACCTTTCGGTCCATAAATATGCAAATCGGTTTCACGCGTTAAAAGTCTGAATGTAGATACTAATCCTACCAGACCAAAATAATGATCGCCATGAAGGTGAGATATAAAAATATGCTTAATGCGGTTAAATTTAACCTTATACTTTCTTAATTGTACTTGTGTACCTTCACCACAATCTATGAGGAACACATTGTTTTTAATCTCTAAAACTTGAGACGTTTGGTGCGCAGAAATACGAGGTGTTGCACTATGACAACCTAAGATTGTTAATTGCATAACTTAAAATCCTAAATCGCGTTCCATATCTTCCATCTCAATAATATCATAAGCTTCCTGTAAAGTAGGCACAATAACAATCTCTTCTATAGACTGATCGATTGTCACGCTATCTGACACCAATACAAAGGAATGTTTTGCTTTTCTGTGAGTATTTGAAAGTTGAAGAAATACTAAAATTTGCTCTAAAGTCAGTTGCTCTAAAGACGATAGGTTTACAATAACATTGTCGTTTTTAAATTTTGAATACGAATCCTCCATTTTTTTGACTAATTGTGCTGGAGTCGCATTTTCTTGAGTAACTATTGTAAGGTTACCTTCTGTATTTAAAATCATAATTACTGTTTTATTTTTGAAGCTAATAAATATATTACAGCCATCCTAATTGCTACCCCATTTTGTACCTGATCTAAAATAATCGCTTGTTTAGAATCGGCTACATCACTCGTGATTTCTACCCCACGATTTATAGGACCTGGATGCATAATGGTAATCTCTTTATTTAGACTATCTAGCAAGGCTTTATCTACACCAAATTGCTGTGTATATTCTCTTGTTGAAGGGAAATAACTAATATCCATGCGTTCGTTTTGCACACGAAGCATATTTGCAACATCACACCATTCTAAGGCCTTTCGTAAATCTGTTTCAACCTTTACACCAAGCTTATCTATATACTTTGGAATTAATGTTTTTGGTCCGCAGACCATCACTTTAGCACCTTGTAGTTGTAGAGCATATATGTTAGAAAGCGCGACTCTACTATGCAAAATATCGCCTACAATAACTACATTTTTTCCTTTAACTTCGCCTAAACGTTCGCGTATAGAATACGAATCTAATAAGGCCTGTGTTGGATGTTCGTGGGCACCATCTCCAGCATTTACAATACTTGCATTGACATGTTTAGACAGAAATACACCAGCACCAGGATTTGGATGACGCATAACAACCATATCTACTTTCATAGATAAAATGTTGTTTACCGTATCTATTAAGGTTTCTCCTTTTTTAACTGAAGATTGTGATGCTGAGAAATTGATAACATCTGCAGATAATCGTTTTTCTGCCAGTTCAAAAGATAATTTAGTACGGGTTGAATTTTCGAAAAACAGATTGGCAATAGTAATATCTCGAAGTGAAGGCACTTTTTTAATGGGCCTATTAATAACTTCTTTAAAATGATCGGCAGTTTCAAAAATTAACTGAATATCTTCTTTATTAAGATATTTAATACCTAGTAAGTGGTTTACACTTAATTCGCTCATCTTAGTCTAATTATTTATTAAGTACACAGCATCTTCATCTCCTTGCTCTTGCCACTGTACTATTACTTTTTCCTTGTTTATTGCATCTACTTGTCGGCCACGATAATTGGGCTGAATTGGTAAATGTCTACTAAAACGTCTATCTATTAACGTTAATAATTCGATCTCTTCTGGTCTTCCAAAAGATTGTATTGCAGTTAGCGCAGCACGTATACTACGACCTGTATATAAAACATCGTCTATAAAGACTACATTTTTGTTTTCTACTACAAAGCTTATTTCTGTGGTATTGGCTTCAAGAGGTTTGTCACTTCTTCTAAAATCATCACGATAAAAAGTAATATCTAAAAGGCCTAATTTAAGATCTTTAATCTTGTATTCTTCTTTTAGAATTTTTGCCAATCGTTTTGCTAAAAACTTTCCGCGAGGTTGTAATCCGACTAACACGGTATTGGAAAAATCGTTATGTTTTTCAATAAGTTGACAAGCCAATCGATGAAGAATGATGTTTACCTCTGTAGCATTAAGTAACACTTTTTGACTCATATTGTTTTTAAACATATTTGCTAAACAAAGGTAATGTAAATATTTAATACTTGGGATTGCCTAGCCTATAAAACATAAAAAAGCCTTCCAAAAAATTGGAAGGCTTTTAAATTATAAACAGTTAGAAAAATTATTTTCCTTCCATTTTATCTTTAAGAGCTTGTAAAGCGTCATTAGCATCACCTAAAGTTGGTTTAGCTTCCGCAGCAGCAGCTGTTTGTTTTTTAACAGCAGCTTTTACATTTGCAATCTCTTCTTCTTTAAAGATAGCAGTATGCGAAGCAACTACTCTTTTAAATTCTTTGTTGAATTCAATGATTTTAAATTCAGCAGAATCTCCTTTTCCTAATTTAGAACCATCTTCTTTCTCTAAGTGACGAGAAGGAACGAAAGCAACGATATCTTCGTTAAAGTCGATAGTAGCACCTTTATCTACAACATCTGCGATAGCAGCTGTATGTACAGTACCTACTGCGAATTCAGTTTCATATTTATCCCAAGGATTAGCAGTAGTTTGTTTGTGACCTAAAGATAATTTACGTCCTTCAACATCTAACTCAAGTACAACAACTTCTAATTTATCTCCAACAGCACAGAATTCTGATGGGTGTTTGATTTTCTTAGTCCAAGATAAATCAGAGATATAAATTAATCCGTCAATTCCTTCTTCTAATTCAACAAAAACACCAAAGTTTGTGAAGTTACGTACAATACCTGTATGCTTAGAGCTTAAAGGGTATTTAGTAGTAATATCTGTCCATGGATCTGGAGTTAATTGCTTAATACCAAGAGACATTTTACGCTCTTCTCTATCTAGAGTTAAGATAACTGCTTCAACTTCGTCTCCAACAGATACGAAATCTTGAGCTGAACGTAAGTGTGTAGACCAAGACATTTCAGAAACGTGAACTAAACCTTCAACACCTTCTGCAACTTCGATAAATGCACCGTAATCTGCGATTACAACAACTTTACCTTTTACTTTGTCTCCAACCTTAACTTCTTCACCTAAAGCATCCCATGGGTGCTTAGATAATTGCTTAAGACCTAATTGGATTCTTGATTTGTCTTCATCGAAGTCAAGAATAACAACGTTTAATTTTTGATCTAATTCAACGATTTCGTTAGGGTGATTAATTCTAGACCAAGAAAGATCTGTAATGTGAATTAATCCGTCTACGCCACCAAGGTCGATGAATACACCGTAAGAAGTAATGTTTTTAACAACACCTTCTAATACTTGACCTTTTTCTAATTGACCAATAATTTCTTTTTTCTGTTCTTCAATATCAGCTTCAATAAGCGCTTTATGAGACACAACAACGTTTTTAAATTCGTGGTTGATTTTCACAACTTTGAATTCCATTGTTTTGTTTACATACTGATCGTAATCTCTAATTGGTTTCACATCGATTTGAGAACCTGGTAAGAATGCTTCAATACCAAATACATCTACGATCATACCACCTTTAGTTCTACACTTAACAAAACCGTTAACGATTTCACCAGTATCATGAGCGTTATTTACGCGATCCCATGCTTTAATTACACGAGCTTTTCTGTGAGATAATACTAATTGTCCAGTTGCGTCTTCACGAACGTCAATTAATACTTCTACTTTATCACCAACTGCTAAGTTAGGGTTGTAACGGAATTCGTTTAACGAAATTACACCTTCAGATTTAGCGTTAATGTCAATAATAGCATCACGGTCAGAAATGTGTACTACAGTTCCTTCTACTACTTCGTCGTTTAATGTGTCAACGAAATTTTCAGCTACTAATTTTTCAAATTCTTTTAATTGAGAATCTTCAACTTCATCAATACCTTCTTGGTAATTGTGCCAGTTAAAGTCTGCTAAGAATTTTTCAGGGTTTGCTTGAGCTTCAGATACTTTTGGAGCTTCTACAGATTGTGCTTCAGTTGCTTCAACTTCAGCTTGGTTTGCTTTTTCAGCCATTTAATAATAAATTAATAATGTAGTGTTCTTTGCTTTCGCGTAAACTAAATACATTACATCTTGTATCCTATATGTTTTTGGAAGAATTAAGCGACAAACACATAGAAGTGTTATATATAAATTTTTCAGTTCCTTTTATCTTTCCAACTGTCGCTAAAAGGAGTGCAAAATTAATTATATTTTTTAATATAGCCTAATTTTTGTAATTTAAATTAAACTACTGAAAACAAGTGTATTATTGACAACCTTTAAATGTTAAAATAATAACATTATCTTTAATAGAAATTTAATATCTTGTAATCTTAAAATTAATCAAATTATGGCAGTAAAAGCAAAATATCAAGACGTACTTGATCTAGGAGAAACTTTAAATATTCAAAACGGAGATGTTTCTGAAGATAATGGAGTTTTAAAAGTAAAAGGTACCGCTAAAACTCAGTATGAGAAAAATTTAATATGGGATAAAATTAAAGCTATTGGAGGAGAAAATCCTACAGACATTATGGCTAATATTACTGTTGAAGACACCAGTGTTTTCCATAGACATACTGTAAAAAGCGGAGAGACTTTAGGAAAAATAGCAAAACAATATTATGGAGATGCTTCTAAATACCAAGCGATCTTTAAAGCTAATTCTGATATCCTTAAAAATCCAGATTTAATTCATCCTGATCAGGAATTAATTATACCTAACTTATAATTAAGAGCGTATTATTAAATAAAAAAAGAGCAATCTATTCGATTGCTCTTTTTTTATTAGCTCGCTATAATGGTGTTAGCTAATTTTAAAATGTTTTGATATTGCTCTTCAATAGTCGCGTTAGAATTATCTATGGCTATAGCATCTTCTGCTTGAATTAAAGGCGAGTCTTCTCTTGTACTATCTAAATGATCGCGTTTTTGAACATTTTCAAATACAGCTTCAAACGTAATGTTTTCGCCATTATTTTTTAATTCATTATAACGTCGTAAAGCACGAGTTTCTGCAGATGCAGTCATGAATATTTTAAGTTCGGCATCTGGAAACACAACGGTTCCAATATCTCGCCCATCCATTACAACAGCTTTATGTTTTCCTATTGCTTTCTGGATCTTTACTAACTGCGCTCTAACTTCTGGAACTGCAGCAACAATACTTACTAAATTAGAGACTTCTAGTGTACGAATGTCTTTTTCTATATTTTCATTATTTAAATATACTTCTGCAAAACCTAATGCATCGTTAAACGTAAATGAGACTTTTGCATTTGGTAATTCTGAAATTAAAGTTTCCCGATTAAAATGTTCTGTAGAAATTAACCCGTTTTTCATGGCAAAAAAAGTAATGGCACGATACATGGCTCCTGAATCTACATATATATATCCTAAAGATTTTGCTATTAACTTAGCGATAGTACTTTTTCCTGTTGACGAAAATCCGTCAATAGCAATTGTAATTTGTTTCATTATTGTAAATCTATATTAATTCCGAAATAGCTAGAACTTGCCGCACTTGAATATTTGGCATAGGTATAACTAAATCGCATTTTATTCATTTTAATTGCGATTCCTGCAGATAGACCTGAGAAATTACGCTCATCAACTATTCTTAACTCCTCGCCTCTTCTAAAACTATACCCCAATCTGATATTAAAACCACTGTCCGGAAATAATTCTGCACCTAAAATTGTACGACGTGTTATGTTTTGTAAAAACGTAACGTCTTCTTCGGTTTGATTTCCTTCTAAATCACTTTCTACACGCGATGGATTTGACACAGCAATGGGCCATTCTTGTAAATTCTCGAAAGTGACATGCCAACGAATAGGCACATTTTCTAACTTTTGAGAAAACCCTAAATCCACTTCAAATGGTAAAGGTTCATTTAAACCTGCATAAGTTGTAATTTGTGTTCCAAAGTTTCGAACAACTAAAGCGGCATTAAAGTTTAATTTTTTATCCATATAAAGAATACCAAAATCCATGGCGGCTCCTATAGACGAATATTGCTCTAAAGATGAAGAGATAAATTTTACATTGGCACCTACATAAAAATCTGAACCACCTACACGTGTTGCATAACCTAAAGATAGCGCTGCTTCATTTCCACTAAATGTTCCGGTTTCATTTCCGTCTTCATCGTATCCTTGAAACTCACCATAATTTACATAGGTAATACCTCCATGTATGGTTTGTGTACGCCTGTCGTAAGTATAAGCATATGCTGCAGTACCATAACTAACGGCTCCTAAATGACTGGTGTAATTTAAAGCGAGCTGATTATCCATTTCAACATTAATGGTTGCTGGATTGTATAGTGCTTGAGTGACATCGTAGTCGACATTGGTAAGCACTTTACCACCTAAAGCCGCTTGGCGTGGGGAAGACACTAAATTTAGAAATTGATAAGTTGACTCACCACCCAATTGTGCGGATGCGACATAACTACAACAACCCATAAAAAATAATGCTAATTTTCGCCTCATACAGATGCAAATTAAATAAATCTTAAGTTTAAAACGTCGATTTATCAATTATATTTTTCAGACTCCAAAATTGATGTCGAAACCGTGATACCATGTATATACATTGACTTCACTCTAAAAAAAAGCATCCAAGCGTATATTGCTTTGGATGCTTTTTACTTATATATTAAGGTAACTGCTTTATTTTAAAACTATAAAGTTTTGGCATTTTTCACTTTCTCTTCTGTTAAAGCGAACTTTAAAACATCACTCATATCTGTGACATAATGGAATGTTAGTCCTTTTAAATACTCTTGCTTTATTTCTTCAATATCGCGTCTGTTATCTTCACATAACATGATTTCTTTAATCTTAGCACGTTTTGCAGCAAGAATTTTTTCTTTTATTCCGCCAACAGGTAACACTTTACCACGTAATGTAATTTCTCCTGTCATGGCTAAACTACTTTTTACTTTACGCTGTGTAAATAAAGAGACTAAAGAGGTTAACATGGTTACACCTGCACTTGGACCATCTTTAGGCGTTGCACCTTCTGGCACGTGAATGTGTACATTATATTTATCGAAAACATCTGGGTTTAAGTCTAATTCTTCAGCATTGGCTTTAATATATTCCATAGCAATGGTAGCCGATTCTTTCATGACTTTACCTAAATTACCCGTAATGCTTAAGTTTCCTTTTCCTTTAGATAAAATAGATTCTATAAATAAAATATCTCCACCAACACGTGTCCAGGCCAAACCTGTAACCACACCAGCTACATTATTGTTTTCGTATTTATCGCGTTCTAATTTTGGTCCGCCTAAAACTTCAATAATATCTTCATTAGAGATTTTTACATTGTATTCTTCTTCTAAAGCAATGTTTTTTGCAACATAACGCACCATTTTTGCAATTTGTTTTTCTAGTCCACGTACTCCAGATTCTCTAGTATACCCTTCAACTATTTTTTCTAATTGCGGCTTCCCTATTTTAACATCTTTGTCTGTTAACCCGTGTTCTTTAATTTGCTTAGGTAGTAAGTGACGCTTAGCAATTTCTACTTTTTCTTCTATAGTATAACCTGTAACGTTTATAATTTCCATACGGTCTAATAAAGCCGGCTGAATAGAATTAAGGCTGTTAGAGGTTGCCACAAACATTACTTTAGACAAATCGTAACCTAATTCTAAGAAATTATCATGAAAAGCACTGTTTTGTTCTGGATCTAAAACTTCTAATAATGCTGAAGATGGATCGCCTTGGTGCGAGTTAGATAGTTTATCAATCTCATCTAAAACAAACACAGGATTAGAGGTTCCTGCTTTTTTAAGACTTTGTAAAATACGTCCTGGCATAGCACCAATGTATGTTTTTCTATGTCCGCGTATTTCTGCTTCATCACGTAAACCCCCTAAAGATACACGAACATATTCGCGACCTAAAGCTTCTGCTATAGATTTTCCTAAAGATGTTTTACCAACACCTGGAGGTCCGTACAGACATAAAATAGGAGATTTCATATCGTTACGTAATTTTAGAACGGCAAGATATTCAATAATACGACGCTTAACATCTTCTAAACCATAGTGATCGCGATCTAAAATACGTTGTGCACGTTTTAAATCAAATTTATCTTTACTAAATTGCTCCCAAGGTAAATCTAAAAATAAATCTAAATAATTACGTTGTATAGAATATTCCGCAACTTGCGGATTCATACGTTGCATTTTAGCTAATTCCTTTTCAAAATGTTTAGAGATGGTTTCGTTCCATTTTTTCTTTTTAGAACGCGCGCGCATCTCTTCAACTTCTTCTTCATAACTCACGCCACCCAATTCTTCTTGAATGGTTTTCATTTGTTGATGTAAGAAATATTCGCGTTGTTGTTGGTTCATATCGCTTTGAACCTTTAACTGTATGTCGTTTTTAAGCTCTAATTTTTGAAACTCAACATTCATATAACGTAAAGTTTCTAAAGCACGTTCTTTAAGGTCGTTTGCCTCAAGAAGACTTTGCTTTTCCTTTACGGTTAAGTTCATATTAGAAGCTACAAAGTTGATTAAAAACGAATTGCTTTCAATATTCTTAATAGCAAAAGAGGCCTCTGTTGGAATACTCGGGCTTTCTTTAATAATTTGAAGTGATAATTCTTTAATAGAATCTATAATAGCATCAAACTCTTTGTTTTTCTTTTCCGGTCTTACCTCAGGAACTTCAGAAATAGTAGCTGTTAAGTAAGGCTCTTCAGAAGTCACTTCTTTAATCTTAAAGCGTTTTTTACCTTGTATAATAACCGTTGTATTACCGTCAGGCATTTTTAGAACTCTTAAAATACGAGCTACAGTTCCAGTTTCGTAGATATCTTTAGCTTCTGGGTCTTCTACATTTTCGTCTTTCTGAGACACAACACCTATTACTTTACCATTTTTATTGGCATCGTTTATAAGTTTAATAGATTTATCTCTGCCAGCAGTAATAGGAATGACAACACCAGGAAATAACACAGTATTACGTAAAGACAATATTGGTAAAACTTCTGGAAGTTCTTCTTTATTTATGGCTTCTTCATCTTCTGGAGTCATTAAAGGTATTAATTCTGAATTCTCATCAAACTCTTGAAATGACAAACTGTCAAGACTTAAAAAATTAGATTTTTTCATATATATATTTAAGTCAATCTGTCATACAATAACACGTATTACAGATTGTTTTATGTTTATAATGCTTTTAATATTTAATTACATGCTTTAATATTAGCCTATTAACGCTATGTTCCTAAAAATAATCAGTATCTATTTTTCAATTAATATGCCAAGCTAATATGAAATTGAAAAACTTTTATTTCTAAAACTGTAACAATTAATGAATACCTTCATCTATATATTAAACCAAATGAAATTTTTGTAGTTGTTACCAACCAATCCACATATCGATACACTTATAACACGTTGTAAATCTGGAGACCAATCGGCACAATTGGAGGTTTATAACAGATATTATAAAGCCATGTATAATACGTCTTTTAGAATTGTAAAAAACAGTTTTGAAGCCGAAGATATTATGCAAGAATCTTTTTTAAAGGCCTTTACTAAGTTAGAGACTTTAAAAGATATAAAAACATTCGGAGCTTGGTTAAAGCGCATTGTTGTGAATAATAGTATACAGCACTTTAATAAAAACCATACGTATGAAGATGTGCCTTTTGATACGGTAATGTATAAAGTTGAAGACACAACAGTCGATTTAAATCAGGATAATGATGCTAAAGCACAAGCCAAGCAAGTCATGCAAACCATGAATACGCTGAAAGATAATTACAGAATAGCACTAACCTTACATTTGATTGAAGGTTACGATTACGAAGAAATGTCTAGTATTATGAATGTGAGTTATGCCAATTGTAGAACGACAGTTTCTAGAGCTAAAGAAAGTTTAAGACAAAAATTACAACAGGTAGTTTAAAAGATAAAGATTATGATACCAGAAGATAAATTAGATGATCTTTTTAAGACGTTACAACACGATTTTGATGTTGAAGAACCTAATGCCCATCATGAAGATCGGTTTTTAGCTAAATTAAAACATCAGAATACCGTAAAACAACCTACTGCAATTAAAAATAGCTACTCCTTCATTAAACCCATAATGGAAGTAGCAGCAACAGTAATACTGTTATTAACGTTAACCTTTGCCTTTCAAACAGAAGACAATCCCACAGATTTAGCAAGTGTATCTCCAGAAATGGCAAAAACACAAAGTTTTTTTAACGCTACAATTGCTCAGGAATTAAAAGAATTAGAAAAAGAAAATGCTCCAGAAGTACAACCATTAATACAAGATGCTTTAAAACAATTAAATATTCTTGAAACCGATTATAATAACCTAAAACAAGATTTAAACAAGAGTGGTCATGATAAACGCGTGATTTATGCCATGATTGCAAATTTTCAAAACCGGATTGAAATCTTAGAGACTGTTTTAGAAACTATAGATACTGTAAAACAATTAAAAAATATATCAAATGAAAACAAGAACACCATATAACATCATCTTTTTACTCTTACTCATACCTTTTATGGCATTGGCAAACACACCAGTTAAAGCAAAACACACAAGGAAAAAAGTAATAAAAAAAGAGTTTAATGTTAATAGTAATGCGACTTTAAGTATAGATAATAGTTACGGAAATGTAGATGTTATTACATGGAATGAAAATCGTATTGTTTTTGAAATTACCATTACAACTAACGGAAACGACTCTGAAAAAGTTCAGAATAAATTAGAAGATATTACTGTAGAGTTTAATGCTACACCAAGTTTTGTATCTGCCAAAACTCTGTTTAGTAAAACAAAATCTAAATGGTGGGATTGGACTGGTTCGAGTAATGTGAATATGAAAATTAATTACATTGTCAAGATCCCCATTACTAACAGTGTAAATTTAAGTAACGACTATGGCGCAATTAATTTAGATAAACTTGAAGGTCGTGCAAAAATTAATTGCGATTATGGTAAAATTACAACCAAAGAATTAATGGCAGATAATAATGAAATAGAATTTGATTACACCTCTAACTCCTATTTTGAATACATTAAAAGCGGTACCATTAATGCAGATTATAGTGGCTTTACAGTTGCCAAAACCAAAGACCTACTTATTGAAGCCGATTATACTAATAGTAAAGTTGAAATAGGTGAAAACGTAACCTATAATTGTGATTACGGAAGTATGACCATAGATATGGTTAACAATTTTAAAGGTGAAGGCGATTATTTAACCGTGGTTATTGGCGATGTTTATAAATCGGTTCACATTGATGCCGATTATGGCTCTATAAAAATTAAAAACATGACAGCTAATGCCAATAATGTACGCATAGACTCAGATTATGTCGGTATAAAAATTGGTTACGATCCTAAGTATGTTTTCGACTTTGAATTGGATTTAGAGTATGCCGATTTAAGAGATCAAGACGGATTCGAATTTAGCTCAAAACGTATTGAATCTAGCGACAAATATTATAAAGGGTATTACGGTCGTGCAAACTCAGGAAACACTGTAAAAATTAATTCAGATTACGGAAGCGTATCATTCATAAAAAACTAATCATCAAATCAATCTAAAAATGAAAACAGTTATTTTAAAAAGCGTAAGTATACTTGGTGTACTAGCCTTATCATTAACCTCTTGTGCGCAATACAGCACTAACAGTATAAGTGGCAACGGAGATGTTGTTACGACTAAAAGAACGACAGATACATACGACGATATTTCATGTTCTGGCTCTATGGATTTTATACTTGTAAAAGGTACAGAAGGTGACATTACTCTACAAGGAGAATCTAATTTGTTAGAGTATGTTATAACGGAAGTCCATAACGATGTGTTGGTTGTAAAGATTCAAGATGGCGTAAATATTAGAACCATAAATAATGATATTATTATTACCATTCCATTCGAAAAAATTTCTAAAGTATCATTAACCGGCTCTGGAGATTTATACAATCAGGATACGATAGAAACAGATAATTTAAAAGCCAGTATCACGGGTTCTGGAGATGTTATTTTAGATGTCATGACGAGCGAAATCAAAGGAAGTGTTACGGGTTCAGGGGATTTAACTTTAAAAGGTAAAACAGAAAAGTTAGATGTTAGTGTTACGGGATCAGGAGATTTTCACGGCTTTGATTTAGACTCACAAAACACCGAGGTTACGGTTACAGGTTCTGGAGATGCTGCTGTTGTATCTACAGAGCATATTAAAGCTCGAGTATCTGGTTCTGGTGATATTGTATATAGAGGAAATCCTAAACAAGAAGATACTAAAGTGTCTGGTTCTGGGAGCATAGAAATGGAGTAAAAACTAACATAACTCACTTTAATACTAAATATTAAAGCCGGAATTAGATTATATTTTGGGCTAAAATCGAAATGGTAATA
This sequence comes from Formosa algae, assembly GCF_001439665.1. Taxonomy (GTDB): domain Bacteria; phylum Bacteroidota; class Bacteroidia; order Flavobacteriales; family Flavobacteriaceae; genus Formosa; species Formosa algae. The sequence continues at coordinate 96,015 of NZ_LMAK01000011.1, forward strand.
TAGCTATCTCCATTTAGGTCTGTAAAAATTAATTCTCTTGCCGCTAGCAGCAAGAGAATTAAAAACAGTAACTTAAACCGTTCTAATTAAATGAAATTTTTTCATTATTAATTTAAATTAGCTATAAAACACCCTGTTTTCAAAATATTAATACCTTGAAAAACATACCTAACATAACATTTCAAAAAGACGAAAACACTACAGATTTTGAGTTCATCAACCTTACAACCTTATTTGACAAATTATCACACGTAGAAGACCATAATCCAACGCAACCTCATAGAATTTCGTTTTTTGCCTTATTGGTTGTTACCCAAGGTACAGGCAGCCATCAAATAGATTTAATAGATTATGAAATAAAGTCAGGAACCGTTTTAAAAATTGCTAAAGGTCAAGTGCATGCTTTTCAAAAGAATCCAAATTACCAAGGCTATTTAATCTTATTTACCGAAAGTTTTGTGCTTCATTATTTTTCAAAATCGTCTATTAATCTCATTTCACACTTATACAACCACTACCTCTTCTCTCCTATTTCAAATGAAATTTCTCTAAACGAAACCTTTCTAAGTCAATTAAAAAGTGAAATACAAGAAGACAACTCGGTGACCCAGAAAAACATCATCGCGTCTGTAATTAACATCTATCTGCTTCAACTAGAAAGACATGCTAAAACTAAAGTGTTCGAAAATTACAATCCGAAGCATTTAGATGTATTTATTGCTTTTAAAAACCTAGTAGAAAACCATTTCACGACCACTCGAAATGTCCAAGATTACTCCGAAATGTTATCTATTTCGCGTAAACTTCTTAATCAATTGGTTAAAAATATCACCTTAAATACTGCCAAAGTGTATATTGATAATTATGTAGTGTTAGAAGCCAAGCGCAACATCATTACAACTAAGCAAAGTATTAAAGAGATTGCTTTCGAAATGGGATTTGACGAAGTGACCAACTTCACAAAGTTTTTTAAAAAAAATACTGGCGTAAGTCCGAAGGTTTTTAAATCTGAAGTCAACCAATAATTCCCACATTTACCATTTTTAGCTTCACTTGTATCAGCTGTTTTTAATTAAATCGGCGCAATTTTGTATGGAATTACTGCAACTACCTTTTTAACAAATTAGTAGCTGGATAAGAAATAATAGTGAGAACGATACATTCAACTTTTAAGTATCACTTTAAAATTAATTGCAATGAAGACAAAATTTATAACACTTATGTGTTTAGCCGTATTAGGTTTAGGACAGGTTTTTGCTCAAAATCAAACAGAACATACTGCTTTCAAATTTGGAGAAGCAGAACACTTTTTAGATGGCTATTCGTTTAACTTCCAGTATCAAGACGGAAAAGCATTACATATGTCATTTAGTGATGGTAAAGCTGAATACGAATGGATTCTGGGGCCTAAAAAAGGTAATGGTAATACCAACATACCGTATCGCTCGCGTAAACTTAGTGAACATTCCTATTTAATAAATTGGCATGAAACCGGTAAAAAAGATTATTTAACCCTAGTGGTAGATTTCGAAAAGATGATTGTGCATAGTTCGATTATCGTAGGGTATGAAAACCAACCAGAACGGCCTTTAAAAACGGTATTTTTAACAGGAATTATTGACCATTTAAAACAAGACTAAAAATGAGTAAAGTAGCAGAATGCCCAACATGTGGCGGCAAATGTAAAATTAAAGAAACACATGGCAAAGTGAGTTACCAAGCCCTGCAAGACGATGAATTAATTAAAAAAGTAGGGCAATTAAAAAATGCCATGCAAAAAATTCAAGAGAAAGCTGAAACTTTAGAAAAAGAATTAGAAGCCTTAAAAAGCACAATGTAAAAGACGTTTTTAAAGAAAAATTACGAGAAACTTATAGTAATGAAAATCGCAAACTTTGCATTAATTCCTATTTTAAAAACGAGATTACAAAGTGGCACCGTGAATATAGATATGCTCAATCATATTTCTGAAGATTTGCCATTAGAATGATGACAATAGTACTAAACTACACTCCGTTTTTATTCCTTTTAGAATTATAAATTTGTAGGTATTTGAAATAGTGTGCATTCAGAACGAAAAAGCCATTAAAATACTAACTGAAAACAAAATTTAAAACATGAAAATAGCAGTAACATCAGCAAGCGGAAAATTAGGTGCATCCATCGTACAGCATTTAATTCAAGACATAGGAAAAGAAAATGTAATTGGCATTGCAAGAACACCAGCAAGAGCCGAGCACTTGGGCGTCGAAATTAGAAAAGGCGATTATAATAATCGTGAAGATTTTGAAGAGGCACTTCAAGGCATAGATACGTTACTTTTAGTTTCGGGGATGGACGAACCACAAAAACGCATTATCCAACACAGAAATGTAATTGAAGCGGCAAAAATAAATGGCGTGAAAAAAATAGTTTACACCAGTATTGTAGGAGCTGAAAAGGGAAATGCCTTTAGTCCCATTGTACAGACTAATAAACAAACCGAAGAAGACGTCATTGCTTCAGGATTGGATTATGTAATTGGTAGAAATGGAATATACATTGAACCCGATTTAGAATATTTAGAGACTTATATTGAAGACGGCGAAATAAGAAACTGCGCTGGAGAAGGAAAATGTACTTACACCAGTCGGCAAGAGTTAGGCTATGCATACACAAAAATGTTAACAGAAGAAAAACACAACGGACAAACTTATAATCTGGTGGGCGAAGCTATTACACAAACCCAATTGGCAGATTACATCAATGAAGTGTATGGAACTAAATTAACTTTTAAATCTGTTTCAGAAGAAGATTATTTAGCTGAACGACAAGCCGCATTAGGTGATTTTATCGGGACGATAATTGCTGGAATTTATCAAGGGATTAAAAATGGTGCCAATGATGTTCCTTCTGATTATGAAAAAGCAACTGGAAGCACACACACAACTGCATTAAAAATGATTAAAGCGTATAAAAATAAAAACTAAGATGTTTCATGTTTAGGAACTCTATATAACAGTATTATCCCAATTAAAAAGAATATAAATAAGAATAAAATTGCATTTCGCATGCTTCCTGTTAATTGGTCAATACTTCCATATATTACCATTCCAATTACAATTCCTATTTTTTCTGCAACATCAAAGAAACTAAAATACGATGTTGTATCATTTGTTTCTGGTAAAAATTTGGAATATGTCGATCTAGATAAAGCTTGTATTCCGCCCATAACCAATCCAACAAACATAGCTGTAATATAAAATTGCGTAGGTGTTTCTACAAAATAACCGTAAAAGCATAAACACATCCAAATAAAATTAATCACAATAAGTGTTTGTATGTTTCCAAACTTAGCAGATGCTTTAGAAGTTAAAACTGCTCCTAATATAGCGACAATCTGTATAACCAAAATACTAACAATAAGTCCCATGGTTTTTTCTTGATCTCCTCCCCAATCTACTTCTTGTTCTCCAAAATATGTAGCCACAAGCATAATGGTTTGTACAGCCATACTATAAACAAAAAAAGCTCTTAAATAACGCTTCAGTCTTAAGTTTTCTTTAATATCAGCAAATACAAGTTTTAGTTCTTTAAACCCATTAAACAAGACAGCTTTAGTTACTTTATGTCCTGTTTTTGCTCCTTTAGGTAAAATATAATAGGTGTACTGACTAAAAACAATCCACCAAATTCCAACAGTTATAAAAGAATAACGCATGGCTTTCATAGCGGCTTCACCTTCTGTACCTGTAATACCAAACAGATCAGGTTTCATAACCATAGCTAAATTAAATAGCAGTAATAAGACACTCCCTATATAACCTAAAGAAAAACCTTTGGCACTAATTTTATCTTGTTGTTCTGGAAATGCAATATCTGGTAAGTATGAATTATAAAACACTAAACTTCCCCAATATCCAATTAAACCCAAAAAGTAAAATACTAAACTGATATAAATGTAATCCAGACTGAACCAATTTAAACCAATACAAGCTATACCGCCGGTGTAACAGAAAAATTTCATAAATACTTTTTTATTACCAATGAAATCGGCGATACCAGAAAGTATAGGCGATAAAAATGCAATAACTAAAAAAGCAAAAGCTGTTATAAAGGAAATTAAAGCCGTGTTTTTTATATCGGTTCCAAAAATATGGACTTGTTTATCTGTTGTTGTAAATAGGGCTCCATAAAAAATAGGAAATATTGTAGATGCAATAGTTAAGGTGTAAACCGAATTTGCCCAATCGTAAAAAGCCCAAGCATTTAAAAGTTTCTTACTCCCCTTTGGATATGTTTTCATTGTAGAAAAATAAAAATTCTAGTGATATAGAATTGAATTAAAAATAGTTTACCAACTTAATCTGTGAACGATGTAACCCCAAACTTTTCAGCCTCTGCTTTGGCACTTGGCACTAAGGCTGCTAATGAAGAAATTCTACTTTCATTTGCAGGGTGTGTACTTAAAAATTCTGGTGTATTACTAGTTTCCATACGTGTCCAAAGTTTTGGAGCTGCTTCAGGGTTATACCCCGCAATGGCCATTAACACAATCCCAATTCTATCGGCTTCTGCTTCATGACTTCTACTAAAAGGTAAAGTCCCTAACACTGTTGATCCGACACCATAATACGTATTAAACATATCTCTACTTTCTTGATCTGTAAGAGCAATATTCCCCGTTAAGGCAATACCTTGTTGTATATAAGCGGCACTCATACGTTGCTGTCCGTGATTCGCTAAAGCATGTGCAACTTCGTGTCCCATTATAGCAGCTATGCCTGCATCTGTTTGTGCAACCGGTAAAATACCAGTATAAAACACAATCTTTCCACCTGGCATACACCAAGCATTTTTAGTGTCGTCTTCTACTAAATTATATTCCCATTTATAACCATCTAAATAGCCAACATAACCATTAGCATTTAAATAACGTTCTGCTGCTTTTGCTATACGCTGACCAATTCTTGTAATTCGAGCAGCATCTTCGGTACCTTGAACAATTTTATTTTCTTTTAAAAAGGTATCATATTGTTTAAATGATGAGGCAAATAAGTTATCGTTATTAACTAAAGCCATGGTTTGTTTCCCTGTAAATGGATTTGTTGCGCAAGATGCGAAAACAAACAGGCTTACCAAAAGACAAATACGCGATGTTAATTTCATAAACATTTTTTCTAATTGATTAATACCTAAAAGTTTGTTAAGTTAAAACTTAAAGTGAAAATATTTCGTAAGTATAAACATATAAAACGACAATTAAAAAAAACAAATGTATTATGAAACCTATTTTAATATTATGCCTAGCCTTTAGTTTATTTTCGTGTAACGGATTCTCACAAAAAAAAGTTGACAAAGGCACAACTTACGACGTGGTAAAAACAGAAGCTGAATGGAAAGCCCAACTTACCCCTTTACAATACCGTGTATTGAGACAAGAAGGCACCGAGCAACCCTTTACTAGTCCGATTAATAAAATTTATGAAGACGGGACTTATGTATGTGCCGCTTGCGAAACGCCTTTATTTAAAAGTGAAGATAAATTTGATTCTGGAACAGGATGGCCAAGTTTTGACAACTATATAAAAGGTAATGTACTCTTCTCTAAAGGTGGAGGCGGAATGTACGGTACAGAGGAACATTGCGCAACTTGTGGCGGACATTTAGGACATGTTTTTAATGACGGACCAAGAAAAACTACAGGAAAAAGACATTGTATTAATGGTGCTGCTATCACCTTTGTACCAAAAGCATAGTTATTCGTCCGATTTCAATTTCTTTTTATACGGACGAATAATTAATCGGGCTTCTCTATCAAACCTGATATAGTTATATACCCAATTTACAAAAACAATCATTCTGTTTCTAAATCCAATTAAAAAGAAAAGGTGTACAAACATCCATACAAACCAAGCAAAAATTCCCTGAAATTTAAACTTTGGCATATCTACCACTGCTTTATTTCTCCCTACAGTAGCCATTGCGCCTTTATCTTTATAAATAAAAGGTTCTAATGGTAAGCCCTCTAATAAGCGCTTTAAATTGTGTCCTAATTGTTTACCTTGTTGGATTGCCGGTTGGGCCATCATGGGATAACCATAAGGTGTAGCTTCAGTTTCTACTTGAGCTACATCTCCTATTGCAAATAAGTTTGGATAAGACTTTAACTGATTAAATTCGTTTACAATAATTCTACTACTTCTAGAAATTAAATGATCAGCATCTAAACCTTTTACTGTAGCACCTTTAACACCAGCAGCCCAAATTAGGGTTGCTGTTTCAAAAACAACATCGGTATTTGTTGTAACCACTTTCCCATCATAATTAGATACGCGAGTGTTTTTCCAAACGTTAACACCTAAATCTTCTAAAAACATTCCTGCCTTTTCTGAAGCCTCTTCACTCATTTCTTTTAAAATACGATCTCCTGATTGTACTAAATTAATTTGAGCCAAACGGGTATCTAAATCCGGATAATCTTTAGGTAAAATTCCTTTTTTAATCTCTGCTAAAGCCCCAGCAAGTTCAACTCCTGTTGGTCCAGCTCCAACAATTACAAAATTCATTAATGCGTTGCGCTCTTGTAAATTAGATGTTAACAAGGCTTCTTCAAAATTTTCTAAAATTAAACTTCTTAAATTTAAAGCCTGCGGAATGGTTTTCATGGACATGCTATTGTTTTCAATAGATGTATTTCCAAAATAATTAGTTTCAGAACCTGAAGCAATAACTAAATAATCATATTTTAAAGTGCCAATATCTGTAAGAATCGTATTGTTGTCTGGCTCAATTTCTAAAACATTAGCCAATCTAAACTGAAAATTAGAATAATCTTGAAGAATCTTCCTGATAGGGTACGCTATAGAATCTGGCTCTAATCCTCCAGTTGAAACTTGATATAATAAGGGTTGAAAATTATGATAATTATGCTTGTCTAAAAGTACAACTTGTACATCTTGTTTAGATAATACTTTTGCCAAAGATACACCAGCAAAACCTCCGCCAATAATTACAATACGCGGATTACTTGTTCTGTTTATATTCATATATAGTTACTTACTAAACAAAGGTAATAAAAGATCTATTTTTTTACCTATCTAAATTCATTATTCGGATTAGGTTTCGTAAATTCGTAGCATTAAACGATTTAATGAATTAATCATGAGTAAATACGATATTATTGTTCTTGGAAGTGGTCCTGGAGGCTACGTAACCGCTATTAGAGCGTCTCAATTAGGTTTTAAAACTGCCATAGTAGAAAAAGAAAACTTAGGTGGTGTATGCCTAAATTGGGGATGTATTCCTACAAAAGCCCTTTTAAAGTCAGCTCAAGTATTCGAATATTTAAAACATGCAGAAGACTACGGTTTATCTGTTAAAGAATACGACAAAGATTTTGGTGCCGTTGTAAAACGTAGTCGAGGTGTTGCTGAAGGCATGAGTAAGGGAATTCAATTTTTAATGAAAAAAAATAAAATTGATGTCATTGAAGGATACGGAACATTAAAACCAGGTAAAAAGGTTGATGTTGACGGAACTGAGTACAGCGCAGATCACATTATAGTGGCTACAGGTGCACGTTCTCGTGAATTACCTAATTTACCACAAGACGGTAAAAAAGTAATCGGATACCGTCAAGCTATGACATTACCAGAACAACCAAAGAAAATGATTGTTGTAGGTTCTGGAGCTATCGGAATTGAATTTGCGTATTTCTATAATTCTATGGGTACAGAAGTAACTGTAGTTGAATATTTACCAAACATTGTTCCTGTTGAAGATGAAGACGTTTCTAAACAATTAGAACGTTCTTTTAAGAAAATCGGAATTAAAGTTATGACATCTGCAGAAGTAACTACTGTTGATACGTCTGGAGATGGTGTTAAAGCTACTGTGAAAACAGCTAAAGGCGAAGAAGTTCTTGAAGCTGATATTATTCTTTCTGCAGTAGGTATTAAAACAAATATTGAAAATATTGGTTTAGAAGATGTTGGTATTGCTGTAGACCGTGATAAGGTTTTAGTAAACGATTTCTACCAAACAAATGTTCCTGGATATTATGCCATTGGAGATATTACTCCCGGACAAGCTTTAGCTCACGTTGCTTCTGCTGAAGGTATTTTATGTGTGGAAAAAATAGCTGGTATGCATGTAGAGCCAATTGACTACGGAAACATTCCTGGATGTACTTATGCATCTCCAGAAATTGCTAGTGTTGGTTTAACTGAAAAACAAGCAAAAGAAAAAGGTTACGATTTAAAAATTGGTAAATTCCCGTTCTCTGCTTCAGGTAAAGCAAGTGCTTCTGGAAACAAAGATGGTTTTGTAAAAGTGATTTTTGATGCTAAATATGGTGAATGGTTAGGATGCCACATGATTGGTGCAGGTGTTACAGACATGATTGCTGAAGCTGTTTTAGGTCGTAAATTAGAGACTACAGGTCATGAAGTATTAAAAACAATTCACCCTCACCCAACTATGAGTGAAGCGGTAATGGAAGCTGTTGCTGATGCTTATGATGAAGTCATTCATATATAAGCTTAATATTGTTATAAAATTTTTAAAAGGTGATTTGAGTATATTCAAATCACCTTTTTTTATGTATTAGGTCTGAGACTGAAACATATTAGGTATTCATAAAACAAAAAGGTCTCAGATTATTCTGAGACCTTTTTATAAATGTTATCAATAGTGTTTAGAACATATAGCCTAAACCAAACTGCCAAACATTGTTTTTAGCGTCTACATCTCCAAGATAAGCATTATCTTCAATTATGTTTGTTAATCCAACAGTATAGCGTGCACTTATAAACACACCATTATGAAATTTATAAGATGTACCAAATGCTAAACTCGTATCGAAGTCTTTAATATTAGAATCATCACTATCTATTTCAATGTCTCCACCATCATCATTTGGTTTACTATCAATTTCTTCATGAACTTTAAATCCAAACTGTGGTCCTACTTCAACACTTAATCCTTCTATTAAATAAGCTTTTAATAACAGAGGAACTTGAATGTAGTCTAATTGATATTCTACATTTTCATCAGTATCAAATACATTATCTTGATCTATTTCTTTAAGATCAAAACCTTGCCCCGAATAAAATACCTCTGGTTGAAATGAGAAACGTTCTGAAATTGGAACTTCTGCAACTAAACCAGCATTAAAACTTGTTCTTGAATCTACATCACCAATATCATCCCCGCTAACATCTGAAAAATTAACTCCAGCTTTGGCTCCTATTTGAAATTCTCTAGAATCTGATTGTGCATGAATTGATGTTAATGCAAATAAAAATGCTCCTGTAAATACAATTAATTTTTTCATTTTTTCTGTTGTTTTATTGAGTTATAAGAACAAAACTATAGGTCATAAACCTACTAGCAATACGGCTTAACAGCAAATTAACAAGAAAGTTATTTTGACTAAAAATCAATCGTAAATGTTTAAATTCCTTGTAAACTCTATTGATTTAATGATTAACTCTTTTGTGATTTTAAATCCAATTTTCAGAAAAATGAATCTGCGATAAGGGAAAATATAGATGTTGCTAAAACAGCTTAAATTTTTCTTTTATGGTCCTATGTTACCATCTTCATTTATAATTAAAAAGTGAATGACACAAAAATTTCTTAAACCATTATTCTATTGCATTTGCTATTATTACATTTGAATAAAACATATTACATGGCATTAAAAGACCTTATACAAAACAGACGTTCTGTTTTTCCAGATCAATATAACGACAAACCTGTTTCTAATGCAGTTATTTTAGAGCTGTTAGAAGCCGCTAATTGGGCACCAACACATAAACGGACAGAACCTTGGCGTTTTAAAGTTTTACAAGGTGAGAAGAAAGCTGAGTTAGGTGTGTTTTTAGCAGAAAAATTTAAAGCCACCGCAGAAAAATTTTCTGAATTTAAATACAATAAAATTCAAAGAAATGCTAAAAATGCAGGAGCCATACTAGCTATCTGTATGGATAGAGATGTGGAAGATAGTATACCAGAATGGGAAGAAGTTGCCGCTACTGCTATGGCGGTACAAAATATGTGGCTTACTGCTACAGACTTAGGACTTGGCGCCTATTGGAGTTCTCCAGGATTAATTACTACAATGCATGAATTCTTTAGCTTAAAACCTAATGAAAAGTGTCTCGGTTTTTTATATGTAGGCTATTATGATGGTCCTGTTCCAGAACGTACACCAAAACCTATTGAAGATAAAATAGAATGGTTATAATATAAAGCTTCTGATGTATATCAGAAGCTTCTTTTTTTATATCAAATAATTAAACGTATTGTACTTAAAACAATTTACTTTGTCATAAAAAGCTTTGAATAGCTAATTCATAACTCTGTAAACCAAAACCAAGAATGACACCTTTGGCATTCGGAGAAATATAAGACTGATGTCTAAAAGCTTCTCTAGCAAACGTATTAGAAATATGCACTTCTACAACAGGAGTTTCAATGGCTTTAACTGCATCTCCTAATGCAACAGAAGTATGAGTATAAGCGGCAGCATTTAAAACGATACCATCAAAACTAAAACCTACTTCATGCATTTTATCTATAAGATCTCCTTCTGTATTAGATTGAAAGTATGTTAATTCTACAGTATTGTATTTTTCTTTAATGGTTTCAAAAAAATCTGTAAACGTTAAGCTACCATAAATTGCCGGTTCGCGTTTACCTAATAAATTTAAATTTGGGCCGTTTAATATTAAAATTTTTTTCATAAAGTAAAAGTATAAAAGATTACGGCATAAAAAAAGGCGAAAATTTAATTTCGCCTTTTAAAATTTTGGTTTGTAATTCGTGTCAATATAAGAATTAAAATAAAGTATAACCTAAAATTAACGATGCTGCGTTGTAAGACGATGTCCAACCACCTAATTGATTTACTATATCTCTTTTTGAATACAATCTAATTTCGGCACTGTATTTATCTTTGAATTTATAACCTGCGCCAAATGCGAAGTTTAATGCTGGTTCAATATCAAGCTTATTAATAAGTATATCATCAAACTTTTTCTCTATTGATGCATCAGATACGAAATCTAAAACCATAGACGCATTCAGGAAAATTTTTGAATTGTCGTTTAAATACGAATAATGCCTTAAACTTAAGGGTATTTCTATTGACGAATAATTTAAATCAAATGAGCCTGTAAAGTCACCTACTCTTGGTGTATATATTTTAGAATTATATTTTCGGTAAGTCGGTTCTATAGAAATAGCTAGTTTATTGTTTAGAAAAGGAAGAATTATTTCAGCCTCAAGACCAATTCCAAATGTAATTTTATTCTCAAAATCGTAAGAATCTAAATTAACTCGATCTCCAATTTCCGTTAATGTCAAGGAATTACTATTTATTCTAGGACGAATATTAATGTAAAATACTTTATGTTTTTTTAGGTACACTACATGCTGTGAATTTTCACACGTATTGTAGGTTATAAAAAAACCTGACAAATCATTCTCATCATACTTTAAATTAATAGTATCATAAAAATCAATACCTTCACAGGTTAAGTTTTCGAATAATTGCTTTCTATAAGTTCTATTTTCTTGTTTGGCCTTATAATTTTCATCTCTATACGATTTAAAAATTAATTGTTGGGGAGCTAAAATATCTGTAGAGAAAAAGAAAATCTCTACACCTTTTTCTTTATAAGAATATAGATTAGCTTTACCTTCAATTATAACTCTTAAAAAGAGTGATTCTGTTTTAAATGCAAAATCTTTAGCATTTTCATGCAATGGATCTTCTCGTCCAATTTCAACAGATTGTTTAACAAATTTATAAGTATTGTATATACTTATTTCTTTTATTAGATTATAATTTATGGTTTTAACTTCAGAATCTTGTTCTAATTTATAATTAATTGGGTCTGTAGAATTTTGAATGTTACTATTATTTTTTAGATAACATTCTATTGTATTTCCGGAAGTGTCTACAAAGTAGCCTTTTTCATATTTAATTTGTGCAAAGATATTTACGAATTGTAAACAAGCAATAATGACAAGTAGAATTTTTTTCATTTTCATGTAAATTTGGTAAAACAAATATACGGTCTTTAAATAAAAAGATTGAGCTGTTAGATCTTACAAAGTTCAAATTTAACCCCTAAAATGTTATAAAATTTTACAGCTATACTCCTATCTATAAAAGAGATTACGGCATAAAAAAAGGCGAAAATTTAATTTCGCCTTTTTTTAATATTTTGTATTGGGTTTTAGTTTAAATTAAACATAAAACCAAAGTTAAGTGTAGACCAAGTAATCCAACTATTATTACTAACACCTGTATAAGACAAGTTTAATTGAATTTTTTCATTTAAATTAAAACCAAGCATTGGTCTGTAATAAAACCCTCCGTTAAACTGATCACTTACACCAATAGCATATCCAAAATCTCCTCCAAATTCAATCTGATTGGAAGGCACATAACGTGTCGCTAATGCAATTGGAATAAATTGAGCATCTTCTTTAACATAGTAATCAAACAAATAATCGGTATCATTATATACCACACCATAACCCGTAGCAATACCCATATTTAATAAAGGGGCAACTGGAGTTAAATAATTAATATCTGCTGAAAATCCTGCAGAGGCATAATCGTTCAATTCGTAAACCGGTAACATAAAACTAGCCCCTATGTTTACACCAGCATGTCCTGTTGGTAATGCTCTGTAAGTTGTTTGAGGTTGTGTTGTGGTTGTAGTCGTGGTTCTTCTAACTACCGTTTGTGCATTTAAACTTAAAGAGATAAATACAACAAAAATTAAGGCAAAGTAATTGTTTTTCATAATTAATAGTTATTGATTAATAATAAAACATTTGATGGTTTAATAAATGTTTATAACGCATCAAAATTACTATTTTATTATTAAATAGCTATTTTATGAAAAACTTTTTCTTAATTACCTAGGTTAATAGTGAACCCTAAACTGGCCGCAGACCATGTCCAATTATTAGAAATACCAGAATATGACAAGTTTAACTGTAAAGCTTCGTTTATGTTATATCCAAGCATTGGCCTAAAATAAAAACCACCATCCCAATTTTCACTAAGTCCGAAAGCATAACCTAAGTCTGTACCTATAATAATACCATTATAAAGTGCAACTCGAGTCGCCGCAGCAACTGGAATGTATCTGAAATCTTTTTTATTGTTTATGGGTCCCCAGCTACCTTCATTATCTTTTCCAAAATAAATACCATAACCGGAAGCAAGACCAATACCAATGGTTCTTTGAGCTTGGTATAAGAAATTCACGTCCAACAATACACCTGTAGAAATAATATTACTAGCAGAATTTAAAGGTAAAGCAGCACTTGCTCCTATATTTAAACCTTCTTGTACGTTTACTCCGGTAAATACAGCGGTTATTGTTGAAGATTTCCAACGATCAAAATTAAATTCTGGGTTTTCATATACTGAAGGTTGCGCAAAACTTTTGCACACAAAAAGTAAAAGAATAATTGTAGTTACAATTCCTCGTTTCATAATAAGTAGATGTTAATTAATATATTTGGGACGATTAAAGTACGAAATAATCGTTAAACTGCACAAATTTTGATAAATTAATAATTAACAATTTGAATTAATATTCTACTTTTAACTCATGAAATGGGAAAATGCATTAAAAGATTACGCTTTATTTTTAAATATAGAACGTGGATTATCAACCAACTCTGTAAGTAGCTATGTCTTAGATGTTAAAAAATTAGTCACTTTTCTAGATGTTAATAACATTAATCTATGTCCTACTCTGATATCTACAGTTACCATACAAGAGTTTATATACGCATCTGCAAATTCATTAAATGCCCGATCTCAGGCCAGACTTATTTCTGGACTTCGTAGCTTTTTTGATTACTTAATTTTTGAAGATTACCGATCAGAAAACCCACTAGAATTAATAGAATCCCCTAAAATTGGACGTAAGTTGCCAGACACTTTAAGCGAGGAAGATATAGATGATTTAATAGGCGCTATAGATTTGTCTACAAATGAAGGTGAACGCAACCGTGCTATGCTAGAAACATTATATAGTTGTGGTTTACGTGTTAGTGAATTAACACACTTAAAACTCTCTGATTTATATTTTGATGAAGGTTTTATAAATGTAACAGGAAAAGGTGATAAACAGCGATTTGTACCCATCGTGTCATCAACTATAAAATACATTACAATATATATTGAACAGGTTAGGCCACATTTAAATATTCAACCTGGACATGAAGATACTGTATTTTTAAACCGACGAGGACGACAACTAACGCGAGCTATGATTTTTACTATCATAAAGCAGTTAGCTGTTAAAATAGATTTAAACAAAAAAATATCTCCGCACACTTTCAGACATTCTTTCGCAACACATTTACTACAAAATAATGCCGATTTAAGATCCATTCAATTGCTATTAGGGCATGAAAGTATTACCACTACAGAAATTTATGTGCATTTAGATAAAAAACACTTAACCGAAGTGGTCAAAAAATTTCACCCTAGAAAATAATGACTAATTAGCGTTTAAATTACATCAACTGATATTTTATAAACAAAAAATCTCTTCTTAACTTTTAGTTTAGGGGTAAAAAATAAGCTATATTATATACTTGAGGATTCAAATGTATCGGGAATCCATATAAAAGAAACATTTAAAACGCATGAAAAAAATAGTCTTCTTACTAAAAAAATTGAAAGCTACATTTTGGTTTATTCCTGTTTTAATTATTTTACTAGCCATCGGACTTTCAATTGGTTTGGTTTCTTTAGACCAGGTTATTAATTTACCTCAAGATGGTTTAGGCCGTTTCTTTTTTGTAAACAGTGCAGATTCTGCACGTAGTATATTAAGTACCATTTCTGGTGCTATGATTGGTGTTGCAGGAACTGTTTTTTCAATCACTTTGGTGGCTTTAACCCTAGCTTCTTCTCAGTTTGGTCCAAGATTAATTAGAAATTTTATGTACGTAAGGCTTAATCAAGTGGTATTAGGATCTTATGTGGCAACCTACATTTATTGCTTATTAATTTTAAATGCTATTAAGGAAAGTGATCAATACACTTTTATGCCATCACTCTCTATTTTGGTAGCCATTATTGCGGCTTGTATTAATATTTTACTACTTATTGTTTTTATTCATCAGATTGCGACGAGTATACAAGCAGACAATGTCATTTCCGATATATCTATTATCATTTCCAAGCAAATAAAATCTTTGTTCCCAGAACATATGGGCAATGAACTTCGCTACGAAAACACGCTAAATATAGATTATATAAAATCGAATTATAGTGAGATTAAAACAATTACCTCTCCCAAAAATGGATATTTTCAATATATAGATAATGAAACTTTATTAACAACAGTTACAGAATTTAATGGTTTAGTAGAGCTTTATTTTAAACCTGGAGATCATTTAGTAGAAGGTATTGTTTTAGGTAAAATATATAAAAAAGAGACTATAGCTGATGATGAATTAGAACAAATCACTAGTCAATTTGTTATAGGAGAAACTAAAAATGCACAACAAGACCTTGAATTTTCTATTTTTCAAATGGTAGAAATTGCATCACGTGCGCTATCGCCTGGTGTTAACGATCCGTTTACAGCTATAACTTGTATAGATAATTTAACGGCAACCCTTTGTAAACTTGCCCAAGTTCAATTTCCTTCTAAATACAGAATGGATGAAGAAAAACAATTAAGAATTATTGCAGTTACCTTAAAATTTGAGGATTTATTAGACTCGTCTTTTAATCAAATCCGACAATATTCTGCAGGAAGTACAGCTGTAATTGTTAAACTTATGGATGCCCTTTTAACCATTAATCAGTTTGTAAATACAGAAGATTATAAAAACGCCCTTTTAAAGCATGCAAAAATGGTTTTAAATGTTGGAAAAACATCTTTAAACGAAGAGCAAGACCTTAAACTATTAATTGAAAAGCATAAACAAATTACGGCATAAAAAAAGGTCCAGATAAAATCTGAACCTTTTAATCTAAATTACCTTTAAGGTATTATCCTTTTAACCACGCTTTACGTAGTTCGGTTTGTTTTGCTGTAGCATCTGGATTTGGTTGTAACACTTTTCCAGTAGTATACGATTTTGTCAGTTTTGTTTTAACAACTACCTGCTCTCCGTTTCTATCTAAAACCACTTCAATATCTTCTCCCGGTTGCATAGAAATTGTTTTCTGAAGGATTTCGTTAGCATTCACAATAGTCATCTCTTCACCATTAATACTTTTAATAATATCGTTTGGTAAAACACCTTGGTCATGCCAAAAACTATTATCTGCTACTAATTCACTAAAGAAAATGGTTCTATTAATAGGATCTCCTCCTAAAATTAAATCGCCGTTATTAAGTAAAAAGTTAGTTTCTATTTTACCTTCTCCTTTAATTAAACCTACTTTTTCAAAATAGGTATCATAATTAATAGGTGTTGTGCCTACTACATGAGATTTTAAAAATTCGCCAACTGCCGGATAAGTAATAGTTGTAATTTCATCAATAATGGTATCATCATCAAACGGTTTGTTCTGACCGTATTTCATAGATAATTCTTTCATTAAAGATAATATACCGCGTTGTCCGTTACTTTCTTCACGCATAATAATATCAATACACATTCCTATTAACGCCCCTTTTTGGTATACATTATAGTAGTTAGATGCATAAGGTTCGTTTAATACATTTTCACTCATTTTAGTAAAACTCATTGTATCGTCCATACGTAACGACATATTAATTTTATCTATTAATTTAGAGTAAAAAGCAGTCTCGTCTACTAAATCTTGATTGACTTGAAATAAGGTTGCGAAATATTCTGTAACCCCTTCATACATCCATAAATGTTTTGAAAATGTAGGTTCATTATAATCGAAGTAATGTACATCTGCAGAGTGTACACTTAAAGGCGTAACTATATGAAAAAACTCGTGAGACACAACATCTATCATACTTTCATCTAAAGCCTCTTCAGACTCCGCTTCTTGTAAGACCACTACAGTAGATGTGTTATGTTCTAAAGCTCCAAAACCTTTAGGTTGATCGTCTCCTTCACCTGCTAAGTATAAATAAATATCGTAACGTGGTGTTGAATTAATATCGCCTAAAAATGCTTTTTGAGCTTGCATCATTTTTTCCATTGTAGCGCGCAATTTCTTCGCATTGTGTGCCTTTGTAGGCGAATACACGCTTAATACAATTTTAATATCACCAACCTGAAATTCTTCTACATCTAAATTTCCATACATCATGGGGTTATCTGTAATATCAAAATATCTAGGGGCAGCATAACTTGTAGTGATTACTTTACCATCTTCGCTAAGAGTTTCCTTAACATTTTGTAATGCAGAAGTTCGTTTAAAAGATTCTGGTGCGGTAACATCTAAAGTGTATTGGTTATTCTTTAAAGAATCAAAATACCCGATAAATCCATGTAAATTTAATACATAATTATCTGGCTCTATATTTGTTCCAGAAGGTGAAAATGGTTGCTCTTCCCCTATACCTCCTTGTTCTTCAATATCGAAAGTATCGTTTACGTAATAGGTAATATAATCTAGGTTTTCAGCATTTGCTATAGTCCATGAATTTACATCGGTTTTTTTAGTCGGAATTTCAACACCTTCATAATTAAACGCTTTAAAATCGTCTATATATTTTCCGAAATCACTTACAGAATACGTCCCTTGTACCACTCGTGGTAACCTATAAATAACAGTGTCTTGGGAAAAACGACCTGGATTAATAGTTACTGGTGCTTTATCGTTTACAACTTTTGTTAAATTTATAGACGTCGCAATTGGTGTTGATAATGCTGCATCGTTTTTAGATACCGTTTTAGTAGAGCCACAACCAACAAGCACAACACTTGCCAAGGCCAAAGCCAAAAATTGATTTTTCATGAATTTTCTTTTAATTTCTCTATTTGTAATTCAAAATTACAATCTGTTACAAAAAATGAATATAACTTTTTGTTAAAAGAAATACATTACATTTTTAGCAAATTTAAGTTTTTAACCGAATTTTAAAATTTTCTTATTAATTATATATGCAATTAGTATCTTTGACAAACATAATTTAGGAATGCAGTTTAAACACCCCGAACTTCTTTACGCGCTTTTTTTATTACTAATTCCTATTATAATTCACTTATTTCAGCTCCGGAGATTTAAAACTGAAGCCTTTACGAATGTCGCTATTTTAAAAACAGTTTCTCAACAAACTCGTAAAAGTTCTCAATTAAAAAAATGGCTTGTTTTACTTACAAGATTATTGCTTTTAGCAAGTATTATTCTAGCTTTTGCTCAGCCTTTTACAACCAATAACAACATTACAGACGCACCAAAAGAAACTGTTATTTTCTTAGATAATTCTTTTAGTTTAGAGCAAAAAGGAGCTCAAGGAAGTCTCTTAAAACGTGCTGTGCAAGACTTAATTTCTGAAGGCGATTTCGATAAAACCATTACTTTAGTTACTCATGACGCTGTTTATAAAAACACCACTATAAAAGCACTACAAAATCATCTGCTACAATTACCTTATTCGGTTAATCCGCTGTCTTATCAAGCTGCTATTTTAAAGAGTAAATCGTTGTTTAACCATACATCTAAAGCAAAAAAACAACTTATTTATATCTCAGATTTTCAGCAACAAAACCAGCCATTTTCTGTTGCTTATGATTCTTTAATTCAGGTAAATTTAGTTAAACTAAAACCAATAAACACAAATAATGTCGCTATAGATAGTGTTTACATTTCTAAAAGCACACCTTTACAGACAGAACTAACTGTTACCTTAAAAAATTACGGAGATGCTGTAGACAATCTTTCTGTGGCTTTACATAACGATGAAATGTTAATATCGAAATCTGCTGTCTCTATAACAGATCAAGCTGAAACGCAGTTTACCTTGTCTAATAAAGATATTATTAACGGGACGTTTAGTATTGAAGATTCAGGCTTGCAATTTGATAATACTTTATACTTTAATATTAATACACCATCAAAAGTAAATGTGATGAGTGTAACCGAAAGTGATGATACTTTTTTAAGTAAAATATTTACTGCTGATGAGTTTACTTTTACTTCTGTATCTGCAAACCAATTAGATTATAATGCCATTCAAGAGCAGCATACCATTATTTTAAATGAGTTAAAAGACATTCCAAATAGTTTGTCTACCATTTTAAAATCCTTTACAGATCAAGGTGGAAATCTTATTGTTATTCCCGCAGCACAATTAAATCGTAATGCATATAATAGTTTATTAAATCATTATAATACGCGTTTAAAAACCTTATTCCATTCCGAAAAAAACATCACATCTATTAATTATTCGCATCCTATTTATAAAGATGATGTGTTCGAAAAGCAAGTTCAGAATTTTCAATATCCTAAGGTCAATCAATTTTACGATTTAGATGATACATCCGGAAGTACCGCACTAAGTTTTGAAGATGATAGTCCGTTTTTAAGTCAATTTTCAAATTTATATCTCTTTACGTCTCCTTTAAATACAGAGGTTTCTAATTTTAAAAGTTGGGCATTAATTGTACCTTCTTTTTATAAAATGGCCGTGAGTAGTTTGCAACATCCTAAACTGTATTATACGATTGGAGAACAGAACCAATTTGATGTAGAAGTCGCGTTAAATCAAGACGACATAATTTCTATAGAGAATGCGCAGACTCAATTTATTCCACAACAACAATACTATAATAATAAAGTTAGTGTAACCACCCAAGAACGTCCTGAAATTTCAGGTATTTACAACATAAAAAACAAATTAAACACGCTTAAAAACATCAGTTTTAATTACAATCGCGAAGAAAGTAAATTGGAATATCAAGATATTTCTACACTTAAAAACGTGACTATTAGCAATTCAATACCGAGTCTTTTTGATACATTAAAAAGTAATACAAAAATTAATGAGCTATGGAAATGGTTTACTATTTTTGCACTGGCCTTTTTGATAATTGAAATGCTCTTCTTAAAATATTTTAAATGAACGTACTTATAAAATCTGCGACTATTATTGATACTAAAAGTGAGTTTCATAATCAAACTCTCGATATTTTAGTTGAAGCAGGCCGTATTTCCAAAATTGGAACAGCTTTAGAAAATCCTAATCACTACAACATTTTAGAACTTGAAAACCTACATATCTCTCAAGGTTGGTTTGATTGTAGTGTAAGTTTTGGAGAACCAGGTTTAGAGGAAAGAGAAACCATAGTAAACGGACTTAAAACAGCAGCATATTCAGGTTTTTCTACTGTGGCTATTAACGCTAACAGTCATCCTGTAATCGATACAAATAGTGATATCACTTTTATTACAAGCAGAGCGTTAAACCATGCTGTAAAGGTATTGCCAATTGGCGCCTTAACAAAAGAAAGCAAAGGTGTAGATTTAGCCGAATTATACGATATGAAAACAGCTGGAGCTGTGGCGTATTACGACTACCAAAAACCCATCACGAATGCTAATCTTATGAAAATTGCGTTGCAATATGCAAGTAATTTTAACGGACTGGTTTGCTCATTTCCGCAAGACAATGGTATTGCTGGTAAAGGAGTTATGAACGAGCATATTACAAGTACAACCTTAGGTTTAAAAGGTATACCTGCTTTAGCAGAAGAATTACAAGTGGCTCGCGATTTATTTTTATTAGAATATACAGGTGGTAAACTTCATATTCCTACCATATCTACAGCAAAATCTGTTGAACTTGTTCGTGAGGCTAAAGCGAAGAAACTAGACGTTAGTTGTAGTGTAGCCATTCATAATTTATTTTTTGACGATAGTGTGTTAAACGATTTTAACACCCATTATAAAGTATTACCGCCTTTACGCACACAAAGTGATGTAGACGCTCTAGTTGCTGGCGTAAAAGACGGCACAATAGATATGGTAACTAGCGACCACAATCCGTTAAATATCGAAGAAAAGAAAGTTGAATTCGATTATGCTACATATGGTACTATCGGACTAGAAAGTGCTTTCGGTGCCTTACAAACCCTCTTTTCTTTAAAGAAATCTGTTGAAATTTTAACCAGAGGTAAACAACGTTTTGGTACAGAAAATACACCTATCCAAGTAGGAAATGCTGCAAATTTCACACTATTTAACCCAGACGCAAAATATACATTCACAACCCAAGATATCGTATCTAAATCTAAAAATGCTATTTTTGAAGGTGAATCGTTAAAGGGAAAATCTTATGGTATTCTTAATAACAATCAATTAGTATTAAACTTAAAATAAAAATGAAACAAACCATTAATGAAGGTAAAAATTTAGCCGTAATTAGTTATTTAACTTTTGTAGGGTTAATTATTGCCATTATAATGAACCTTGAAAAAAGAAACCCGTTTACCTCTTTCCATATCAGACAAATGTTAGGCTTAGTAATTATGCTTTCAGTGTCTCAGCTTATAGAAAAATACTTAAATAGTTGGTTAGGGACGCTCTGCTGGTTTATTACTTTTGCATGTTGGTTATATGCATTTTACCATGTTATTATTGGGCAAAAGAAAGTTATTCCATACATCGGTGAATATTTTCAAGAATGGTTTAGAAACGTTAGATAAATGAAAGACTTAAGCTTATATCATATTACACGCCCTTCAACTCTGAAGGAAAATGCTCCACTTTTAATCATGTTTCATGGGTATGGTAGCGACGAAAACGACTTGTTTTCTTTTGCTTCAGAATTACCAGAAGAGCTGTTTATTATTTCAGTACGTGCGCCTTTTGCCATGCAACCTTATGGAAATGCTTGGTATGCTATTAATTTTGATGAGGAAAATGGAAAATGGAGTGATGATGAACAAGCCAAAACTTCTCGCGACTTAATTGCAACTTTTATAGATGAAGCGGTAGCTAATTATCCAGTAAATAAAGACAGTATTACTCTTTTAGGATTTAGCCAAGGTAGTATTTTAAGTTACGCTGTGGCTCTAACCTATCCAGAAAAAGTAAATAACATTATCGCGTTAAGTGGCTATGTGAATTCAGAAATTATACCCGTAAATTCTAATACTGAAGATTACAAACACTTAAACTTTTTCTGTTCTCATGGTAGTGTAGATCAGGTTATTCCTGTAGATTGGGCAAGAAAAACACCTGGAATTTTAGAAAAACTAGGTATTAAACACGTATACCACGAATATCCTGTAGGACATGGAGTAGCGCCACAAAATTTTCACGATTTTAAAACTTGGTTAGCCAAGTTAATATAATCTAAATGTACATTATAAAAAAAAGTGTCGAAAATCTAAATATTAGATTCTCGACACTTTTTTTATGTCTATTTTCTTAAGTATAGAGTAATTAACGAAGTGGGTATAATAAAGAATCAATAACTTCAAAAGACACTTCGTTTTGATTGATAACTTCATATTTAATTAAAAGTTCTCCCCAGAATATACCATCAGAAAAATCGGTAATGATCCATTTATGATTTAAAACTTTTATAGAATTAATTAGCATAGTATGACCTTCATTTGCAGCATATGGAATTAAAGGGTTTCCTCCTTTTACATTGTTTTCATATATAGCATCTTTTACAAAAGGGATTAAAGATTCTACATTCAAACCTTTATTTTCAAAATAGGTAATCGCATCTTCATTCTGCTCAATATTAAAATGCGACAAATCAAAGATTTTATCATGTAAAACGGCTATCGAATCTGTTAGTGTTTCAACTTTTGCTTTACTTTTTTCAATAGTTCGAATATCATCTTCAAAAACATTCTTAGAATTTACATATTGAAATAAGATAAGAAGTAATGAAAAAATAAATAGGTACATAAAAATTTTCTGCTTCATTATATAGTTATTTGTAGGTTATCGTAAGCTAAAAACACATGTTTTGGTAAATCTTTTTCTACTGCTTCATGGAAACCGAGTAAATGACTTATGTGTGTTAAATAGGCTTTTTCTGGTTGTACTTTTTTTATAAAATCTAATGCTTCTTCTAAATTAAAATGAGAAATATGTGGTTCTACCCTTAACGCATTTACCACTAAAACTTTGACACCTTTTAATTTTTCAATTTCGGCATCGTCTACCGTTTTCATATCGGTTAAATAGGCAAAATCTTTAAATCTGAACCCAAATACTTGTAATGTATTATGCATCCCATTAATGGGCAGAACTTCTAAATTTTGAAGTTTAAACGGAGTATTTGTAATAATATGAGAATCGACATTTGGCGCACCCGGATATTTGTTTTTTGTTGTAAAAATATAATCAAAACGGATGGCTAACGATTCTATGACGCGTTGGTGACCGTAAATACTAATATCGCCCTGACGAAAAAAGAAAGGTCTAATATCGTCTAGACCAGCAGTATGATCTGCATGCTCGTGCGTAAATAAGATTCCGTCAATTTTATGCACAGCATTTGTTAGCATTTGCTGTCTAAAATCTGGACCGCAATCTATCACATAACAAAAGTTGTCCCATTCAATTAAAACGGACACACGAAGGCGTTTATCTTTAGTATCTTGACTTAAACAAACGGGGTGATTACTACCAATAATGGGGACACCTTGAGACGTTCCGGTGCCTAAAAAAGTGATTTTCAAAACTGTTAAAGATTTACTACAAAAATAGACTTATTTTTTTGTTTAGTAGGCTAATTTAATACCTTTGTAAGAGATACATATATTCTAATCTACAATTATACATGGAAATCACCCTGATAGGAGACAAAAAGATTGAAGACATCCCATCGTTAAAAACGAAAGCGCTTCGAATCAATTTAAATGAGAACATTTATGGTACGTTTGCTGAAATCGGGGCCGGTCAAGAAACCGTTCGACATTTTTTTAGAGCTGGAGGTGCTTCAGGAACCATAGCAAAAGCCATGTCTGCTTATGATAAATCTTTTAGTGATGCGGTTTACGGTGTCGAAAAAGATGGTAGATATGTTACCGAGGCGCGTTTAATGAAAATGCTTGATCACGAAATTAGACTTATTGAAGAACGTATTACGCGTGATAAACACCCTAATAAAATGTTCTTCTCGTTTGCTAATACGGTAACTACAATCGATTTTGCAAAGCAATTTAAAGGTCATGGTTGGGTAGGCTTACGTTATCAAGTAGAGCCGGATCAAGATTATAATGAAATTACTTTACATCTTAGATTTAAAGAAACAGACGCCAGACTACAACAAGAAACGCTTGGTGTATTAGGAACAAACCTTATTTATGGGGCATTCTATAAGTATAACGAACCTAAAAAATTACTGCGTTATTTATACGATCACTTAGATAAAGATCAGATTGAAATTGATACCATAAACTTCTCTGGACCGATCTTTGAAAATGTAGATAACCGATTAATGAGTTTACAATTGGTAAAGAACGGGATGACAGATGCCGTAATGTTCGATCCAGATGGAAACAACGTTTTACCTGCTCGAGTATTATACAAAAAAAACATTTTAGCTTTACGTGGTAGTTATAGACCCGTAACTAAAGTAAACATGGATTTGTTTCATAAGTCGTACGACATGTTTATTAAAGAGAATAAGGTCAATGAAAATAATACAAAAGTTATTTTTGAAATTACCTTATCTAATTTACGTGCAGAAGGTGAAATTGATGAACAAGATTTCTTAGATCGTGCTAAACTATTGTGTTCTTTAGGACAAACGGTGTTAATCTCTAATTTCCAAGAGTATTATAAATTGGTTGAATACTTCTCTCAATATTCTAAAAACCGTATGGGATTAGCCATGGGTGTAAATAACTTAGTCGATATTTTTGATGAGAAATACTACCGCCATTTAAGTGGAGGAATCTTAGAAGCCTTTGATAAATTATTCTTTAAAGACTTACGTGTGTATCTGTACCCAATGACAGATGAAAATGGAAAAATTACAGATAGTGAAAACTTAAAAGTGCATCCACGTATGAAAGAATTATATAAATTCTTTAAATACAACGGAAAAGTGGTTGACATTACAGATTACGATCCTACAATTTTGTCTGTATTTTCTAGAGAAGTACTTAAGAAAATTGCGACTAACGAACCGGGTTGGGAAACCATGTTACCAGAAGGTATTGCAAACTTAATTAAGCAAAAACGTTTATTTAGTTGTGATCCTACAGTTATAGATAAAAAATAAAATCTTTTACATATTAAAAAAAGCGACCAAATTAGTATTAATGTGGTCGCTTTTTATGTTTTTATCTTTTTCAAATCAATTTCCCAAAACAATGCATTCTTATTTCTTTATTAAAGAATGAATGGCGTTTAATAAGTTAGAGTGTAAAACTAATCTTTACTTCTTCTAAAATTTATTTATTTCACATTCTGAAAAATATAAACTTCAGTAGCTCCTACCCCATACTTTTGATAGTTAGCATCGTAATATTTTAAATTATCGTAATGATTAAATAAGTATTCCAGCTCCATTTTAAGAACACCTTCGCCAACGCCATGAATAAACACCACCTTTTGTATTCTATTCTTCATAGCAAACTCCAATTTATGTTTTGCTGTGTCCAATTGTAAAGTCAACATATCGTAATTTTCCATGTTTTTTGTCGACTTTGTTAAATTATGAATGTGTAAATCGACTTCCATAGTAGGTTCAAAACGTTCCTTGGGTTTTATTCTAACAGATTTTTTAGGCTTATATTCTTCTTTTTCAGAAATCACCTGACTTAAAGAACTGGCTCTAAATAGTTCTGAATCTATATGTTTATCCGACTTAATTTTAATGAGTTCTTGAGCTTCAAAATTCAATATAAAGCCATCTTCAGTTTCAACAGAAACCGTTTGTCCTTCTACCTTTAAAACAGTTCCAGAAATATCTTCATCTAAAACCGACACCACATCTCCCTTTTTAAAACTCATATTAATTTTTGTTATTAAGATTATCGTCTTGATTATGTTTACTTGGAATCGTTTGAGAAATTTTAAACACACCAAAAAGTAAACTACAAATGCCTAATATTAATAGGTATGTATGTTCTGCATCATCAACTTTGGCGTACATAGCAACAAGTATTCCGAAAATAATTAATATATAACTTAAGGTTTGGGACGATTTCATGAGTTTAATTTCAAAATTAAAAACCAAAATTACAATTTTAAATAAAGTAGTTTCAAATTCTTCTATATAAATTGTTAGGCTATAACACTATATTTGTAAGACTAAACCCAACTTTTATGTTTTCTATAGAAGATTACATGCTCCCTTGTTTAACAAAAAAATACTTAGGCTTTGATTGTTTAGGCTGTGGTTTACAACGTTCTGTGGCTTTAATTTTACATGGCGATTTTATTCTTGCATTTAAAATGTATCCCGCAATTTACACAATAATTATATTAGCTATTTTTCTTTTAATAAATGCTTTCAGGTCGTTTAAACACCAAGAATCTATTAAAAGATGGCTTTTTATTATTAATATCGTTATTATTGTAATTAGTTATTTTATAAAACTTTCGACCACTAACCTTTAATACAATTATGGAAAGAACTTATTTAAAAACCACACCTATTTACATCCTATCTGCTCTAGGACTTTTATGCTGTTGCATTGCTGGTATAGGAGTTATTCCCTCTGGAATTGCTTTTTACATGGCAAATAATAGTTTAAAAGACGTAGAATTAAATCCTGAAAATTATGAAAATATTGAAGGGATGAATACGGCTAAAACCATTGCTATGGTAATGTTAATTATTAATGGATTATATCTTGTATACTCTATTTATAGCATTGCTACTGCCGACTGGGATGTTGCGATAGAGCAATTTCAAAAAGGGATGCGTGAAGGTGGATATGAAATCTAAACCGATTTAAAATTCAATCTATAAAAAAAGCGATTCTTTAATTTAAGAATCGCGTTTTTACTTTTATAATTGCTTTGAAAATCTACTTTTCAAATTCTTTTAACGTCTTAATAATAATAGATACACAGTCTAATAACTGTTCTCTATTCATTACTAATGGTGGTGCAAAACGTATAATGTTACCATGAGTAGGTTTTGCCAATAAACCATTATCACGAAGCGCTAAACATATGTTCCAAGCGGTATCACTATTTTCATCTTCATCAATAACAATGGCGTTTAGTAACCCTTTACCTCTTACTAAAGTAGCAATAGAACTGTTTTCAATATAAGTGTTTAACTCACTTCTAAATAATTGTCCTAAAACTTCAGCATTTTCTGCTAATTTTTCATCTTCTACCACATTTAAAGCGGCTATAGCCACTGCTGCTGCAATTGGATTTCCTCCAAAAGTACTTCCGTGGTTTCCTGGTTTTATAACATCCATAACAACATTATCTGCTAACACGGCACTTACTGGATATGCGCCACCACTTAAGGCTTTACCAAGAATTAATAAATCTGGTTTAACATCTTCATGATTTACAGCCAATAATTGTCCTGTTCTAGCAATTCCTGTTTGTACTTCGTCTGCTATAAATAAAACATTGTATTCTTCACACAAGGCTTTTGCTTTAGAAAGATAACCTTCACTTGGCACATAAACTCCTGCTTCACCCTGAATAGGTTCTACTAAGAAGCCAGCAACATTTGGATTGTTTTTTAAAGCCGTTTCTAATGCATCTAAATTATCGTATGCTATTTTTATAAAGCCATTTGTAAACGGTCCGAAGTTTTCACGAGCAATCGGATCGTTAGAAAATGAAATAATAGTGGTTGTACGCCCATGGAAGTTGTTTTCGCACACAATAATTTCAGCTTCATTTTCTTTTAGTCCTTTTACTTCATAAGCCCATTTTCTACATAACTTTAAAGCTGTTTCTACAGCTTCTGCACCAGTATTCATGGGTAATAATTTATCGAAACCGAAATATTCGCATGCAAATTTCTCGTATTTCCCTAACATATCGTTATAGAATGCACGAGAGGTTAAGGTTAATTGTTGTGCTTGCTCCATCATGGCACCCACAATTTTTGGATGACAATGACCTTGGTTTACTGCAGAATACGCAGATAAGAAATCGTAATACTTTTTTCCTTCAACATCCCAAACAAAAACACCTTCACCTTTAGTTAAAACTACAGGAAGTGGGTGATAATTGTGTGCACCGTATTGGTTTTCTAAGTCAATTGCTTGCTGCGAAGTTAATTGGTTTAAAACAGCCATTTTAATATATTTTAAATTGATAATTTGCTATTCCTACGTTGTCTCTTAATTAAATATACTTTTTTTGAGATGGAGAGAAATCATCCATAGAATCGCTTGCAAATTACTAAATATAAAAACTGGATTGAAATAATATGATAGATATTTGAATTGAATCGAGATTATAAGTCTTAAAAAATACAATTCCTTTCTAAAAAATATGTGAAGTCGTATAAACAAAACCTAAAAACACCTTATTTTTGCCGCATGTCTAGAAGAAATAGAAAACAAGTTTTTACAAATATAGAAGTCCTTGATGCAGGAGCAAAAGGGAAAACCATCGCAAAAACTCCAGAGGGAGCAGTTATTTTTTTACCAAATGCAGTACCTGGCGATGTGGTAGATATACAAACCTATAAAAAGCGTAAAGCCTACTTTGAAGGTAAGGCAACGGTTTTTCATAAATTGTCTGATAAACGTACAACACCGGCTTGCGAGCATTTTGGTGTGTGTGGCGGATGCAAATGGCAGGATATGGATTATAAATGGCAGTTATTTTACAAGCAAAAAGAGGTTGAAAACAACTTACGCCGTTTAGGTCATATAGAATTGCCAGAGGTTACTCCTATTTTAGGTTCTGCAGAGCAGTATTTTTATAGAAATAAAATGGAATTTTCATTTAGTGATAGCCGATGGTTAACCCTAGATGAAATACAATCTGATGAACAGTTAGGAGATAAAAATGCTTTAGGATTTCATATTCCTGGTATGTGGGATAAAATCTTAGACATTAAAAAATGTCATTTACAAGCAGATCCTTCAAACGCTATTAGAAATGCTGTAAGAGCATTTGCAATAGAAAACGATCTAGAATTCTTTAATACCAGAAACCAAACTGGATTATTACGTACTTTAATGATACGTACAGCATCTACCGGAGAATTAATGATTCTGATACAATTCTTTAAAGAAGATAAAGCTAAACGTGAATTGTTACTTAATTATCTTGCTGAAACGTTTCCAGAAATCACCTCGTTATTATACGTCATTAACCCCAAAGCAAACGACACCATTTACGATCAGGAGATTGTATGCTTTAGCGGACGTGATCATATTTTTGAAGATATGGAAGGTTTAAAATTTAAGATTAACGCGAAATCATTCTATCAAACCAATTCCGATCAAGCTTACGAATTATATAAAGTCACTCGCAATTTTGCAGGTTTAACAGGAGAAGAATTAGTGTACGATTTGTATACAGGTACAGGAACCATTGCTCAATTTGTTGCCAAACAAGCGAAAAAAGTCATTGGTGTAGAAGCAGTTCCAGATGCTATTTTAGCGGCTAAAGAAAATGCTAAAGCCAATAATATAGAGAATGTAGATTTTTATGTCGGTGATATGAAAAATGTATTTAACACTGCATTTATTAATACACACGGACATCCAGATGTTATAATTACAGATCCGCCAAGAGATGGTATGCATAAAGATGTGGTACAGATGTTATTAAATGTATCGCCAGAAAAAATTGTTTATGTTAGTTGTAATAGCGCCACTCAAGCTCGTGATTTAGCTTTAATGGATGCTGTATATAAAGTAACTAAAACACAGGCCGTAGATATGTTTCCACAAACACATCACGTAGAAAATGTTGTACTTTTAGAAAAAAGATAAATCATTTATGAGATATTCATTTATAATTATTCTTTTACTAGCCCTAAGTTTTCTAGGGTGTGAAAGAGACGATATCTGTTCTAATGATACAGAAACCACACCAAAGTTAATCATTAAGTTTTACGATGTTACGAATCCGAACACAGATGAATCTTTAGACGTAACCAATTTAGTGGTGCAAGGTGTAGATAACGACGACGTTTTATCAGACTACGATATTGTAGCTACAGATTCTATTGCTATTCCTTTAAAAACAACAGATAACACGACACAATATTCACTTTACGAGGAGTATGTTTTAAATGATAATGATACACCAGACGATGATAGTGATGATTATGTAACCGGTAACGAAGACATTATTACAATTACATACGAGTTAGAAGAAGTTTATGTTTCTCGGGCTTGTGGTTATAAAACGGTGTATAGAAATGTAAGTATAAATTTAGAAGCAGATAGTGATAATTGGATACAATTAATACGATCTGTAGATGATAACCAATCTGTAGAAGATGAAACTGAACAACATTTTAAATTTTATCATTAGTACTAGTTTTTGCTTTTTTCTGTTTAGCACAACACTTACTGCACAAAAAGATAGCATTAAGCAAGCCACTATAGATTCCATAAAAATTAAAGAAAAATATGGACTTCGTGTGGGTTTAGAATTAAGTAAACTTGCAAGAACGGCGTTTGAAGACGATTATGAAGGTTTTGAAGTTATGGGAGACTATAGAATTTCTAAAAACTTATACATCGCAGGAGCATTTGGTGCAGAAAATAATAACACGAACACCGATTATTATGACGTTACAACTAAAGGTACTTATTTTAAAGCCGGTATAGATTACAATGCCTACCAAAACTGGTTAGACATGAAAAACATGATTTATAGTGGGTTTCGTGTTGGTGCAAGTACTTTTGATCATACCATAAATAGCTATACCATTTATACTGAAGATCAATATTGGGCTCCACAGTTTACATCATCAGAATCGCAAGACTTTGATGGGTTAACTGCTGTATGGCTTGAGCTTATTGCTGGTTTTAAAGTCGAGATTGTAAACAATTTATATATTGGTGCACATGTAGAACTTAAAACGCTTGTCTCTCAAAAAGAACCTGATAATTTCGAGAACCTTTATATCCCTGGGTTTTATAAAACTTACGATAGTTTAGATATTGGTTTTGGATACGGATACTCTATTACATATTTGATACCCCTTTATAAAAAGGACAAATAATTTTTAATTATAGGTGTAGACACTTGAAATTTCGTATTCGAGTTAAAACGAGCGTGGATTGAACAAAAAATGCAATTGAATATTACCTAGTTTTGTTGTTATAATTAATTGTAGAAATAATCTAAAAAAATTAAATTATGAACAACTTGAAAAAAATAGTAATGGTATTTACCATTGGGCTTATGGCTTGGTCTGTAACTGCACAAACTGATAAGGATAAAGAAATTATTAAGGATGCAGCAATGGCTAAACAAACATTAATAGATAGTAATGCAGGATTAAAAGACTTTTTCTATAATGCCGCTGGATATGTTATTTTTCCGAATGTTGGAAAAGGAGGATTTATTGTAGGTGGTGCTTCAGGAAACGGTGTGTTATACAAAAAAGGAGGTACTGAATTAGGAATGGCTAGTCTTAAAAAATTAAATGTAGGACTACAAGCTGGTGGAGAAGCTATTATTGAAGTGATTTTCTTTGAAACCAAAACAGAGTTAGATGAATTCCAAAAAGGAAAATTTAAGTTTGATGCTGGAGCATCTGCAACAGCAATAAAATCTGGAGAATCTTTTAACGCTAAATATTCTGAAGGTGTTGCTGTCTTTACACAAACTAAAGGTGGTTTAATGGCCGATGTGTCTGTAGGCGGACAAAAATTTAAATACGAAGCGTTTTAATTGAACGTATTGTTATAATAATTCAAAAAAAAAGCAAGTGGTTACACTTGCTTTTTTGCTTTCTTACTACCTTCATACATCACATATTTTACAAATCGTGATTCTAATTTGGCATTAAAAAGTTTTATTTTTCTAGAAGGTCTTAAGCCTACACACTTTAAAGCTTCTAAATTAGACGTAATTAGCCAAGCATCTGTTCCTGGGTAATTTTGCTTCAACGTATCTCCTATACTTTTATAAAAATCTTCCATTTCAATATTCAATCGTTCACCATACGGTGGATTAAATAACATGTGTAATTTCTCATGTCCTCCTTTTTGAGTTTTAAAGAAATCTTCGTGCTTAATGGTTACAAACTCATCTAAATGAGCATTTTTCACATTCTCAGTGGCTTTGGTTACTGCAGAAGGCGATTTATCGTAACCAATAATACGGTGATGAAAATCACGTGTTTTAGATAACAGAGATTCTTCAATTTTTTCAAATAAATCCACATCCCAATCGTCCCAACGTTCAAAAGCAAATTCTTTACGCATTAAATTTGGCGGTATATTACATGCAATCATGGCGGCTTCTGCTAAAATGGTACCAGAACCACACATCGGATCCATAAAATCACTTTGTCCATCCCAACCAGAAAGCATAATTAAACCCGCTGCTAAAACTTCATTTATAGGTGCAATATTGGTTGCTGTTTTATAACCACGCTTATGTAAAGAGTCTCCAGAAGTATCTAAAGAAACGGTACACTTTTGTCTATCTATATGGATGTTTATTTTTAAATCAGGAAATTTTAAATCTACACTAGGTCTTACACCCGTTGTATTTCTAAACTTATCTACAATAGCATCTTTAGTTTTCTGAGCAATATATAAGGAATGCGTAAATACGGTTGAGTTAATTGTAGCATCTACAGCTAGTGTACCTGTAGGCTTTAAATACTCATCCCATTGCATTTTATAGATATTGTCGTAAATATCTTGCTCTGTAACTACTCGAAATGTCCGTATAGGTTTTAAGATTTTAATAGCGGTTCTTAAAGCCAAATTTGCTTTATACATAAACCCCTTATCACCAACAAAACTAACGTTCCTTACCCCTATTTCAACTTCTTGAGCACCAAGTTGTGTTAACTCTTTAGCTAATAGTTCTTCAAAGCCAAATAAGGTTTTGGCAACCATTTTAAAATTATTCTCCATTATTTACTTTAAATAGAAGACAAAAATACAGTATTTTTGCACCCTACATAGTTTAGACATGATAAAAGATAACACAACCTGGTATGTATCGTGGTTCGATACCCCTTTTTACCACATATTATATAAAAATAGAGACGATCGTGAAGCACAAGTTTTCATGGATAATCTAACCCAGTATTTAAATATAGATGAAGAAGGTAAAATTTTAGATCTGGCTTGTGGTAAAGGACGACATTCTATTTATTTAAATTCGCTAGGCTATCAGGTTATTGGTGCAGATTTATCTGAAAACAGTATTCAATACGCTAAACAATTTGAAAACGATACACTTAAATTCGAAGTTCACGATATGTGTAAGCCATTTCCTGAAACTTTTGATGCTGTGTTTAATCTCTTTACAAGTTTTGGATATTTTGATAAAGACGAAGACAACCTTAATACCATTAAAGCGATTAAAAGCGATTTAAATGAATATGGTATTGGTGTGATCGATTTTATGAACTCAGACTATGTGATCGCAAATTTAGTTCCCGAAGAAACTAAAATTGTAGATGATATAACCTTTAATTTAAAACGTTATGTGGAAGATGGACATATTATAAAAGACATCTCTTTTACATTTGAAGGTGAAGATTATAACTATCAAGAACGTGTTAGAGCGTTTACTTTAAAAGATTTTGAAGCTTTATTTGAAGCTGCCGATGCTCATCTTATCGAAGTCTTTGGAAATTATAAATTACAGAAATTTGATGTTAACACATCAGAACGTTTAGTCATGCTTTTTAAATAATGAATTCGTATTTACTTCCTATAATTGCAGTTATTTTAGGGATTGTGCTTGCCATAATTGGTAAAACAAAACCTGCTATAAATACTAAACTTTTATTATCGTTTAGTGGGGCGTTTTTATTAGCGCTAACCTTGTTTGAGTTACTTCCTGAGGTCTATCATCATTTAGAATCTAAGCAAACAGGTTTATTCATCATGTTGGGGATTTTGCTACAAATTGTGCTAGAATTCTTTTCCAAAGGCGCAGAACATGGTCATGTACACATACATAAAAACGACTCGGCTTTTCCGTGGTTGTTGTTTATTAGTTTATGTATTCATAGTTTTTTAGAAGGCTTCCCCATTCATCATCACAGCGATATGGTGTATGGAGTTTTAATACACAAAATTCCTATTGCAGCCTTAATTACAACCTATTTAATTCAGTCGCATTTTAGTAAAACACAATTGGTTATCTTCCTAACAATCTTCACTATTATGACGCCGTTAGGGACATTTATATCCAATCACGTAACTTTAATTGAAGGATATATCTATTTTATAAATGCCATTGTTATTGGAATCTTTTTTCACATTTCTACAACCATATTGTTTGAAAGCAATGAAGATCACAAATTCAATTTAACAAAATTAATTTCTATTTTAGCAGGAGTTGCCATTGCTTACGCCTTATAAATTATGTTTAGTAAAGAAGAATCAAGACAATTAAGAGAATTATTTTGGACCAGTTTCGGAAAATCATTTCCAAGAAAGTGGTTACTGTATGATACAAAAATTAAAGGCTTTAGTTTTAAATTTCATTTTGATACTAAAACAGCATTTGTAGCCTTAGATGTTGAAGAAGATTTAGAACATAGAATTAAATATTGGGGCCGATTAGAATCTTTAAAATCCATTTTAAAAGATGATTATTTAGCCAATGCTATTTTTGAAGAAGAATTTCTCTTAGATAATGGTAAAGAAATCTCTAGAATTTATGTGCCTTTAGATGAAAAAGTATCCATTCATAACAAAAACTCTTGGCAAACAGTTATGGAGTTTTTCAACGAAAACATGTCTAAATTTGAATCCTTTTTTGAAGACTACGAAGACATTCTAAAAGATTAAATAACGTATAAAAAGATCATAAAAAAATGACTGATAGCTCCGGCTAACACAAACAAGTGCCAAATTACATGATTGTAAGGAATTTTTTCAAATACAAAAAAGATAATTCCAACGGTGTAAAATATCCCTCCGGCAATAAGCCAATATACACCTTGACTACCAATAGCAGCTTCTAGGTGACTAAAGTCGAATATAATAAGCCACCCCATAATTAAATACAGTAGCGTAGAAAACATTTCAAATCTTCCTGTAAAAAACAGCTTTAAAATAAGTCCAAAAGCTGCTATTCCCCAAACTACCCAAAACAAATTCCAGCCTAAACTATCTTTTAAAGCTATTAATAATATGGGCGAATACGTTCCGGCAATTAAGATATAAATACTAATATGGTCTAAAACGCGTAAGTAATGTTTATGCGTTGTTTTAGTCACAGAATGGTACAATGCGGATGCTGTAAATAAAACAATTACAGAAATACCATAAATAACAACACTAAAAATTGTCCAACCCGTATTTTGTGTATTATAATACAATAACAGCCCCAACCCTATTAATCCTAAAAAGGCACCAAAGGCATGTGTAATCGTATTTAGTTTTTCTTCTAAAGGCGATTGTATGTTCATTCTTTAGCGGGTTTTAAACGTTCGGACCATTTTTTTTCGGCTTCATAAAAATCAAAATCTAATACAGAATTCTGACGCTCTAATTTTCCGTTCTGAAAGCAACGTTGTAAAATATCTTCAATAAAATAATCTTCTTTAGATAGCATGGGATCAAACGCTTCTTTTAAAGAAATATCGAATAATTTTGCAGTATTGTTAAACCAAAATGCTCGCCAACCACTGCGCAAATCTTTAATTAAATCGAAAGTCGTTATACCGGTTTGTCTGTGTACCAGTTTAACCAAAATTTGACCTTCCGTTTTGGTCATTTTTTTTAATTCAGCAGTAAACTCGTCTTCTAAATAATGTTGCACTTGTTTAATGTACCGTTTTTGGTCGCGTTTCCGGTCTAATACATCTAATCGCGATTTTAATTCTTGCAACCGATCTGCTGCCAGTTTAGCATAAGGATACACTTTTATGGTTTTTCTGCGTAGAATTAGATATTGTATGTGTTCCTTTTTATCAATAAAATCTATTTTATTAAGGATTAAAACTTCATCTAAATCGATACTTTTTCTAAAAACAGAATCTCCTTCAATTTTAACATAAGTCTCATCAAGGCTATCTTGTTTGGTCTCATAGATTTGAGTCCAAGCAAAATAAGGACATAGAAGTAGAATATATACTAGGTTTTTCATAGAAATATGGAAGCCAAAAACTATTCCAAAATTAATAATTTACATGGCTTTAAACATCAAAATCGCATTAATATTATTATTTTTATGCAAAACTATTTCAAATGGCAGATAAGAGTATATTAAATAAAAAATCGTTAGACTTTTTAGAATCATATTTAAACAATGCAGCGCCAACAGGCTACGAATGGACTGGGCAAAAGCTGTGGATGGATTATTTAAAACCTTATGTAGACGAGTTTATTACGGATACTTATGGTACCGCAGTTGGCGTTATAAATCCAGACGCGCCATACAAGGTTGTTATAGAAGGACATGCAGATGAAATTTCATGGTATGTAAATTATATTTCTGATAACGGTTTAATTTATGTAGTTAGAAACGGTGGTAGTGATCATCAAATTGCTCCAAGTAAATTGGTAAATATCCATACTAAAAAAGGAATTGTAAAAGGTGTTTTTGGATGGCCAGCAATTCATACCAGAGATAAATCTAAAGAAGAAACTCCAAAACCGGATAACATTACTATTGATGTTGGAGCAAAAGACAAAGAGGAAGTTGAAAAAATGGGGGTACATGTTGGTTGTGTGATTACATATCCTGATGAATTCCATATTTTAAACGGCGATAAATTTGTATGTCGTGCATTAGATAATAGAATGGGCGGATTTATGATTGCTGAAGTCGCACGTTTATTAAAAGAGAATAAAAAAGAGCTTCCTTTTGGATTATACATTACCAATTCGGTACAAGAAGAAATTGGTTTACGTGGTGCAGAAATGATTACACAAACCATTAAACCTAACGTCGCTATAGTAACCGATGTAACTCACGATACTACGACTCCGATGATTGACAGAAAAAAAGAAGGTCATTTAGAGTTAGGCTTAGGTCCGGTTATCGCATATGCGCCCGCTGTACAACAAAAACTTAGAGATTTAATTACAGAGACTGCTGAAGCTGAAAACATTCCTTTTCAACGTTCGGCATTATCTAGAGCTACAGGAACAGATACAGATGCTTTTGCATACAGTAATGGAGGTGTTGCTTCTGCCCTAATTTCATTACCACTTCGTTATATGCACACCACTGTAGAAATGGTACATAGAGATGATGTAGAAAATGTAATTAAATTAATTTACGAAACGCTTCTTAAAATTGAAGCTGGAGAAACATTCAGTTATTTTAAATAAACCTTTTTAAAGCCTCAGTTTAACTGAGGCTTTTATTGCTTTAAACTTATGGACGAACGTATTGATATTGTAACTAAAGACGGCTTACCAACGCATACAACGGCTTTAAAATCTGAAATTCACGCTAAAGGACTTTACCATAACACTGCCCATATTTGGTTATTTACAACTAAAGGTGAAATTTTATTAGCACAGCGTAGTTATAAAAAAGCCATTTGTCCTGGTATGTGGGATGTCTCTGTAGCTGGACATGTAGATGCTGGCGAAACTATTGAAGCAGCTGCATTACGAGAAACTCAAGAAGAATTAAGTTTAGAGTTACAAGAATCTGATTTAATTAAAATTGGTGTATTTGAATGTTTTCAGAGTTACGATTCTGGTATTCAAGACAATGAATTCCATCATACCTATATTGCTAAACTCACACAAGATATTGAGACTTTGAAACCTCAAGAAGAAGAAGTTGAAGCGTTACAATTAGTCAGTGTTCGTCAATTTAAGACACTTTTAGAGCAAAGCGAAAATAACGATTACTTTGTACCTACAAACAGAGCGTATTATTTAAACGTACTCGATGCTATTCAAGAAAGAATATAGCATTTAAATACTTAGAAAAATGTGGCGTTTTTTGATGGTTTTGCTGTTTATGTACACCTGAAACGAATTCCGTTAAGCGATTGTTTTTAAACACCAGTAAATCTTCCATGTTATCTTTTATCATTTGGTTTTTAACACTAAACCAAATGCATATTAAACTCGTTAATACTATATCACTCATAACAAAATTTCCTTTTTTATATAAGGCAGCAATACTTATAAAGAACCATAAAAACATTAATAACGCTAACTCTTTAGAATATTCGTTTATACTCTCTATGGTAATAAAATCGACCATTTTATCTAGATCCGTTTGAAGCATTTCAGGTTCTAATGTTTTTGACGTTTGTACGTCTTTAAAAGTCGAATAAGTGTTTTTATTAAAGTATTTTTTAACACGTGGCTCCCAACGTTTTGCACGTGTTTTATCTGACTGCCAAAATTTTGTGGCTTCTTCAAATACTCTTATAAAACTAATTTCTTGATTTATAAATTGTCTGCTTTGCTCAGATAAATAGTCTCTGTTTAAATGTAAAGGTGTTAATTGATTGTTCCCAAAATCTTTGCTTATTGTTGGAGGTTCAATTTCGATTAAAATTGGGTTAGCGAAACCTAATTGTAGCGTTAAAAAACAGACAATATAGACTATTATATGTTTCATTTGGGATGGTTTGAGAGGTTAATAACACTTCAAATTTAATTCCCAAACAGACATATTGTGTCCATTTTAAAATAATCCTTAAGTTTTTTAATTATAATAATCTGAAATACACTTGATATGCGCTTTTAAATCTGCTACAACATGTTTGGGTGAAACTAATTTAACCCATAAATTATACTTTAAGATTTGCATATAAAACTCATAATTGGGTTCTACATAAATTTTTAACTCACCCCAAATACGTTCATTATTATAATCTAAAAATTGGGTATCTAAATCTTTAGGTCTAGAAAGAATAACTTGAGAATGATGTAACGGATTACTTTCTAAATATTTAAAATGATGGTTGGCAACTTTTATATGAAGCCATTCAGGTTTTAAATCTGTTTTTAAAATGCCAATGGAATACTTAAAATATTCTGCTTCATTAAATGAAATAGGATTTTTACACACTCGAGTTGTAATAGACAATCCGTTAATTCTACTATCTAAACACAAGGCATAAATTCCTATTTCAGAATTATGTGCAATTAAATACCATGCATTATTAATCTCTTTAATGTGTAACGGCTGAAATATGTTTTTTATCTTCTGAAACCGATTATCATCATACCATCCCTTATAATCAACCTCAATTAAATATTTACATTCTATGGCATTAATTAACGCTACCATATCTACATACGGACTTAAAGAAGTACGAGATGTTGTTACATAATCTTTCCAAGCATGTGCATGATGTTGCAGTAAATACAATTCTGTTTTTTCAAAAATCTCTTTTAAATGTTCACTAACTTCAAAATCTTTCTCCTCTACATAATAGCCATGAAAGCGCTTATGTTTTATGTGTACTTTATTAAAAGCTCTGATGTCTTTTATATCGCGAGTAATTGTTTTTCTGCTATTAAATTCTAATTTTTCATATAGACTATCATCTTGGTTGCGCTCTACAATAGTTTCTAAAGCATTTCTTAATTCCTCGTAAGTCACATAAGGTTTACTTAGGTCGTATAATTCAGGATTTTTAATAATGCGTAAAACATAATAGCGTCGAAGAAATTCTGAGGTCATAATAGATAATTAACTTTAGCAAAATAATAAATTAGAATCAAAGTTCTTTACATAAGTGTATTTTATATATTTGATATTTTTATTTTATATATGCAAATTGCATTCAGCAAAAAAGATCTTAATTCTACCACTTGGTTTTCTTTAGAGAAGCTTATTCAACTATTTGCGGGAGTATTTATTGTACCTAAAATATTCAATGCCTTAGGCACTGTAGATATGGGTAAATTGAATTTAGTTCAAGCGGTTTTGGGTTTATGTACTCCTGTTTTTTTTCTTGGACTTGCTGCTATATGCATTAGAGAAATTGTGTTACAGCCTAAAAACAGTGAAACACTTATAGCAACTGCGTTTTTTATGCGTTTTATAACTTGGTTGTTGCTTAGTATGGGCTGTATTACTTATTTGTTACTTACAGATAACACCGCATTAATTCAATTATATTTTATTTTACTCTGTAGTTATTTATTCCGTTTAACAGATGTTTTAGAATTTTACTACTTGGCTATAAAACAAGCAAAATTTATATTTATCAGTAAAATAACGAGTCTTGCTATTGTTTTAGTATTACAATATTACGGTGTTACACATCAAAAAAATGTTACATTTTTTGCAAAAATTATTGCTTTAGATTTCCTTATTCAAGGTGTTATTTACACGATTGCATTACTATTTAACCCTAAATTTTCTTTTAAAAAACTCTCCATTTCAATACCACTCGGCAAACAATTACTAAAAATGGGTTTTCCTCTTATGATATCAAATGCCTTGGTTATGCTTTACATTGGTATTGATGAAATGTTTTTAAAATACTTTTATAACGATCATGCCAATGGTGTATTTGGAAGCGTACAATATTTAGTTATTGGCCTAAGTTGGACTATTGGTTTTGCTATCATTAATGCACTGTATCCTTCTTTAGCAGACTCTTTTAAAACCAATACAAAGACATATTATATAAAACTGAAACAATTAATAATTTCCATGATTATTTTAGGAATTTGCATCGGACTTTTATATTCATTCCTTGGAGGTAAAATATTGAGTTTATATTTTTCCGAACAATATAGTGAAGCAAAAACTCCACTTTTTATCTTTTGTTGGGCGCCTTTATTTGTGTTTTTAGGGATGATTTACGAAAAACATTTACTCAACATAAATCAATTACAACACGAAGTATATCGCTTTACTTTAGGTTGTATTATCAATCTTATTCTTTGTTATATTTTAATCCCTTTATACTATTTAAACGGTGCGGCTTTAGCTGTATTAATTAGTCATTTTATAACAAATATTGTATACCCAACTTTACAAATTTATTGTCAGAACAAAAAATGCTTACCCTAAAACTATAATAAACATGAATCTTCTCCTTTTGGCCCTCGCTCCTATTGTAGTGGTTATCGTTTATATTTACAATAAAGATATTTACGAAAAAGAACCTAAAATTCTATTATTTTATAATTTCATTTTAGGTGCATTTGTGAGTGTTATTATTACAACCATAATCTCGATAATTTATAATTATATTCTTGTTTTAAACGATGGTAGTGTTTTACACCAATTTATTAGAGCTTTTTTAGTGGTGGGCTTAACAGAAGAATTTAGTAAATATGTTATTGTAAGATATTTTGCACAACCCAATAAAGCCTTTAATGAACCTTTCGATGGTATTATGTATGCCGTAATGGTGTCTATGGGATTTGCCGCTACAGAAAACTTGTTTTATGTCTTCCAAGGAGGAATAACATCGGGAATAACACGTGCATTTACAGCGGTTCCAGCCCATGCCATGTTCGGAATTTTAATGGGTTATTTTATGGGAAAAGCTAAATTTTCTAAACATAAAATAAGGTATAATTTAATAGGTTTATGTTTGGCAATGTGCTTTCATGGAAGTTACGATTTTTTTCTATTTATAGATTTTATACCAGGGATTTGGGCTGGTGCCTTTATTTCTCTAATATTGGGCTTTTGGTTATCAATAAAAGCAATAAAAAACCACCAAGAGAAATCATATTTTAAATAATAGTATTATCTTTATTTCCCGAAAATCTCATTAGATGAACATGATGAAGAACACAATTGCAGATCGCGTTGCCGACTTTATAAAAAACTTCCCTCCTTTCGACCTACTCGATAAGGACCAACTTTTAGATATATCAAAAGAGGTCAAAATCAAGTATTTAGACAAAGAAAATGTTATATATAACATTAACGACCCGTTACACGATCAGTTTTATATGATCTATAAAGGAGCTGTTAAACTAAAAAAATACATCAATGAAAAGTTAGAAACTATCGATCAATTTGATGAAGGAGATGTATTTGGATTGCGTCCATTATTTGCAAAAGAAAATTATGCTATAACCTCTATTACAGAAGAAGAAACAATACTGTACTGTATTCCTATAGAGATGTTTCATCCGTTTATTGATCACAATAAAGATGTACGCCAATATTTAATCGAGAGTTTTGCTTCAAATACAGAAAATCCGTTTTCTAACGAATTTCAAAAAAAATTACTTGAAGACGATGTAAAACTAGATTTTACAAAAGACATGTTCGAGATGCAACCTGTGCGTCTTATAAAAAATGTAATTACAACAAAGCAGAGTTCTACCATTAAGGATGCTGCAAAATTAATGTCTGATAATAACGTCGGGTCCATTATTATTGAAGAAAAAGAATGTCCTATTGGTATTATTACCGATAAAGATTTACGCTTACATGTTGCTACTGGGAATTATTCTATAAGTGATAATGTGTCTAAAATCATGAATCATCCTGTGATGTGTTACAAGAAAAACATCACCATTGCACAAGCGCAAATCACC
Source organism: Formosa algae (assembly GCF_001439665.1). Taxonomy (GTDB): domain Bacteria; phylum Bacteroidota; class Bacteroidia; order Flavobacteriales; family Flavobacteriaceae; genus Formosa; species Formosa algae. The sequence continues at coordinate 138,510 of NZ_LMAK01000011.1, forward strand.
ATGATGAAGCATAAAATCAATCAGATTGTGGTGACTAAAGATGGTACTCCAAATACTAAAATACTAGGCGTATTTTCTGAGCATGATATTATTGTAATGAAAGGAACAAATCCTTCTGTGCTAATGAAAGCCATAAAACGTTCTAATTCTACCAAAGAATTAAAGCGTATTCGTGAAAAAATCATGATGCTTTTAGAAGGTTATATTCAACAAAACATTCCGCTTACACACATAAACAATATTATTTTTGAACTGAATGATGCCACTATTAAACGAGTTATAGAGCGTTGTGTAGAAAAAATGGATCAGGCACCTCCTGTAAAATTTGCATGGATGTCTATTGGAAGTCAAGGTAGAAAAGAGCAACTTTTACATACCGATCAAGATAATGCTATTGTTTTTGAAAATACAGACGATGACCATTTAGAAGAAGTGAGAACTTACTTTTTAAGCCTAGCTAAGAAAGTGAATAAACGACTAAAAATTATTGGATTCGAATTTTGCCCTAGCGAAATGATGGCAAAAAATCCTAAATATTGTTTAAGTATAGACGAATGGGAAAATCAATTCTCTGCGTGGACTAGAGAAACAGAAGAAGAAGAATTACTGTTATGTTCTACCTTTTTCGATTTCGACAATACGTATGGTGATCAGGCTTTAATAACTCAGCTTACAGAACATATTATAGAAATTACAAAAGGTAATCTTATCTTTCAATCTAAATTAGGAGCTTGCTCGTTACGTAATCCTTCACCATTAGGATTTTTCAGACAGTTCTTAGTAGAACAAGATGGCGAACATAAAGACCATTTCGATTTAAAGAAACGTGCCATCATGCCTATTACAGATGCTGGTAGGTTATTAGCATTACATTATCAAATTATAAATATAAACAACACGGCAGAACGTTTTGAAAAACTAGCAGAACTTATGCCAGAAGATCAAGAGCTATATTACTCTTGTGCTTATGCCTCAAAAGCATTGTTGAAATTTAGAACAAAACACGGATTACGTCACCATAACAGCGGACGTTTTATCGCTTTAGCAGAATTGTCTAAAGAAGAAAAAATGAAACTTAAACGTTGTTTTAAAGCTGTAGCTAAAGTTCAAGAACTCGTTAAGCTTAAATTTAATTTAAAGAATTTCATTTAATGAAATGGCTCTTTAATAAAAATGAGAAAAACTATCCAGACTACTGGTTACAGTATAATGCTCATTTTTCAGAACCTAAATTAACAGATATAAACTCGTCTACTTACGTTGTTTTAGATACCGAAACTACAGGATTTAATTACGACAAAGATAGAATCTTATGTATTGGAGCTGTAAAAATTATTGATGGATATATTGATATTAGTACAGCCTTTGAAATTTATATAAAGCAAGACTACTTTAACGAAAAAACTGTTGAGATACACGGATTAATTAAAAACGAAAGAATACAAACTGTCTCTGAAGAAGAGGCAGTTGTTTTGTTTTTAGACTATATTGAAGATGCCATTTTAGTCGCCCACCATGCCTTTTACGATCTTACCATGATTAATAAAGCTATGGAACGTTTAGAGCTTCCTGAATTGAAAAACCAAGTGCTAGACACTATGTTTATTTATAAAGCCACAAGACCAAATACCACTGGTTTAGAATCTAAGAAAAAATATACCTTAGATGAATTGGCAGAACATTACGATATTGATTTAAGCGATAGACACAACGCTTCTGGAGATGCCCTAATCACTGCTATTGCTTTTATAAGATCGGTTCACTTTCTTGTAAAAAACAAAAACTACACCCTAAAAGACTTGTTTAATTGTAAATAACTCTTTTTAAAACGTTTTTAATCATCATGTTATTTGTTATCTTTATAAGACAAACAAACACCACATGAGTAAATCTTCCAAAGTAACCGTTAACGATTTGCATCATTTTAATCTCTCTTTAAAAGATGTAGAGCACCTCGATGCTGTTCAAACCAAACACAATCACTTTCACATTATTCAAGATCATATTTCCTATGATGCAGAAATGACTAGATCCGATTTTCTAAATAAATCTTATGCTGTAAAAATTAATAACACTGAATTTTTCGTACAAATTTCAAACGATTTAGATGTGTTAATTGAAGATATGGGATTTCATGTTGGGAGTTCAAAAACAATAGATCTCATAAAAGCTCCGATGCCAGGTTTAATTTTAGATATTACTATTAAAGTAGGTGATCATATTAAAATTAACGATCCTCTACTCGTTTTAGAAGCCATGAAAATGGAAAATAGTATTGTATCTCCTCGAGAAGGCATTATTAAATCTATAGCTGTTACAGAAGGAATAACTGTAGACAAAGGTGACGTTTTAATTGAATTCGAATAATTTTTAAATCCATCATTATGAAAAAAATACTAGTTGCTAATCGTGGCGAAATCGCCCTACGTATTATGAAAACGGTTAAAAAAATGGGGATTAAAACCGTAGCCATTTATTCTACAGCTGATAGAGAAGCTCCGCATGTAACATATGCCGATGAAGCGGTCTGTATAGGCGAGCCCATAGCAAGTGCTTCATATTTAAATGGAGATAAAATTATAAAAATTGCTAAAAAACTTCAAGTAGATGCTATACATCCCGGATATGGTTTTTTAAGTGAAAATGCTGAATTCGTTAAACAAGTTGAAGCTAACAATATTATTTTTATTGGTCCAAAATCGGAATCTATATTAATAATGGGAAGCAAAATAGCAGCAAAAGAAGCTGTAAAGCATTATAATATCCCTATGGTTCCTGGGACAAAAGAGGCGATTACAGATGTTAAAGAAGCAACAGAAATTGCCAATAAAATAGGATTCCCCGTACTTATTAAAGCGTCTGCTGGAGGTGGCGGAAAAGGGATGCGTATTGTTGAAAACGAACATGAGTTTGAAGCACAAATGTCGAGAGCAATTAGTGAAGCAACTCATGCCTTTGGAGATGGATCTGTGTTTATAGAAAAATATATAGCTTCTCCCCGACACATAGAAATTCAGATTATGGCAGATAGTTTAGGCCATACTGTTCATTTATTTGAACGTGAATGCAGTATACAACGTCGTCATCAAAAAGTTATTGAAGAAGCACCTTCTGCGGTGCTATCGCCTGCTTTACGAGATAAAATGGGCGAAGCCGCAATAAAAGTGGCCAAAGCCTGTAATTATATTGGTGCTGGAACTGTAGAATTCCTTTTAGATGATACAAATAACTTTTATTTTCTAGAAATGAATACACGATTACAAGTAGAACATCCGGTAACAGAATACATTACGGGTTTAGATCTTGTAGAACTCCAAATAAAAATAGCACGAGGCGAATCTTTAAATTTAATTCAAGCCGATATCGAAATTAAAGGTCATGCATTCGAATTACGTGTGTATGCAGAAGATCCTTTAAATGATTTTTTACCGAGTATAGGAACACTCAAAGTCTATAAAATGCCAGAGGAACAACATTCGTGTAGATAATGGAGTAAATGAAGGTGCCGAAGTTTCTATTTATTACGATCCACTATTATCAAAATTGATCGCTTATGGAGACACGCGTGAAGATGCTATTCTGAACATGCAAAATGCCATAAACGCTTATAAAATTGAAGGCATTTGTACAACTTTAGGTTTTGGGAAGTTTGTGTTTCAAAATGCGGCGTTTAGAGAAGGTAATTTCGATACTAATTTTGTGAACATTTATTATGAACCCAAAATCTTACAGGAAAAAGCAGAACGCGAAGCAAAATTAGCTGCATTAATTGCTTTAAAACAATACCAGAAAGACCTTAAACAAGTCAGATTACCTAATAGTTAAATTGTATTTATATGGATTCTCAAACAAAAATACTAACAGATAAAATAGAAAAAGCACATCTTGGCGGAGGTGAGCATCGTATAAAACAACAACACTCAAAAAAAAAGCTTACGGCTAGAGAACGTGTCGATTATCTTTTAGACACTGCTTCTTTTGAGGAAATAGGTGTTTTGGTTACCCATCGTACAACAGATTTCAATATGGATAAAGAGATCTATTTTGGAGATGGAGTTGTTACGGGTTATGGAACGATTAACGGACGTTTGGTTTATATATTCGCACAAGATTTTACGGTTTTTGGTGGATCGTTATCAGAAACCCATGCCGAAAAAATATGTAAAGTCATGGATCTTGCCTTACATATGGGCGCTCCTTTAATTGGATTAAACGATTCTGGAGGAGCACGCATACAAGAAGGTGTTCGTTCACTCGGTGGGTATGCCGATATATTTCATAAAAACGTGCAATCCTCAGGAATCATTCCGCAAATTTCGGCTATTATGGGTCCATGTGCTGGCGGAGCAGTATATTCCCCAGCTATAACCGATTTCACAATGATGGTAGAGCACAGTAGTTATATGTTCGTTACCGGACCAAATGTGGTTAAAACCGTAACTAATGAAACAGTGAGTTCTGAAGATTTAGGAGGCGCGCATACACATGCTACAAAATCTGGAGTCGCACACCTCACAGCTGTAAACGATGTAGAATGTTTAGATCAAATCAAAGCCTTACTCAGCTATTTACCACAAAATAATACGAAAACGACAACCAAAATTCCTTTTGAATTACAAGATGAAACTCGCGAACAATTAGCCACAATAATTCCTGAACATTCAAGTAAACCTTACGATATGCGTAGGGTTATCTATGGAATTATAGATGATGATTCTTTTTTTGAAATTCACAAAGAATATGCAGAAAATGTGATTGTAGGGTTTGCCAGATTGGGTGGTAGAAGTATTGGTATTGTAGCCAATCAACCGTTATTTTTAGCTGGGGTTTTAGATGTAAATAGTTCAAAAAAAGCAGCACGTTTTACGCGGTTCTGCGACAGCTTTAATATTCCTTTATTAGTATTGGTAGATGTCCCTGGATTTTTACCTGGCACAGATCAAGAATGGAATGGCATTATTACTAATGGCGCAAAATTACTATATGCGCTAAGTGAAGCTACGGTGCCACGTGTAACTGTAATTACAAGAAAAGCGTATGGAGGTGCTTACGATGTTATGAATTCTAAACATATAGGAGCAGATATGAATTTTGCGTGGCCCACAGCCGAAATTGCTGTTATGGGAGCTAAAGGTGCAAGTGAAATTATTTTTAAACACGAAATTAATGCTTCAGAAGATCCGATTGCTAAACTCGCAGAAAAAGAAACAGAATATGCTGAGGCTTTTGCCAATCCGTATCGTGCTGCACAACGTGGGTTTATAGACGAAATTATTTTACCTCAAGACACGCGCAGAAAGCTATTAAAAGCCTTTAGTATGTTAGAAGAGAAAACGATGCCTTTACCTAAACGAAAACATGGAAATATTCCGTTATAAAGCTAAAGTCAATATAAACTAAAAAACACCTACAGTCTCATGAATTATAGGTGTTTTTTAGTTTAATGTATATCAAATAAGATCGATTTAATTTAGAATATTCTAATCGATTTCGCCAGGATGATAAGTTTTTTCGGCACGCTTTTCAACATCTGTTCTGTAGTAAGCTACATCTTTAAAAATAGCATCGGCATAAGGTTGTGCCTGATCATCAAAATGTGGTGAATTAGGATTACTACTTTGTCCGCCAGCTAACATCGACTTTGCTTTTACCTGATCTCCAAATTCTACAACAGCCACAAAACTATTCCCAGAAGTCCCGTATTGACGTTTTGTATCGTCACCAAATCGCGTTCCAAACGAAGCTAATGCACCCCATGACCCTGAAGCCAAACCGATAGGAATACTGGGTTTAGCATCATCAAAATCTTGCTGAATAGTGCCATCATTTCTTTGGTAGCGATTAAATTCTCCCCAAGGCGTGTTCCAAGATCCAAAATCTGAAGTAAGTTGTTGTACTGCCTTTTCAAAAATATCTAAACGTTCGGAAAATTTGGAGGTTTGACTCATATATTCAAATCTACCTAAACGTGAAATCCGTTTATTACCAATCATTTTGGGAATTTTTCCTGATGCATAATACGTATTTAAATAAAACTGAGCTAGCGTCATTTCTACAGAATGCTCAGTCACTCTAAAATCCCATTTTTTTAAAAGATTTAATGCGGCTTTAGCTTCTGCAGATGTTAATGATGCATGCGCTGTAGCTTCTAACAATCCTGTAATTAACATCTCTGCTCCTGGCAAATAAGAATCGTAAGCTAGAGTAATCAAACCATCTAAAGTTAAACTGTCTGCTTGCTGAAGTAAAGGAATGGCGTGCAAACCTCTAAAATTTTCTGGATAAGAACTCATATAAACAGGATAATTTTCCTTTTTAGGACTATAAGCCGCTGCACTTGTAAACGGTGTAGAATTACAATTTTGAATCCATCCATTTGGAGGATTTACCACTAAAATATTATCTTTTAAATCGTGAACACCATCCCAATCTGTTTCAGGATTACTCCCATCTACAGGTTGTGTATAATCGAATTTCACATTACGTTTTGGTATAAAATTCCCATGAAAATACGCGATAGTTCCATCTGCATCTGCATAGACTGTATTATTTGATGAATTGGTTCTTAAATCCATCATCTCATAAAATCCATCGTAATTAGATTTTTTTGTTCTGGTGAAGGATTGCTCCAACGCTTTAACGGGACTCCACATTAAAGCTGTAGACACCCATTTATCATTATTTTTATGAGTTATTGGTCCGTGATGTGAACGATACATCATAAAGGTTTTATCTTTTAAGCTATCTGTATCTTTATATTGAAGCGTAATTGGTAAAGAATCTATCGGTCGTAAGGTCTCTCCATATTTATAAGACATGCTGCCTTCAGTCTTTACAATATCTTCTTCGAATTCATCGATAATATCTGTTCCTGTAGATGTATGCATCCACCCTGTTTTATCATTAAATCCCTGATAAACGAAAAACTGCCCCCAAGTTACAGCGCCATAAGCATTTAAACCTTCTTCACTAACCATATGCACTTCTCCTCTAAAAAAGAATGACGTATGCGGATTTATAAGCAACATAGCATTTCCTGATTTTGTACGCTTACCAGAAATAGCAAAGCCATTAGAACCTCGAGGTTCATCATCTTTTAAACGAATTAATCCATCATGTGCAGCAAGTCTTTGATCTGTATTTTTATTATAAAATACTTTAATTTTAGAGGTAGAAACGCGTTCAATATCGCCACCTATAGAGCCTTCACTAAAATACATAGGCATCCACGGTTCAAAACGTGTTATCAGTTTTGGAGTGACTTCTGGATGAGTTTCAAGATAATAGTTAATTCCATCTGCAAAAGCAATACATAGTTTTTGTAACCATTCCGGACTAGTGTCATAATAATGAATCGCTTCAGCTTTTGTCATATATAAATTGGCGCGTAAATCGCTATATAAGGCAGACTCGCCTTCTACTTCTGCCAAACGGCCAATAGCCCAAATATAATTACGTTCTACACGATTAAAATCGTCTTCACATTGTGCATATAATAAGCCAAAAACAGCATCGGCATCTGTTTTGCCATAAATATGCGGCACTCCAAAATCATCTCGAATAATTTCTGTGTCTTTAGAATGTTGCTGCCAACGCGCTTGCTCTGTTAATGTGTTTGATTTAGAGTTTTTGTCAGCACAACTCAACACAAGTAATAGTAAAAGGAGACCGATTTTATTCATTTTATATGGATTAATGGATTAAATATTATGAAAATAAAAGCATAAAGAATACTATTGTTTCATCATCGGTTTAAGAAATGCTGCAGCTTGCTCATGATTGTTAGACATAGCAAAATCATAAGAAGATTCTCCATCAATATCAAGAGCATTCACATCTGCTCCAGCATCTAAAAGGAGTTGCATCACTTCTATTTGTCCTTCGCCAGCAGCAAACATAATTGGCGTCCATTGTTCATGATTATCTTTTAAATTGACTTGTGCTCCAGCTTCAAGTAACACTTTAACTGTTTCTGCAAATGGTCCTGTACAAGAATACATTAATGCAGTACGATCTGTCGTATCTTTTAAGTCTATGGTTGCGCCACTATCAAGTAATGTTTTAACCACCTCTGTATGTCCGTTAAAGGATGCTAACATTAAAACTGTTCGATTCTCTACACCTCTTGTATTGGGATCAAATCCTTTGTTTAAAGCCCCATTAATGACTTCCAAGTTTCCGTTTTGTGCTGCTTCTAGCAGAATTGCCATATTAAAAGTTTCCGCTTTTACAGCTGGAGCTATTGGTGTTTCAATTGTTGTTTCTGGAGTTTTTGTTTCGGAATTTGTGGTCTTACCACATGCAATTAATGATAAGCCTGTTAATAAACAAAGCGAGGTTTTAATGAAATTCATATGTGTTAATTTTATGTATTGCTAAAGTATTTAAAAGGGATTAGCTCCCCTAATGAGATGACTATTTTATTTTAATGATTGTTAAATCTACAGATTCTAAACCATACATGCGATACTTATGAGTTTGAAACCAATTATATTATGCCTGATAAGTTTACAATTACGACCTTGATCTACAATCAGTTCATCATGAGTACCACGTTCAGCAATTTTACCTTCTTCAATCACTAAAATTTGATCGGCTTTACGGATAGTACTAAAACGGTGCGCAATTACCATTGTTATTCTAATTTTAAGTAATTCGTTTAAACTTTTCTGAAAAGACCTTGACTTATTGCCTCTAAATCAGCATTCAACCTAATGTAAAACATCAATAAGTTTTATTTTATAATTTCAAAATTTTAACATTTTAATAATGAGTTAATTAAATACTTTTGACTATATTTTTTAAACGTATAAAAATCAAATGAAAACAAAATTGTTTATTGTGTTATTTCTAGGTTTCAACCTATTCATTAATGGACAAAATGGGTTACCCATTCAGGTAGATAATTCTAAAATAATGCCGTTATCAGACCTTAAAAGCACTTATTTACAAGATAATTTAGAAAAGCAGCTCAATGCAAATCCAAGTTGGAAAAAGCTAATTGCTCAAAATAAAATGTCTGTTGGTATTGTAGATTTAAGTAATCCTAACCATGTGCGTTATGCGAGTGTAAATGGAGAATATATGATGTATGCTGCAAGTTTACCTAAAATTGCTATTTTATTATCTGCTATGGACGCCATTGATAAAGGTGAACTAAAAGAAACTACAGAAATTAAAAATGATATGCGTTTAATGATTAGTAAATCCAATAACGCAGCATCTACTAGAATGATTGATAGACTTGGTTATGAAAAGATAGAATCTGTAATGACAGATCCTAAATATATGTTTTATGACGAAGATTGTGGTGGTGGTTTATGGGTAGGAAAACGCTATGGAAGTGGTGGAGATACTCACAGAGAACCTTTAAAACACTTAAGCCATGCAGCAACAGTGGATCAAGTTTGTCGCTATTATTATTTATTAGCATATGGAAAATTAGTAAATAATAAGCGTTCTAAACAAATGCTTAACATTATGGGAAATCCCGATTTACATCACAAATTTGTTAATACTATTGAAAAAATTGCACCACAAGCTCAACTATTTAGAAAATCTGGCTCTTGGCAAACATATCATTCCGACTCTATTTTAGTTTGGGGAAACGATCCAAACAGACGTTATATACTGGTAGCGCTTATAGATGACGCTAATGGCGAACAAATTATTAGAAGCCTAGTAAATCCTATTGAAAACGCTTTAAAGAAAAAAGAAATAACTAAAATTGCTTCTAACTAATAATGCTTAATATACTTATAGTTAATATACATTCTAGTAATTTTACTTTACCAAGGTAAACCTGAATATATATTAACTATTTTTGATTGGTATAATTTTATACAATAAAACCCTTTCATGCCCATAATTTATATTTTTAAGCGATACATTTTAAAGGTTTTTGATTTAAAGGAAGAAGAGTTTAACAAAACACTTCTACTTCAGTTTAATATTTTTATATTAATCACCACACTATTAATCATTAAGCCTACAATTAATTCGCTTTTCTTATCCGAGTTAACTTCAGAGGCTTTACCATTAGGTTATGTATTTACTGCCATTTTGGCAATAATAGGATCTTTTTTCTACGACAAAGCCTTAGAAAAGTACCCTTTAAATATTATAATGGATCGAACTCTAATTGGTTCTGTTATTTCATTAATAGTATTTGGTATTGGTTTAAATTTTAACTTAATAACCAGCTATTTTTTATACATTCCTTATGTTTGGGTGGCTATTTTTGGTTTACTAACAGCCTCACAATTCTGGATTTTAGCTAATCTTGTATATAATGTTAGAGAAGCAAAACGCGTTTTTGGATTTATAGGAGCTGGAGCCATTGCTGGAGGTATTTTTGGTGGTTACTTAACCTCTTTGCTTACCAATTTTATAAACACAAAGGATTTGCTATTTGTAGCTGCTTTACTACTCCTTATTTGTATCGTAATTACTAGATTTATTTGGAAAACTGAAGTTATAAAGCTTAACCCTTTTCAAGTTGCCTTTAGAAATAATCTAAAGGGAGATTCGCCATTAAAACTAATAAAAGAGTCTAAACTTTTAAGTTTAATTGCATTAGTTATTGGAACTAGTGTTTTGGTAGCGAAGTTAGTAGATTATCAATACAGTGATTATGCATTTCGACTTATAAATGACCAAGATGATTTAACCTCATTTTTCGGCTTTTGGTTTTCTACTTTAAGTGTTATTTCATTAATTATTCAATTGTTTTTAACTAAACGTATAGTTGGAACTTTTGGTGTTGGTAAATCGCTTCTATGGTTGCCCACAGGTATCTTAATTGGTTCTTTCCTGTTACTTTTAATTCCACAATTATGGGTTATTGTCTTTATTAAAATTGTGGATGGAAGTTTAAAGCAATCTGTTAATAAAGCGTCTACCGAACTGTTATCGATCCCTATTCCTATAGATATAAAGAAGAAAACAAAAACCTTTACAGACGTTGTGGTGGATAGTATTGCGACAGGAATTGCAGGTTTTATTTTAATTTTCTTTATTAACGGATTAGATATTTCATCTACTTATATAAGTGTTATTATTATTGTTTTAATTGTGGGTTGGTTAACGCTTATCTATTTTTTAAGGCAAGAATACATTATTGCCTTTAAAGATTTATTAGAAATATCTAGCATTAAAAAAGACAAACATGTCAAGGAAGAAATTAAAGTAACTTCCATTATCGATTCTGTTAAAAGAGTATTTAGTACAGGGACCGAAAACCAAATTATTAATATGCTTACCAAAACTTTGGAAGTAAAAGACGAGCGTTTTTTTAAAGGTATTAAAAACCTATTGCACCATCCTTCTCCAAAAGTAAAAGCCTTGGCCATTGAGAATTTATACTTTCTTAAAACAGAAAACTTGTCTATGCAAATAGAACGTATGGTACATGACACAGATCAAAATGTTACCACTTCTGCTTTTCGATATTTATTAAAAAACTATAAGCAAAACACTATCGTTTTATTTGAAAAATATATAAATAGTGATGATAATACCATTAGTAATGCGGCATTACTAGGATTATCTTTAGAATTAAGAAACAATCAATCGCTGCAAAACAAATTCAATTTAGAGCAAAAGATAGGGACTGCACTTACTAAATATTCAGAATTACCAAATGAAGATTATAAAAGTAATACCATAAAAGCGATATTAGAGAGTATAGGAAATGCTAAAATAAATTCTTGTTATAATGTTATTAAAACGCAATTACTTTCCAAAAATATAGAGGTGGTAAAAACAGCAATACGCAGTGCTGCAAAAACGTTAGATCCAGAATTTATAGACTTAATCATTACTCATTTATCGGTAAAAGAAACAAGGCCTATTGCTGTAGATGCTTTACATTCTTATGGCGAACCCATTATGGATGTGTTGTATTATAAAATAATAAAAGAAACTATTGACTTTGAAGATGCAGCTTATATTATTTTGGCTATTGAGAAATTTAAATCTCAAAAAGCAATTAACACCTTAATTCTGTTAACAAATGAAACAGAACATTCTGTAAAAGTAGAAGCCATTGAAGCTTTAAAACGACTGAAATGGAAATATCCTCAATTAAAAATTAAAGACCGTTTTATTGTCGATAAAATTTTAGACGAATGTCAGCTCTATCAAAATACTTTAGCTGTATTACACACACAAATTGTGCTTCAATACAAAAAGAAAGCCTTAGCACCTCAAGAGTCTAAAGAAGAAAACGAAGCCAGAAACGGATTAATACATTTATTAGAACAACGGCTGGATAGACAGTTACAACGTATTTTTAGATTTTTAGGCATAAAATATCCACCACACGATGTTGATCCAATTTTAAACACCATTATAAATGGTAAGGAAGAGCAGCGCATTCATGCCATTGAATTTCTAGATAATATTCTAAATAGCCAACTTAAAAAAGAATTAATTCCTTTAACCGAATCGATTTTATTAGACAGTAATTCAGAGGAAAAAATAAAGAAACTAAACCTGAAGGTGTTGAGTGAAGTTGAATGTTATAATGAATTATTAAAAAGGAAAGATGTAAAATTAAAATTTGCAGTATTATATCTTATTGAAAAATCGAATACTGCAAATTATAAATCCCTTTTAGAAATGGTTTTAATTAATGAAACCAATACAAAAATTAGAATAAAAACAGAATTGCTATTGCAAACTATTTTCTAATTAGTTTATCAATATTAGTCGCTAAATTCATATGATCTGTTGCAGAGTTTTTTCTTAAAACATTAGTCATTAAAACCACCATATACGTTGTATTATCCGGATGTTCTATAATGGCTACCGAGTTCATAAAGTTCTGCACATTTCCCATATATTTTCCACATTCCTGCCCATTACTCCTATCGCACTTATACAAACTACCAGATTTAAAATATACAGCTGCTTCTTTTAAAGCAGGAGCTTGTGCATAACGAATTCGTCTATCGGTCATGTACATTAAGCGTTTCATTTCTAAACTTGAGTTTTCATCTACAACATTCCCCTGTTCTAATTGTATTAAAAATTTCATTACACCTAAAGGTGTGCCTATACTTCCACCTTTATCTCCAACATACGTATTTGCACCTTTTGTAAAAAAGCTTCCTAAACGCCATTCATCAGCTGTAATTCCTAATGCACGTAAAGGTAAATTTACCACGTCGTTTCCTATATCTGTCAATACTTTTTTTTCGGTAGATTTAAAATAAGTCAGAGCTTCCGCTTCTGTTAATTCAGGATATTTATCTCCAAACGCTTGCATTAATAATACTTCGCGCCAAACAATACTAGCTGCTCCATTATTACTAACAGAAAGCATGTGATCTGCCCATTCAAATAACGAAAACTCATCGCTCGCAATCACCTGTCGTTTTACTAATTTTTTGGTTTCAATATTATAAATAGGAATTGTATGCTCATCTGTTAATCCCCAAACTCCTGATTTCACCACTTTAGTCTTTAATAATTGAATACGTTTATCAAAATCTCCTGGGTATATTTTTGCTAACTGATCGAACAAACCTAGTAAAACGGCCAATTTTCCTACACTGCCTGGTTGATATCCTGAGGTTTCATTTCTATGCGCATATTTAATATGGTTTACATCTGAAATATCTAAAACCGTTAATGAATAGCTTTTATCTAACCCCCTAAACAAGTCACTAATTTCCTTTTGAAATTCAGGGCTTTCAGTAAAAAAGCAATGTAAACTGTCCGCAGCTTTCTCTTTTAAATTTAATTTAATATCTCTATACGATTTAAATGCACCTTCCGGCAAGCTTTGTTTTTCAACAATCTCTCCACTTTTAATAAGTTCTAATCGTTTTAAACGTTTTATTCCAGTATACTCATATCCATCAATAGGATAAACTATTATTGTAGTAAATGCAGTACACACAAATACAACAGCGATTAATAACATTATTTTTTTCATTTATATTTTTTTGGAAAGTGAAATCACTTTATTCGTATCAATTGTTGGAGTTATAGATTCTAAATATGATGAACTCAAAGCCTTCTTATTCTCTACAAACGGTCTAATTTGAAACAACCACAATTGGTTATCTTTAAACCCTAACTCTACATCATAGGCTTCATTAGTTTCTTTAGGCATGGTTTGTCTTATCTCTTTTGCTAACTGCTTTATATCTTTAATATTTTGTGTGTTTAAAATAGGGGTTTCAAAAGTCGCTGTATTTTTTAGAGTGCCTCCAGTTATTGGTAAACTGTTATAAAAACGTTCTCTTGAAGGCGCTAATAATTGATAACCACCTGCATCTTTTAATAAATAAGTTTCTGCAGATTGCCCGTCTACTGCTCCACCCGCTCCTCTACTAAACGCAATGGTTAAATCTTTATCGTCTCCGGAGGTTAATCCTTTAGTAATTAAAACCCCAGAATAATCTACATCTACACTCGGAATGACTAAAATAGAAGGAAAAACATTTTCAGGATTTAGTAAATATTTTTGTCTCCATTTAAAACTACGTTCTGTATATGGAGATGCCCAAACATCTTTAATTCCATTAAAAATTTTCTCTTTATCTACCACATTAAATAAGGTTAAATTTAATCCAGCTCCAGTAAATTCTTTCAAATCTTCCATATTGGTATCACTTCTTAAAAACACCGGAATTTCACCTAAAGCATGGCCTAAAACAGATTTAAAATCATGTTCCATTTGCGAAATAAAATCTGCTTTTAGAGGCATTTTTTTAATTGCCGTTCTTAAAATTTCTAACTGACGTAGTTGATAATGTTCAATTTCTTCTTCAGCAATACCTTGTTCTTCCATTGCTATAGCTTCTTTAAACATAGCACTTAAAAACGACCAATACGATTGGTTTTGTTCTGGCATGTCTTGATCCATATGATTTCTAAATATTCCGAAAGGAATTACCAAACCTTCTACGACTTGCTCAGGAAACATTTTTTTAAGTTGACCTAAATTTGCAGCTTTTGGTCCGCATATCTTACCAGAATTACTCGCATCTACGTCCCGCATGTTTAAAACCTTCGTTTCATGTAACACAATATGTTCTACAGGAACCTCTATTTTTCCTTCTTTACGTTCTTTTTTTACAAATAAAGCGACTTCTTCTGCAGACATATCTTTTTCTGCTTTTATAATTACATTCCCTTTATTAGACACGGCATAAAAAACGTTTTGTCCGTTAAATTGTTTTAAATCCTCTAAGTTCTCATCGGATAATGCAGCATTAGGAATTCCTAAATTACGGGCTAATAATTGTACATGAGACACCATATTCCCTTCAGAAACAGTTGCAATTCCTGCAATTGGTTTTAAATCTGCTGGTGGACGTTGAAAAACATATATTTTATTAGAAGATACTTCGATAGCATCTGGAGACCCACCTACAACTACTAATTCACCATATGCATAACCAGGATTTAAACCACGAATGGTACTTTGGTTTGGAATATTTAGCACTTTATTAGTTAACGATGATTCTTTAGCTATAAAATCGCCCAATTCACCTACAGACTTTCCTAAATGTAAAGCAATAGATCCTCTAATTTTATCATCTATAAAGCCATAAGCTAGTGGTTCAAAATTGGTATACACATCAACTTCATTTTGATAGTTCGCTTTAACCATTCCGGAACTCCACTCCACTAGACGTCTTCCACTTTGTAAGATTGTAGTTAGTTCTCCTAATGTCGATTCATTATTTAAATTAACCGATTTGGTTAAGCTTAAAGATTCCCATTCGTACTGTTCAATATAACCTGCAGCTGCCGTTGCCATTCCTAAATAACAAATTTTATCGACTAATTGTTCTACTGTATCCGGTTGCCATTGCGGTGCATTTTTAAAAATAACTTCTTCCAATTTGATAGAAATATCTAGCATCTGTAATCGTGCTACAGGTCTTTTTTCTGTTAAAAGATTCGCTCTTAAATTCACTAGTAATTCTGCTGTATCTTGGATTAAATCTGACGCATTTGTTACTTTATTATGAACTAAAACATAATCTTTAAAAGTTTCACCAAAAGGAGTTGAACTTAATAAAGTGGCTTTTTGTTGTAACGACACTAAATCGACAGGTTTAAAAAAGATAGTCATAGTTGCAACTAACTCATCTAATATTTTTGTTTGATTACTAGATAATCTGGCTGAATGCTTTGTTTTAAAAGCTATTACTTTTTCAATATCCTTTGTTTCTGGTTGTGCATGAATTTTAACCCGTAAATCCATGAAAGCAGGATACAAATCAGACAACACTTTAGATTGACTACGCATTAATTGTGCTAAATTATCGTCGCCATTATGTGGAATATCTTTTAACGATTGTCTAATTAAATAATAATTATTTTCTAATAATTCATCATTAGAAAGTAACCATTTATAAAAATTAATTCCCCAAGCTTCTTCATCTTCAGATTGAATTGATCCTCTATAAAATTGACTTTTTCTATTAATCCAACCATCATCAACAGCTCTTAAATACTTATCAATTTGATACTGTTTTAACCTAGAGTTATTATTACCATCGTCCCAAAAAGCGTCGTGTTTAGTGTAGGTTAAAATCTGACCTAAATATACGTGATTAGTTACCCCTAAGTTTTCAACTTCATCTTTATATCTAGCATGCTGATTTCCTGGGCCAATATTATCTGGACACGGGTCTTTTGGTTGTCTAACACTTCCATCTGAACAAAACCAACGAATGTCTTTGTAAGGACCTCTAAGATCGTTTTTATAAAAAGTGATTTGTTCTTTAATCTTTTCGGCATCTACTTTTTGAGCCAATAAAGAATATGAACATAAAAAAACACTGAAGCAAAATAGAAGTCTATTTTTCATTTTATTTAAAACGTTTTATATAAAATATTATCTTACTAATATAGTAGTAAAAAACTAATCTATTAATAAAAACTGAAACCTTATTTTATAACGTCTTAAAAATTAAAACTAACTCGTTTTAATGTGTAAAGTGCTAATAAATAGAAATTTTAACATGTTGAACCCATTATATTTTTGCCTGATAAGTATACAAATCGTAATAACGCCCTTGAGCAGAAATCAGTTCATCATGAGTTCCACGTTCGGCAATTTTACCTTCTTCAATCACTAAGATTTGATCGGCTTTACGGATAGTACTTAAACGGTGCGCAATAACGATTGTCGTTCTATCTTTAGTTAATTTGTTTAAACTTTTCTGAATAAAACCTTCGCTTTCTGTATCTAAATTAGAAGTGGCTTCATCTAAAATAATCACTTTCGGGTCGGCTAATATAGCACGTGCAATAGCGATACGCTGGCGCTGACCACCAGATAATTTTACGCCACGTTCCCCTATTAAAGTATCTAAACCATCATCAAATCTATCTGTAAATTCACTCACATAAGCAGAATCTACTGCTTCTAGTAATTGTGCTTCTGTAGCATCTGGCCTTGGGAATAATATGTTTTGTCTAATGGTACCTTCAAATAAAAATTCGTCTTGTAAAACCACTCCTAAATGTTTTCTAAAACTATTTAACTTCACTTTAGACAAATCGTAACCATCAACCGTTACACTACCAGATTTTGGATTTAGAAAGGTAGCCGACAATCCAGCAATGGTGGATTTTCCAGAACCTGAACTTCCAACAAGAGCAATTACGGAGCCCGAAACGGCATTAAAATTAATGTTATGTAGGACATTTTTTCCAGCTTCGTAAGCGAATGTGACATCGTTAAAAGCTAAGTCGCCTTTCATGTTTTCTATTTCTATAGTACGGTATTCGTCATCCTCTTCCGCTTCCATATTCATCAGTTCTTCTGTACGATCTAAACCGGCTAAAGCCTCTGTTAACTGACTTCCAATATTACTCATCTGAACGATAGGAGCAATCATAAAACCAAGGAGTAAGGTGAAAAACATAAAGTCTCCAATGGTTAATTCACCTTGCATAATTTTATAACCACCAATCCCCATAATACCTGTAGAAGCAATTCCCAACAAGAATGTAGAAGAACTCGTCATAAACGCCGTCGCTGTTAAACTTTTCTTTACATTTTGAAATAGTTTATCGACACCAACTTCAAAGGTTTTATTCTCTTGGTCTTCGGCATTAAAGGCTTTTATTACACGAACACCAGCAAGAGTTTCTGTTAATCTACCCGTAACTTCGGCATTTATAACACCACGTTTTCTAAAAATCGGTCTAATATATTTAAAAGCTTTTAAAGCAAGAACTCCAAAAATAGCGACTGGCACTAACACAAAAAGGGTCATAGACGGACTAATACGAATCAATAACACCAATGAAATAATGGCCGTAAATGTACCTCCAACCAATTGGACCAGACCGGTACCTATTAAATTTCTAACACCTTCAACATCCGTCATAATTCGAGAAACTAAAACACCAGATTTGGTATTATCGAAAAAACTAATGGGTAAAGACAACACTTTTTTCTGGACTTTAGCTCGTAATTCAGAAATTAAATACTGTGCTTGAACACTTAATATTTTGGTAAGTAAAAACGATGTCACGGCTTGAACCAAAATAGCACTTCCCACTATAATTAATAAACTATATAATTGATCGTAATCTTTATTCGGAATCACATCATCAAGTAACACCTTACTTTGCCATGGCAACACTAAACTTGCCAATCGGCTAAACACAATAAGTAATAACCCAATAAACACAAGTTTTCGTCTTGGCCAAATAATAGTTTTAAATGCTTGTGCCATACTCACTTTGGAAGCCTTCTTTTTAGGTCCAGGTGCTGCATGTTTATAGTGTCTCATATTTTCGAATTTATGTGTAAAGATAATTCTACCAAGGGAACTATTTAGATTTACAACCACAAATATTGTTAATAGAACTTTAAATAGCCCAATGTTCTATCTAGTAATTCTTAACTTTATCAGACTTTATAACTTATACATTATGGAATTTAGAACACTAGGACAATCAGATTTAAAACTATCAGCCATAACATTTGGAGCTTGGGCCGCAGGTGGATGGATGTGGGGTGGCACCGAACAAAACGATGCTGTTAAAGCCATACAATCTGCCTTCGATTACGGCGTAACTTCTATAGACACTGCTCCTATTTACGGTATGGGTCATAGTGAAAAAATTGTGGGAACTGCCATTAAAGATTTAGCCCGAGATCAAGTACAACTGGTAACCAAATTCGGCTTACGTTGGGACGCTACTGAAGGTGATTTTTATACAAATACAAAAGATAATGATAGAAATCCTATAGCGATTTACAAAAATGCAAGCAAAGCGAGTATCATAAAGGAATGTGAAGACAGTTTAAAACGTTTAGGTACAGATTATATTGATTTATACCAAATACATTGGCCAGATAAAACCACACCTATTCAAGAAACTATGGAAGCCGTAGCACAATTAATTAAAGACGGTAAAGTACGCTATGCTGGTGTTTGTAATTATAGCGTAGAGCAACTTGAAGAAGCGAATACATATGTAGATATTATTTCTAATCAGGTGCCATACAGTATGGTGAATCGTGGAATTGAAACGGATCTTGTTCCATATGTGATTAAGCAAAACATGTCTATTTTAGCGTATAGCCCACTGCAGCGTGGCTTACTAACTGGAAAAATGCAAGCGGGTCATGTGTTTTCTGAAGGTGATCACAGACAAGGTTTAGCCTTTTTTAAAGATGAAAATATTACACAAACTGTAACTTTTTTGGATAAACTAAAACCCTTGGCAGAATCTAAACATGCCACAATAGCGCAATTGGTATTACGATGGACTATTGAACAACCAGGAATTACTATTGCTTTAGCTGGAGCTAGAAATGAAAAGCAATCTATTCAAAATGCAAAAGCGATAGATGTAAAATTAACTGCTGAAGAATTACAGTTTATTAGTAAAGCATTAGAACAAGTAAAGTTGGATTTATAAAATGTGTCTTAACTTAAAAGTTTAAAATGATTAATTAAAGATTTAGGATTTCGAATCTGAAAATTTAAACCTTATTTTTTTGCATAATTACACCTTATTCAATGTGAATAAGGTGTAATTATTATAGATTCATTATAACGTAATATATAACGTTAAAATCACAACATATAAATGAGGAAATAGTATTTTTGTGTGATGCAAAAAGACAAAAAGAAAAACCATTTTGAGTTTATAGCGTTAATGGCATCACTTATGTCTATAGTGGCTTTATCTATAGATGCATTACTTCCTGCAATTCCAGATATAGGAAAAACAATAGGCAATCAGGACAGCACAGACTTACAACAATTAATTACCATGATCTTTTTAGGTTTTGGTATTGGCCAATTAATATTAGGTCCGCTTTCAGATAGTTTTGGACGCAAACCCATTATGTATATTGGTTTCAGCATTTTTATTATGGCCAGTTTTGTCTGTATATTCTCGACGTCTTTAGAATGGATGCTTGTTGGTAGAATTTTACAAGGTATCGGACTTTCGGCACCAAGAACCATTTGCATTTCTATTATTAGAGATTCCCATAGAGGAAATTATATGGCTAGAATGATGTCTTTTGTTACAGCTTTCTTTATCCTCGTACCCGTTATTGCTCCTGCTTTAGGTCAGTTTATTTTAAACCATTTTAATTGGGAATATATTTTCTTTACTCAACTGTTTTTTGCTGTTGTAGTTACCATATGGTTTTGGAAACGACAGCCAGAAACTTTACATCCCGAATATAAAATACCGTTTAACAAACATGTGTTTATAAATGGCTTTAGTGAATTAATTCGTTATAAAGAAGCTTTAGTTTTTACAGTACTTTCAGGATTTATAACCGGATCTTTTATGGTGTATTTAAGCTCTGCGCAGCATGTGTTTATAGACCAATATAAAATAGGTGACAATTTCCCTTATGTATTTGCTGGATTAGCGATTTCTATTGGAGTATCTACATTATTAAACGGAACTCTAGTGGTGCGTTTTGGTATGCGTCGATTAGCGTTAACCTCCTTAGCTGCCTTTAGTGTAATCTCATCAACGTATGTGGCCTTATTTTGGAACACATCTAATCCTAGTATTTTTATTTTAGTACTCTTTTTGGGTGCACAATTTTTTACCTTAGGATTTCTGTTTGGTAATTTAAGAGCGATTGCTATGGAACCTATCGGACATATCGCCGGTATTGGTGCTGCTTTAACTGGATTTATATCGACTATAGTTGCCATACCTATCGCCACATTTATTGGTGGATTTATGACAGATAGCGCTTTACCTCTATTTATGGGTTTTGCTACTTGCGGTACTTTAGCGCTGTTAATTTTTCTGTTTATGAAACGCCACAGATTATACCGAAAATTTAATTTAAAATGGAGTTAGGGATTGCAGCGGCATCCTTTTTATGTTTTTCTCATAAAAAGATATAGCGTAAAGCCCGGCTTTTTTCTAAAAAAAAAGAACTCCCTACTACAAGTTAAGATGAGATATAATATTCACTACAGATGAAATAATATACTCAATCCCTATAGCAATTACAATAAACCCAATAATACGTGACAGGGCATTAATACCAGAGGCACCTAAAAATTTCACTATTAAATACGAACTTTTAAGAATAAGATAAATACAAATGGTTGTAAAAAGTAAAGCTCCTATAATAATTCCTTTGTCTTGAAGCTCTTGAAATTCCTGGTTGTACGTTATTAATAAAGAAATTGTTCCAGGACCGGCCAGCATAGGAATCGCTAAAGGCGTTAGGCTAATTTCGTTTCTGGAACGAATATCTTCTTCTACGCGTTTTCGTTTCATACCCTTATGTTCTGCAAATTTACCAGTTAATAAAGCAAATCCAGAAGACGCAATTATTAGTCCGCCAGCTATTTTTAAAGCATCAATACTAATACCGAAAAACGATAAAATATATTTTCCTGCAAAGAAAGACAGCAGCAAAATAATACAAGCATTTAGCGACGTCCAAAACGCAATAACTGCACGTTCTTTTTTTGTGTTTTCTAACGATAAACCTACAAAAACAGGTACCGTTCCTAAAGGATTCATAATTGAAAATAAAGCACCAAAAGTGGCTAAAAATAACTCCATTGTTTTTTTCTGCAAATACACTATATTTTAATCTACCCGATGTTAGTATTGGTTTAAGTAATTGTGAATTGAAAATGAAATTAGTTACTGTAATTGCTATTAATTGTTAATAGTATAAAATCTATTATCTTTATAACTATGAAGATAAACCACTTACATATAACAGGTGTAATCACTGTTATATTACTGATTATGCAATCTTGTGCCTCTGTACCTTATGTTAGTAAACACAACTTGCAAGGGCCTATAAAAAGTATGGAGGTTCGTTCTTTTGTATTTCAGAACGATAAAGACTCGTTGCTACTACAAAAACAAGATTTAGTATTTACCAAAGCCGGTAGAGTACAACACTCTGTAACAACAAGTGCCAATAACGATACGTTACAAACCACAGAAAAGAAACTGTTTTTTGAGAAGCAAATATTTCCGGATTTACCTAATTATTATTGTAAAACACGATGGAAAACAAATCAGAGGGAACGTATAAGTTGCTATTCGCAGAAGAAACACAAACAAAATGAAAAGATAATGTATTACGGCAATGATGGACGTATTTTAAAGCGAAAAGATCAGTTTACCACCTTTAATACTTACGATTATTTTTATGATGAAGCTGTGCTTAAAAGTATTGCGATTAAAACCAAATCTGGCACAACCATAGATACTATACAGTTTAAATGTTTAAATCGAGATACAAACAAAAACTGTGTAACGTTAGAACAACATTACACAGTTTCTGATAGTTTAATACGGTTATATCGGACTATAACGTATAATTAAACTTCGCGTTTAACAGGCGCTAATGCACTTTTTTTAATACGTATTAATCCCAAAGCATTTAATACTTTCATAATCCCATAAGTGACATCTAACTCGTACCAACGTACACCACCGAAGTTTGCACGACCGCCATATTTATGATGATTATTATGATACCCTTCTCCCATCATTAAAAAATCGAAAGGCAATAAATTTTTAGAGGTATCGCTAACTTTAAAGTTTACGTACCCATAAATATGTGCAAACCAATTAATAATAACACCATGAATAGGCGCCATAAAAAATGCAACAGGTAAAAACAACCAATGCCACCACGCTGATGCGAATACAATAAAGAACACCGTATAAAGAGCAGCCCAAACCAAACGCGAGATTCGTGAACTTGCAAAATCATCAAAACGTTTCCATTGCGGAACATTCTTAGTGAATTTAGCATCTACAGCAATACGTTGCTTATTAATATCTTGATAGATGTTTTTTGTCCGCCACATCATTGAAAACACGTTACTATCGTATTTAGGAGAATGCGGATCTTTTTCGGTATCGGCATAAGCATGATGCATTCTATGCATAACACCATAACCATAGGCACTTAAATAATTAGAACCTTGGCATACCCAAGTGAGAAAAAAACAAACTTTCTCGCCAAATCGAGACATTTTATATGTTTGATGTGCTGCGTATCTATGTAAAAAGAAGGTTTGAAAAAACAACCCAGAATACCACAACAATATCATAAAAACTATTATTTCCATGTGCTATAAATTTATACAGCAAAGAACCAATATTTAATAGAATTATAAAATGAACATGGGTTAAGAAATACGTTTTCTAATCCGACTTAATGCTTGAGCTGTAACCCCAATATAAGATGCTATATATTTTAAAGGAATGTCTTTTATAAGGTTTGGACGTTCTGTAAATAAATTAACATAACGTTGTTCTGCAGTCTCGTTTAACAAGGATTGTTCGCGCTTAGATTTTATTAAAAATAAACGTTCTGAAGATAATCTGCCTATTAAATTTCCGACTTCTGTATGTTCATAAACCTCTTGTAGATCGGTGTAAGACACACTCCAAATGGTCAAATCGGTTAAGGCTTCTAAAGCATATAAAGAAGGTTCCTGAGTTAGAAAAGAATCGTAGGCACTAATGAATTCATTTTCGAAACAAAACCCAAAAGTCACATCTTTTTCCTCGTCTTCATGTGGAATTAAAAAACGAGCTATTCCAGAAGCTATAAATGAAATATAATGTTCGGTCTCCCCTACATTTAGAATACGTTCTCTTTTCTTAAAAGTACGTGTTTTAAGTTTTGAAGCAAATAATTTCCAATCGGCATCACTTATGGACACTGTAGATTCTATATAATCTCTTATTTCTATCATGTATAACCAACTAAAAAAGCGTGTTTTATTAAAGTTTAAATTTATGAATTTCAAATTGTAATATAAGACAGAACCTTTAAATAATTAAAGCTCTTGAATATTATTTATAAGAAAATAACTACAGTCTTAATAATCGTAATAAATTAACATGTTTAGCATCAAAATCACACTAAAGATTATACTATTTCACTTTAGTATTGGTCTTATTTACGAAATCAATATATAATGTTTAAAATAATTATTAATCGTACAAAAACCGTGCACCTATTGTAATCTTTAAGTAAAATTATTTTCATAAATTTATACTACTAAAATACATTAACGAATGTCGATACTTATTACCAACATAAAACAATTATTGCAGACTAGAAACCATAATGTTTTAAAGGTTTCAGGTAAAGAAATGAAAGACTTACCTTTTATTGAAAATGCCTATTTACTGATTGAACACGATACCATAGTGGAATTTGGAAAAATGGAAGATATGGGAGACACCATAGCAGAGAAAACCATTGATGCTACAAATAAGGTTGTTTTACCGGCGTGGTGCGATTCGCACACCCACTTGGTATATTCAGGAAATCGGGTGCAAGAATTTATAGACCGAATTAATGGATTAAGTTATGAAGAAATTGCTAATCGTGGTGGTGGTATATTAAATTCCGCAGAAAATTTACAAAACACTACTGAAGACGAACTTTATAATCAGGCGATAAATAGATTACAGAACTTAATGAAATTAGGTACAGGAGCTATTGAAATTAAATCTGGTTATGGTCTATCTACAGAAGCTGAACTAAAAATTCTTCGCGTTATAAAAAAAATAAAACACGATTATAACATTCTAGTGAAATCTACATTTTTAGGTGCACATGCAAACCCTAAAATGTATAAGGATAATAAAGATGGTTATATTGACGACATTATTAATCAAATGATTCCTACAATAGAGAAAGAACAACTAGCTAATTACATTGATGTATTTTGTGAAAAAGGTTATTTTTCTTTAGAAGATACCGACAAAATATTAGCTGCCGGTGTTAAACATGGTTTGACTCCTAAAATACATGTCAACCAGTTCGACGCTCTTGGTGGTGTAGCTTTAGGTGTAAAGCACAATGCCCTTTCTGTAGATCATTTAGAAATTATGACGCCTAAAGATATTGAAGTTTTAAAGGGAAGTCGTACAATGCCAGTAGCATTGCCATCTTGCTCTTATTTTTTAAGTATTCCTTATGCGCCTGCAAGAGCTATAATTGATGCTGGTTTACCATTAGCCTTAGCCAGTGATTATAATCCAGGAACAACCCCTAGTGGAAATATGAATTTTGTAGTCAGTACAGCCTGCATAAAAATGAAGATGACTCCAGAAGAAGCAATAAATGCAGCAACCATTAATGGTGCATATGCCATGGGAATAAGTAATATGTACGGAAGTATTACGCGAGGGAAAAAAGGAAACGTCATTATTACTGAAGAAATACCAAGCTATAATTATTTACCTTATGCCTTCGGAGATAATAATATAGATACCGTTATCATTCACGGTAAGGTTATAGAATAATTACATGTTATAAAAAACAAAAAAACCGGAATGATATAAAATCATTCCGGTTTTTTATTTATGTTATTCTCTATTATTTAAGCGTAAACTCTGATGTTGAAACTAAGTCTTTCTCATTATAAACATTTACAACATATCTACCTTCTTCAAACTTACTATCACCTTTAGAAGCGACAAATTCGCAAACATTTAAACTTGCGTTTTCGTAATTAAAACGGCTAATTAAACTGTAGTTTAAAGCTTTTTCTCCAAAAATAACTTGCTCGTTAACACCTAATACGTTGTTATTAGGATCTAAAACTTGTATATATAATTCTTGATCTCCATTTTGTACTAAAGTGTTTTTGGCAACAGTAAAACATACTCTTAGTTTATCTGCACGTCTTGCACGTTCTGTTGGTATCAATTTACCAGAACTACGTTCTATAACTCCAAAACCTTTTAAACCTACAGCATTTAAAACTGCTGCATTTTCTACAACTTCTGCAAGTGCTGTATTTTGTACCAATAACGAATCTGTAAACATATTACGTTCTTCTAATCGCGTACGTGTACTATCTAAAGAAGTCGTTAAAGCATTGTTTTCTGTTTTTAATTTATCGTTTTCTTCTAACAGAAAATCCATCTCCTTCTGTAAGTTCACATATTTTTGTTTGTATCTCCACAAACTTTTTACGTTAGTTTCAGAAATTTGAAGCGAATCCATTAAACCTTGGATACGTGTTCTAGCTTCAATTAAATTGGTATTTGCAATTTCACTTTCGCTAATGGCTACATCATATTGTTTTGCCATATTACTTAAATCGGTCATAACTAATTGTTTTTCCTCTTTAAGCTGAGCTTCAGTTTCGTTCTTCTTTTTCATAAGATCGAACGTGTAAAATGCTGTTCCTAAAAATAATACTAATGCGACACCTAAAGCTATTTTTAAGCCGTTATTTGATGTATTCTGTTCCATAATTTATTTAAATAATCTCTAATTTGTTTAGAATTTGTTAACTTTTTAATATAGCTAATATTATTAAAATTAAGTTCATAAAACAAAAAAAATAGTATTTTTAAATTTTAAAAAACCTAAATTAATAATGGATAAACTTGTTGTTTTTAACCATACAGATCTTTCTAGACTACTACATATTCGTGCTTCAGAATCTAAATTTGGTGAACACGTAAAAATACTTCCACCACTCTGTAATATATACGAACATATTAATACTTTAGATGTCGACTATATTTTATTAGGTATCCCCGAAAACATTGGAATCTTAGCTAATTTAGGTAACCAAAATACAACTTATACTTGGGAAGCCACACTAAAAACATTATTAAATATTCAAAAAAACGAATTTACTAATCCCGAAAACGTTTTAGTTCTCGGTTATTTAAATTTTGAAAAGGAATTAAAGAAAATTAAATCTTTAGATTTAACTATTGACAAGCAATTAGTTAAAGCCAGAAAAATTGTATCTAAAATAGATAAAGACGTGGCACATATTATATATACCATAAAAAAAGCGGGTAAAACTCCAATTGTAATTGGTGGCGGACAAAACAACGCTTATGGTAATATTAAAGGCTGTGCATTGGCTTTAAATTCACCTATAAATATTGTAAACTTAAATGCTTTTGCAAATTTTAAACCTGAAGAAGGCAGACATAGCGGTAACGGTTTTACCTACGCCTATGCAGAAGGCTTCTTAAAAAATTATTATGTATTTGGAATGCAAGAAAATTTTATTCCGAATAGTATTTTAAAGACTATTAATAAATTAAAACAAATTCATTTTAGTACTTATGAAAGTATTGCGATAAAACAAACGACTACCTTTAAAAAGGAATTAAAATACGCCTTATCCATGCTTGAAGATTTGCCTATAGGAATGGAAATAGATTGCAATACCATCGAAAACTTTAATGCAAACACCACAACTCTTGATGGTTTTAGTCTAAAAAGAGTCAGACAATTTGTAAATTACTTCGGAAAACGAGACCATGTGCAGTATTTACACATTTGCGATGCAGAAACTACCGAAGATAACGCAGAACAAACTGGACTATTTATTACAAATCTAATCACCGATTTTATGCAAGCTCATACAAAATAAACACTTATTTTTTTAATCATTTTAATATCATATATTATGAAACATATTTTCTTATTTGCCCTTTTTATAACATCAATAACTTTATATAGTTTTGATGTTCATTTTGAATTTGATAAAAACACCAAAATAGATACCACAGTTGTTGAAAAAGACACCAAAATTACTCCCATTTCTCACGCTACGTTTGTGATGGAGATTAAAGATGTGGTAATCTATTTAGATCCGACAGGAGGAGCAGAAGCTTTTAAGGGCCAAAAGGAGCCAAATCTTATTTTAATTACAGATATACATGGCGATCATTTAAATATTGAAACCTTAGAAGCTGTAACAAAAAGTGCTACAACCATTATTGCACCTCAGGCCGTAGCAGATAAATTAACAGATGCGCTTAAAAAACAAACCCAAGTGATTAGCAATGGAGCACACACAACGTATAAGCATATTAAAATTGAAGCCATCCCCATGTATAATTTACGTCCTGAAGCACTTAAATTTCATGCTAAAGGCAGAGGAAATGGGTATCTATTAAATAATAACGGTGAGCGTATTTATATCTCTGGAGACACCGAAGATATTCCAGAAATGCGACACTTAAAAAATATAGATATCGCTTTCGTATGTATGAATTTACCATATACTATGCCTGTTAAAAGTGCTGCAGATGCGGTTTTAGAATTCAAACCTAAAGAAGTTATTCCATATCACTATCGTGGAACCGACGGATTAAGTGATGTAGATCTGTTTAAAAGCATTGTAAACACAGGAGATTCTAAGATAAAAGTAACGCTACTTGATTGGTATTCAAAAAATTAATATTGTAATTATGTAAATACTGATATTTATTTTATATTTGGAATGCTATTAGTCTAACAAATATATCTTTAATATGTCAATTGTATTATTTCAATTCAACCTGTCCAATTCTGAAATACTGTTAATTCAAGAAGAAGAAATTATTATCGGATTATTAATAACTATCTTTATTTTTCTTGTTTTGTTAATTTTAGGTATGAGAAAAACATATAAATTGAATGCAGAAAACGAACGTCTTGCCAATTTAGATTATTTGGAATCTGACGAGAAAGAACAAAAGTATAAAGATTTTACAGAAGGTCATTTGTATAATAACAACTAGTTTAACAGACTTTTTACTCATAAAAAAACAGCCTACAAATATTATGTAGGCTGTTTTATTTATGCTTAAATCTATAAATTAATTAGCGTACTAATTTTTTATATTTAATACGTTTTGGCATCAAATCTCCACCCAAACGTTTTTTCTTATTTTCTTCGTATTCACTAAAACTACCTTCAAAGAAATACACCTGACTATCGCCTTCAAAAGCTAAAATATGTGTACAAATTCTATCTAAAAACCATCTGTCGTGACTAATTACTACCGCACAACCTGCAAAGTTTTCTAAACCTTCCTCTAAAGCACGTAATGTATTTACATCTAAATCATTCGTAGGTTCATCCAAAAGTAACACGTTACCTTCTTCTTTAAGAGTCATGGCTAAATGTAAACGGTTACGTTCCCCTCCTGACAATAATTTCACTTTCTTATTTTGCTCACCTCCAGAGAAATTAAAACGACTTAAATAGGCTCTAGAATTGACTTCTTTTCCGCCCATTAAAATCAATTCTTGCTCGTCACTAAAGTTTTGCCAGATTGTTTTTTCTGGATCAATGTTGGTATGACTCTGATCTACATAAGCGATTTTTGCAGTTTCTCCAACTTCAAAAGAACCTTTATCAGGATCTTGCTCTCCCATAATCATTCTAAAAATAGTTGTTTTACCAGCACCATTCGGACCAATAATTCCAACAATTCCAGCTTGTGGTAAATTAAAGTTTAAGTCTTCATATAATAATTTATCATCAAAACCTTTGCTTATGCCTTTAGCTTCAATAACATTTGTACCTAAACGTGGACCATTAGGAATGTAGATTTCTAATTTTTCGTCAAGTTGTTTTTGATCTTGACTCATTAATTTATCGTAATTCTTTAAACGCGCCTTTTGTTTAGTCTGACGTCCTTTTGCACCTTGACGTACCCAATCTAATTCGCGTTCTAATGTTTTTTGACGTTTAGAAGCTGTTTTGCTTTCTTGTGCCATACGTTTAGATTTTTGATCTAACCAAGACGAGTAGTTTCCTTTCCATGGAATACCCTCTCCTCTATCCAACTCTAAAATCCAACCAGCAACATTATCTAAGAAATATCTATCGTGCGTTACAGCAATTACCGTTCCTTTATATTGTGCTAAATGATGCTCTAACCAATGTACCGATTCTGCATCTAAGTGGTTGGTAGGCTCATCTAAAAGTAAAACATCTGGTTCTTGTAATAGCAAACGGCATAAAGCTACACGTCTGCGCTCCCCACCAGAAAGCACACTAATTTTTTTATCGCCATCTGGAGTACGAAGCGCATCCATAGCAATTTCTAATTTTGTGTCAAGCTCCCAAGCATTAGAAGCATCAATCTGATCTTGAAGCTCTGCCTGGCGCGCCATTAATTTATCCATTTTATCTGCATCAGAATACACTTCTTCCAATCCAAACATGTCGTTAATTTTATTGTACTCATCAAGAATCGCAACCGTTTCGGCCGCACCTTCACGTACAATTTCCATTACCGTTTTATCCTCGTCTAACTGTGGTTCTTGCTCTAAATACCCTACAGAATAATCTTGAAGAAACGTAACGTCTCCTTGATAATTCTTATCGGTACCTGCAATAATTTTCAATAAAGTAGATTTACCAGAACCATTAAGACCTAAAATCCCAATTTTTGCTCCGTAAAAAAAACTTAAATAAATGTTCTTTAAAACCGGTGTGTTAGCACCCGGAAATGTCTTGGTTAAACCAGACATTGAAAAAATTACTTTCTTATCGTCACTCATAATTACACTCTACCTTTTAATGCGTTAAATACCCAAGCAATAGCAAAAAAACCTATGCCAACAGCTGCGAATCCCCAACCAGCGACATCTTCATACCTAAAAGCTCCAAGAGCAATTAAAGCTAATCCTACTACAATCATTATGGTTGTTGCCCAAGCTAAAACCGTATTTTTATTCATTGCCATAATTTGTAAATCTTTTTTTTAAGGGCGCATCAATTTTTAGAAAACACTAAAAACTGTCAGGCTATTCGTTACATCTTTTTTAATGGCTAGCATTAAAAAAGGATACCACTTCTATCCTTTGCGCAAATTCAAATACAAATATCGCATTTTTAGTACTAATTATAAATAATTCCAATAACTATATTATTATAAATATTAGGAAATTTAAGTCGAAAACCCTTAAAATATTATTTTACAAGGCATTTCCTTTCCAAACTGTTAGTAATCTTCATAAAAAAAGGAATGTCTTTAACAACATTCCTTCTTCAATAGATATTATAATTAATGACTACTTTATTCTAAATCTGTAATTGGTTCGTATTTTGGTACTAATGTTTTCATTACTATCCATCCAATTAAATAGGCAACAGCACAAAACGTGAACACAATAAAATATCCTGCTTCAATACCTTCGTATCCTAAGAAATTCATATTAGTTTTTGCCGAATAATCAAATAAAATCCCAGAGCCTTTATTAATAAAAGTAGATCCAATACCACCTGCTAAACCTCCAATACCTGTTACAGTTGCTATAGCCGATTTAGGAAACATATCTCCTACTGTAGTAAAAATATTAGCAGACCAAGCTTGGTGAGCTGCTCCTGCGATACCAATAATAATTACAGGGAACCAATAGGACACATGCCCCAAAGGTTGTGCTACAACTGCTAATAAAGGAAAGAAAGCAAAAATAAGCATTGCTCGCATACGACCAGCGTAAGGATTCATCCCTTTCTTTTCCACAAAATATGTTGGTAACCATCCTCCAATTATTGATAATAAGGTAATAGAATATAAAACAAATAATGCAAATTGTGCAATAGGATCTGAAGATTCCATACCATACACAGAACTTAAATAAGCCGGTGTCCAGAATAAATAAAACCACCACACACCATCTGTCATAAACTTACCAAAAGCAAAAGCCCAAGTCTGTTTGTATTTAAAGAGTTGTTTAAAAGTTACCTTTTTACCAATCTCATTATCTTTTTTAATAGGTTCTGAATCCTGATTAATATATGCTAGCTCTGCAGCATTAACTTTAGGGTGAACATGTGGTTTACTATAACCAAATTGCCACCAACCCATCCAAACAAAACCTAGGGCACCAATAACAATAAATGCAGACTCCCATCCGTAATTTTTAGCTAATACTGGAATAACTAAAGGGGCTGCCAATGCTCCTACTGTCGCACCTGCATTAAATATACTGGTTGCGTAAGCTCTATCTTTCTTAGGGAAGAATTCTGCTGTTGTTTTAATCGCGGCAGGAAAGTTCCCTGCTTCTCCAATAGCCAAAACTAAACGTGCAAAAATGAATAATACAATACTCACGTTTAATACTCTAGAAACGTCTTCTACTTGAGCAATGTAATGACTGGCCTCTTCAAAACCAACAAACCAATGACCTGTTAAAATACCTGAAGCAGCAATACCACAAAAAGCATGTAAAACGGCTCCTAAAGACCAAACACCAATAGCCCACATAAACCCTTTTTTGGTATCTAACCAATCTACTAAGCGTCCTGCAAAGAGTAAACTAATGGCATAAAAAAGTGAAAATAGTGCTGTTATTGTACCATAATCACTATCTGTCCAGTGAAATTCTGGAGCGATAAAGTCTTTCCAGGTTAGAGAAAGGACTTGTCTGTCTAAATAATTAACGGTGGTGGCCATAAACAGCATTGCTACAATCGTCCACCGGTACTTGGACTTTTTATCTGTAACGTCGGTTGTTTTCATAAAAAAGTTTTAAATATTTATTCTTAGTTTATTTGATTAGTAAAAATAACGTTGTTTACTGACAATAACTAATAGTTTGGTTAAAAATGTTATCGATTACATTATAAATACCAAAATATATAGTCTTTTATAAAATTGAAGATGTTTCATGTTTACAATCTTATATTTGAGAAATATGTAGTTAAACCCCCAAAAAACAAACTTTTATTAGCTTTTTAAAAAATTGTTTATGATATAATAACCGCCTTATGAATGTAGTATATACTTGAAAATTTTACGTAAACGTTTAAGTATAATTTAACTTAAATTTTATTAAAAAAAATCTTCAGAATATAAAAGTCAACTTACATTTGCCTGATTATTACGTTAACGATTGTATGATATGAATAAAGGACTTTTAGCTTTAGCAATTGGCGGTTTTGGAATTGGATTAACTGAGTTTGTAATTATGGGAATATTACCAGAAGTTGCAACGGCATTCGATATATCGATACCTAAAGCAGGACATTTTATTTCTGCTTATGCTTTAGGTGTTGTTGTTGGTGCTCCCATACTCACAACGATTGGGAATAAATGGGCTGCAAATCGCGTGTTATTGGCATTAATGTTATGGTTTACTGTATTCAATACACTATCTGCTTTTGCTACCGGCTATAATTCTTTTATCGTTTTGCGTTTTTTATCTGGATTACCTCATGGAGCCTTTTTTGGAATTGGTGCTGTTGTTGCAGGCAAACTGTCTAAAGCTGGTAAATCTGCTCAAGGCATAGCGATTATGTTTAGCGGACTTACTTTTGCGAATTTACTTGGTGTACCTTTAG
Organism: Formosa algae; assembly: GCF_001439665.1. GTDB lineage: Bacteria > Bacteroidota > Bacteroidia > Flavobacteriales > Flavobacteriaceae > Formosa > Formosa algae. The sequence continues at coordinate 172,097 of NZ_LMAK01000011.1, forward strand.
GGACCTATTTAGGAAAACATTTTAGCTGGAATCTCTCCTTTTTATTAGTCGGTTTTGTGGGTATTTTAGTGGTATTAAGCATAAAATTTTGGATGCCTTTATTAAAGCAATCTTCGGAAACACATATCCTTGACGATTTAAAAATTTTTAAGCGTTTAGAACTTTGGTTAATTATACTACTCACAACAATTGGAACGGGCGGATTCTTTGCTTGGTATAGTTATATAGCCCCTTTAATAACAGATGTAGCAAAACATCCAGAAGAAATGGTTTCATTTGCCATGATTCTCGCAGGTTTGGGTATGGTTATTGGAAATTTTTTAGGTGCAAAACTTGCCGAAAAACTCTCCCCTATTTATGCGGTAATCGTTATTTTATCTGCAATGGTGGTTTGCTTATCTTTAAATACCATATTCTCATCAGACAAAATTATGGTTTTAGTGATGACGTTTATAATAGGTGCTGTCACTTTTTGCCTATCAACCCCAATACAAGTTGCCATTATAAATGCTTCAGAAGGTTCTGAAACTTTAGGGTCGTCACTTAATCAAAGCGCTTTTAATATTGGTAATGCTTCTGGTGCTTATTTTGCTGGTTTACCTATTGCTATGGGATATGGGTATACTTCTGCAGATTGGGTTGGAGCTGCTATGGCTGCGAGTGGTGTATGTATTGCGTTTTTAATAATAATGTTGAGAAAATATCAACGTAAAAATTTAAAATACAACAATTAAAAACATTTCAAAATAAAAAAGCTGACTCATTACAAGTCAGCTTTTTTTTTGGATTAACACATATTTATTAATTAAAATTCTATAACATTAATTTCAGATCTTCTATTCTGTTTGTGCATGGCTTCTGTACATTTAGTACTATCATCACAATTATTAAGTAATTTAGATTCTCCAAAAGCTTCACCTGTAATTCTATTACTGTCTATACCATTTTCAGATAAATAGTCTAATGTACTTTCTAATCGTTTCTCAGAGAGTGATTGATTATACTCCGTAGAACCTCTAGAATCTGTATGCGACGTAATTTCTAAAGTTAATTCTGGATATGTATTTAAGATGGCCAACAATTCATCAAGAATACCTTTAGATGTAGATGTTAAGCGAGAAGAATCAAATGCAAAGTATATATTTTCTAATTCGTCTATTTCTGCCTGAATTTTATTCTTAGCTTCTAGTTTTTCTTGTTCTAATTTAGCTAAACGCTCTTTTTCTGCGGCCTCTGCTTGTTGTTTAGCTAACTGTTCTGCTAATAAAGCGGCCTCTGCATTGGCTTTATTTACATTTGCTATAGAATCTTCAACTCTCGCTTGTTCTGCAAGTAATTCTTCTTGTAAATCTAATTTTTCTTGATCTTTTTTAGTCAATTCTTTATCAACATCAAATCTATATACTACTCCAATAGCATGTTGTTTGTGGTTTCTGAAGTTCTGATTCATTCCCCATTTTCCTGTAGAATTCACATCCATACCAAATCGATCACTAAACCAAATTCTGAATCCAACTATAGCATTATAGGTCCCTCGAGAATTGCTATTCGCATTTGTAAATCCTAAACCTACACCTGCATAAGGATCAAACCAACCAGTTTCTCCTACAATTTTATTAAGATCGTAACTTAATCTTGTATCGAAAGCGAAATAATCTACATCGTCTTCAAGAGGAAAATTATCTACAATCTTACCTTTCTTATATTTATTATAAGTGAAGATTCCTTCTAAACCAAATCCGCTTTTAAAATATCTTCCAACACTTATACGCGACGGATAAGGTACAGCGTTCCAACCTTCATCAGTATCAAAAACACCTTTAAATACATTTCCTGAATCGTCTACGGCATTAAATCCTAAACCAACAATCCAGAAGCTTACATTTGTAGAATCCAGTTCTTCAACATCTATCAGTTCAGATGTATCGCTTAATTCTGTTAATTCTGTTGTTTGTGAATATGTTGCAAAAGAAGTCGCAACTAAAAAAGTAAATAAAATAGTTTTAAGTAATTTCATAACATGGGGATATTAGTAGATCAAATTTATACAAAGACATAATCCCCTTAAAATTTAAACTTTGAAACGTCCAAATATTCGATAATTAGATTAACGTATATATAAAGGAGATATACAACCACTAAAAACCAAGTTTTTACACCTCAAATATTATATTTCCATGGGAACTTCGATGAATAATAGACTCGTTTCACTTAAAGATGACATATAAAAGTGCTTAACATTACTAATTCCTATAGCATCTCGAGTATGTAATGTTAGTGTTTCTATTTTTAGTTCGCCCTGAATAACCATTACATATACACCATAATCTTTATGCTTTAAAGTGTATTGAAACGGTGTGTTTGCATCTAAATCTACTCTCGAGATAATGGCATCTTGATGAATTTTTAACGTGCTCTCTATTCCATTAGTTATAGAAGATACTAAAGGCTGTAAAAAGTTTCTCCGTTTAGATGCCTCAAATGTTTTCTGATCGTAACGTGGTTCTACATTTTCTGCATTAGGAATAATCCAGATTTGAAACAAATTTAAATGCGATTCTTGCGATCCGTTAATTTCTGAATGTTCTACACCATGTCCAGCACTCATAACTTGTACTTCTCCTGCCTGTACAGATTCCCATTGGTTGCCCATAGAGTCTCTATGTTTTAATTCACCACTTAAAGGAATGGTTATAATTTCCATGTTTTTATGTGGATGTGTACCAAACCCCATTTTTGGAGCAATAACATCGTCATTTAATACACGTAAAGCTCCAAAATTCATGCGGTCTTTATCATACCAATTTGCAAAACTAAATGAATGATTAGCTTGTAACCAGCCATGATTTGCAAAACCGCGTGTATCTGCTCTATGTAATATCGTTTTCATAAGACTATCTTTTCAAAATTATTAACATTAGTAATTCAACGGATCTTGTCTAACAAATCACTCAGCTGAACGGCTTCTTCTTCTGTTAGGTTTTTAAATATATCGGCTCTATTGGCTTTATTTACATTGTCTAATAATTGTAATCCATTGGTCGTAATTTTTATAAATACAACACGTCTATCTGTCGGACATGGAATACGATCTATTAAGCCTTTAGCATATAACTTATCCATTAAACGGGTTGCGTTAGGAGACCGTTCTACCATACGCTCTTTAATGGTTTGTACTTTTAATGGTGCTTTTGCTCCTTTTAATATTCTTAAGACATTATATTGTTGCGATGAAATATTAAAAGGTTTAAAAAATGTATTCTGCCGACTGCTAATCCAATTTGCTGTGTAAATCACATTCAGCATAGCTTTCACTTTATTATTTGGAAACGTAGAGTTTATATCTTTAGAAAAATCTCCCATAATTAATATTTAATATCCTATTGATTTTATAGAGCAGTTTTAAAAAGCTTTATGTCTTCTAATAATTGAGCCTCTAATTCTGGGTTGGATAGTTTTCCTTCAGAAAAATTTTCATAAAAAGAGGGTAAAGAAAATGTAGAAACAATCTGAGCATCATGACGCGGAAATCTATCCTTAGCCATATCTAACACAGAAAGACCACCCCTAGCCCCAGGCGATGTTGCCATTAAAAGCATGGGTTTGTTTTGAAATGTTTTAGGTTCTATTCTAGACATCCAATCAAACATATTTTTAAATACAGCTGTATATGCGCCGTTATGTTCTGCTAACGATATAATAAGTCCATCTGCTTTCTTAATCATTTCAACCAATCTTACGGCCTGATCTGGTAAACCATTTTCTAATTCCGCATCTACACTATAAAGAGGAACTTCAAAATCATTTAAATCTAAAACAGTATATTCTGTGTCTAAAACTAAACCAGCAGCATAAGCTGCCAATTGTTTATTTATAGATTGTTTACTGTTACTTCCGGCAAAAGCAATAATATGTTTCATTTATAATTGTGTTTTTTTATTAAAAATATAAGATATACCTAGTAAAATTAAAGCTATTAAAGCCGTCATTTGTCCGCCATCATTAATCATAACATGAGCAAAAAAAGCTAAGACAAATGCAAAGAAAAAACCAGCATATGCCCACTCTTTTAAGGTTTTAAAACCAGGATACCAGATCACAAATAGCCCTATTAGTTTAGCTGTTGCATACGGATAAATAATATAGCTTGGATAACCAAAATTGGTAAACATTTTTGCAACATCGTCATGTTTAAATATATACATGTTTACAGAAAACAAGAGTATTATGGTTAATAACCCTGTCGCAACGTAATAAATGGTTTTAAGTCTCTTCATCGTGTTAGATTTAAATTGAATACAAATATACAATAAATTACATATATTTTCCTAGGTATATATTTCCATGTTATATAATAACGAAATAATTAATTTTAGCAGATAATTTTAAACTTTCGTACTTTAGCTGCAAATTGATTTTTACATGGATATCAACTTCAATAAAAACGAAGATCACAATAAACTTTTAGTATCAGAATTAAAAAGGCGCTTTGCCAAAGTCAGTCTTGGAGGCGGCTTAAAACGTATTGAAAAATTACATAGTAAAGGCAAACTTACAGCTAGAGAACGTATAGATTATTTATTAGATTCTAAATCTAAGAGTATTGAAATCGGAAATTTTGCAGGAGAAGATATGTACGCAGAACATGGCGGATGTCCTTCTGGTGGTGTAGTTGTAAAAATAGGATACGTTAGCGGAAAACAATGCATAGTTGTGGCTAATGATGCGACAGTTAAAGCCGGAGCTTGGTTTCCAATTACAGGGAAAAAGAACTTACGTGCTCAAGAGATTTCTATAGAAAACAAATTACCTATTATATATTTAGTAGATAGCGCAGGAGTGTATTTACCACTTCAAGATGAAATATTTCCAGACAAAGAACACTTCGGACGTATTTTTAGAAATAACGCCATTATGAGTAGTATGGGTATTACTCAAATTTCAGCAGTTATGGGAAGTTGTGTTGCTGGAGGTGCTTACTTACCAATTATGAGTGATGAAGCCTTAATTGTAGATAAAACAGCAAGCATTTTTCTTGCAGGTAGTTATTTGGTCAAAGCTGCCATTGGAGAATCTATAGATAATGAAACCTTAGGAGGCGCTTCAACGCATTGCGAAATAAGTGGTGTAACCGATTATAAGGCTAAAGACGACAAAGATGCTTTAGATAAAATTAAGTTTATAATCGATAAAATTGGAGATTACGACACAGCTGGTTTTAATCGTGCTGAAGCTTTAAAACCAAAAGACAATCCAAAAGATATATATGGCATTCTTCCAAAAAGCCGATCAGATCAATACGACATGAAAGCGATCATTTCGCGTTTGGTAGACGATTCTGTTTTTGAAGAATATAAAGAAGGCTACGGAAAAACCATTATAACAGCCTATGCCAGAATTGATGGTTGGGCCGTTGGTATCGTTGCAAATCAAAGGCAATTAGTGAAAACAAAACAAGGCGAAATGCAATTTGGCGGTGTTATTTATAACGACAGCGCAGATAAAGCTACGCGTTTTATAGCCAATTGTAATCAGAAAAAAATACCACTTGTATTCTTACAAGATGTTACCGGATTTATGGTAGGTTCTAAATCTGAACATGGTGGCATTATAAAAGACGGTGCAAAAATGGTAAATGCAGTAAGTAATTCTGTGGTGCCTAAATTTACCATTATAATTGGAAACAGTTATGGCGCAGGAAATTATGCCATGTGTGGTAAGGCATACGACCCGAGATTAATTGTCTCTTGGCCAAGTGCAGAACTTGCTGTAATGAGTGGGAATTCTGCCGCTAAAGTACTACTACAAATAGAAACAGCATCTTTAAAAGCTAAAGGAGAAACCATAACCCCTGAAAAGGAAGCGGAATTATTTAATCAAATAAAATCGAGATACGACAATCAGGTATCTCCGTATTATGCAGCTTCTAGACTGTGGACAGATGGTATTATTGATCCGTTAGATACAAGAACTTGGATTTCTATGGGAATTGAAGCAGCCAACCATGCACCTATAGAAAAGCCTTTTAATTTAGGTGTCATTCAGGTTTAAACTAATATACAACATCAAAACCTACACGAATTCAACAACAACTATTATAAATTTATTATGAAAAAAACTACGAACTTATTGCTTGCGGTTCTAATGATTTTTGCTTTTACAGAAACAAGTCACGCCCAATTATGGAAAAAACTGAAACAAAAAGCAGAAGATGCTATTGTAAAAGAGGTTGATAAAACAATTAATGGTGATACACCTTCTGAGGATGAAGATGATGGAAACGTAGAACAAAGTGACACTGAACAAGAAACTACAGTTGAAAATGATAGTAATGAAAACACGAGTATGGATAGCCCTGAAGTTTGGAGAAACTTTCGCTATGTCCCTGGTGAAGATGTAATATTTTACGACGACTTAAGCTCTGAGCAAATTGGTGAATTTCCATCGCGTTGGGACTTAGTTAAAGGTGGTGCCGAAGTGGTAAAAATTAATGGTGAAAAGGCCATAATATTAGTTGCCGAAAATTCTAATATCATTACACCACTATTTAACTCTGAAGAGTATTTGGGTGAAGAATTCACTATTGAATACGATATTATGATCCCAAATCTTGAAGAAGAACAAATTTGGTACATGAGACATGATTTACATTTTACTGATAATTTTAGGGTACATGATGCCGAAATTGAAATAAAAAAAGCAGCAAGAATAGAAGGTTGGGCAGCTAGTACCAATTTTAAAATGGAAAGTATTTCTATAGGGACTCAAAGTGCGTGGCACCACATTTCGATATCTTATTATAAAGGAAAATTTAAAATGTATTACGATTCTAAGCGTGTATCTAATATTCCTAAATTTGATCTTAAACCTAGCATACTTGCTATTGGTTTAATGTGTTACTCTAAGAACAAAACCCAACACCCTTATTTAGCCGTAAAAAACATTAGAATTGCACATGGTGGCGGAGAAATGTACAATAGAATTGTTGCAGATGGAGAATATGTAACAAATGGAATTATTTTTGATAGTGGTAAATCTACAATAAAAGGGAGCTCTCAAGGAATTATCAATCAAATAGTGAATATTTTACAAGAAAATACAGATTGGGAATTTGATATTATTGGACATACAGATAGCGATGGTACAGATGCCAGTAACTTAACCTTATCTAAAAACAGAGCCAATGCGGTTAAAGAAGCAATTGTAAGTCAAGGTATCGCTGCAGATAGATTAAATGTTATTGGTAAAGGAGAATCTCAGCCTTTAAATACTAATAGAACTCCAGAAGAAAAAGCTAATAATAGACGTGTAGCTTTTGTCAAAAAATAAGCAGAACAACAACGCATTAAAAAAGCCGCTAATTCACACATAACGTTTGTGAATTAGCGGCTTTAACTTTTATAAAATAATAGCTTATTTAAGTAATTCTAATGTTTTTTTACGTTGTATTTTTCTGTTAGGAGTTTCAATAAATTTCTTTACAAAAAGAATGTCTTTAGGAATTTCGTTCTTTTTAAGATCTTTAAATATAATTGGATCAATGGTTTTCTCTTCACCTTCAATCACTAAAACTAAGCGTTCTCCAAGCTTTTCATCTGCTTGTCCAGCCACAAAGAAGCGTTCAGAGATTCCGCCTGTTAAATGCTTTTCAATTTGTTCAGCAAATAACTTTAAACCTCCAGAGTTAATCACATTATCAATTCTACCAATTAATTTAAATTCATTTTCAGAATGCATCACTGCAACATCATTAGTTTCTAAAGCACCATCAAATAAATAATCGGCTTCTAGCACTAAACAATCTTGTGCATTAGTAGAGACCTTTACATTAGGCATGGCTTTATAAAAATCTGATTTATTAGGACCATTTAAAGCTCTATAAGCAATATGGCTTACCGTTTCTGTCATTCCATATGTTGAGTAACATTGGGTGTCTATATCTTGAATATCTTCCAATAATTGATGAGGCGATGCTGCTCCACCAATAATTAAAGCCTTAAAATGTTGTAGTTTTGAAAGTGAATTCTGGGCTTGCAACGGAATCATCGCAGCGAAATCATACGTTTTATCTAAATCAAAAACCGGAGTTATTTTGGGCGGCACAACATCTAATTCTAAACCTAAAATCATAGCACGAACCAACATCATTCGTCCTGCAATAAAATTAAATGGTAAACAATGTAACAAACTATCTCCTGGACGTAAATTAAACGCATTACCTGTCGCGATAGCAGAATTTACCATGGCTTGTTTCTTTATCTTAATCTTTTTAGGTATACCAATAGATCCTGAAGTTTGCACTTCTACATAATCATTATTATCTAACCAAGCCTGTAAAAAATCGCCTAACGTCTTTTGGTGAGGTTCCCCTTCTTTAATGAAACAATAAGCAACTTCCCCTAAAGATTCAGAATCGTAATAACGTCCGTTTAGTTTAAATTTTAGATGAATTTTATCATATGTTGGTATCTTGGTCTTTACTTCTGTTATCATGATAAATAGTATTATATAGTAAATTAATTATTGTTTTTAAATTTTATTTTTGGTCTTCTTTAAAGACACCTTCAAGAACAGGTTCTGGAATGGGCATATTAACTTGTCCTGTTAATTTCGCTTTCCAATCTGTCCATTTGTATTTCTTTGAAAAGATAAAAAGTAAAATTGGAAAAACGACAAACACGGGAAGAAAAATTTCTATAAAACTTGCTTTTCCGGGTTCTGAAATATCTTTAAAAACCGAATAGGTTTGAAGCGCACTCCAATCTGATGTCACCAATAAAGCGGTGAAGAAATTATTAGCGGCATGAAACCCTAAAGATAATTCCATCCCATCGTCCATTAAAGTCAGTATCCCTAAAAACAGACCTGTTCCAATATAATATACCATTATGGTATAGCCCAACTGTTCTACCTCAGGATTTGCTATGTGCAAACCTCCAAAAATTAAAGATGTAAGTATTAAAGGTAATAATCTCGTTTTAGAAATAACTCCTATCCCCTGCATTAAATAACCTCTAAACATATATTCTTCAAAACTAGTTTGAATAGGAATTAATATGATGGCAATGACTAAAAGAATTAGGAAATTATTCAATTGAAAATTAATAATATAATTTTCTGGAGACATGTTGTAATCGATAATAATGAATAGAGAGGAAATACATCCCCAAAGTAAAAACGAAAACCCAACACGCTTCCAATCTATTGATTTTCGTGTAGTTGTAAAAGTAATTAATGGTAATTTATGAATGAGTTTTACCGCTAGAAACAAACACAATAGACCGCCTAAAAATGGCAACATGATAAATATTAAATTCAAATTAGAATCGAATAAGCCCATGACATAATTGGTGTCTTGCATTCTTGTTAAATCAACAGCTCCTTGCAGTGTTTTTAGGCTAATAGCAATAATGTGTGGCAAAGAAAACACCATAACCCCCACCAAGGCTAGTATAACTCCAATTATATATCTCCACCAATCTGTTAATCCTTTATATGCTTGACTTATATACATGTTTTATTTATAAATTATAATTCCAATTGGTGTTAATATCATATTGTAAAATTCCATTTTTCACTTCTAAAGGCGAATCAAAATTGTTAGTAAAAAGCCCTCCAGTACCTAATCCTTGCGGCAATGTGCTTTGTAATGTATATGTATACTGGGCAATAGCATTTAAACCTATATTACTTTCTAAAGCACTCGTTATCCACCAGCCAATATTTTGATGTGTTGCTAATGAAATCCAAGAATCACTGCCTTGAAATCCACCTACTAAACTGGGTTTTAATATGATGTATTGCGGATTAATTTGTTCTAAAAGTGCTTTTTTATCTTCGTCTTTAAAAACACCTATTAACTCTTCGTCTAAAGCTATTGGTAAAGGCGTAACCTCGCATAAACCCGACATTGCTTCTATTTGACCAGCTTTAATAGGTTGTTCTATAGAATGTAAATCGAAATCTGATAATACTTTTAATTTTTCTAAAGCTTCATCTGGATGAAATGCACCATTGGCATCGACACGTAATTCTATTTCTGAAGCAGAGAATTCATTCCTAATCGATTTTAATAAGTCTACTTCTGTCTGAAAATCTATAGCTCCAATTTTCATTTTAATACAATTAAAACCGCCTTTAAGCTTATCTTTTATTTGAGCTTTCATGAAGCTTTCACTTCCCATCCAAATCAATCCATTTATAGGAATGGCTTCTTCTCCTGAAGTAAATTTTGAGGGAAATAAAGTAAATGGTGTTACTCCTGCCAAGGATTTAAATGCCATTTCTAATCCGAATTGGATACTAGGAAATGCAATCAATTCTTTTAATAACACCTCTAAGCCCAAGTTTATATTATGGCAAGCCCATTGTAGTTTCTCTTCGTAATCTGGTCTATCATCTATAGACAAGCCTCTGAACACGCCTGTTTCTCCAATGCCTTTCTTTCCATCTACTTCTAAATGAATAAACCAAGTTTCTTTGGTAGTAAGTACTCCTCTAGAGGTTCCGCTAGGGTTTTTAAATTCTAAAATGTACTTGTGATAAGTTGCTACAATCATAAGATCAAAAATACTCAATTATTTTTTCAAATCGGGTAACCAAAGCGTGTGAAAAACTCATAAAAAAGCCTTAAAATATACTTAACTATATAATTTAAGGCTTTACGGTATATGGTTTAAAACTTAAAGTTCTATACTTTCTCCTATATCAAGTAGCATGAGATCTTTGTCTTTATCGAAAAACTTGCGTTTTGCTTCTTCATGATCTATTTCAATATATCCAAACGTATCGAAATGATAACCCATAACTTTATCGCAACCTACAAAATCGCTAGCAATAATAGCATCGTCTACATTCATTGTAAAATTATCTCCAATAGGAAAAATGGCTAAATCTAATTTGGTTTGCATCGGAATTAACTTCATATCAAAAGTTAAAGCAGTATCTCCGGCTATATAAATATTTTTACGTTCGCCTTCTATAACAAAACCACCAGGATTACCTCCATAAGAACCATCTGCAAAACTTGACGAATGAATTGCATTGACGTATTTAACGGTACCAAATTCAAAATCCCATTTTCCACCGTGATTCATCGGGTGACCTTCAAAACCTTTGTTTGCGTAGTAGGTAACAATTTCTGCATTCGATACAATTACAGCGTTAGTACGCTTGGCAATGGCCTCTACATCTGCAACGTGATCTTCATGTGCATGTGTTAATAAAATATAATCTGCATTAAGTGTTTCAATGTTAATGTGAGATGCTTTTTCGTTAGGCGAAATAAACGGATCTACCAAAATTGATATATCATTTACTTCTATTCCTAAACTTGCATGTCCGTAAAATGTAATTTTCATATGTCAATAATTTCTAAATTAATTTACAAAAAAAACTCAGACAGATTAAATAATATGTCTGAGTTTCTCAGTCCCCAAAAATAAAGCTAATTTAAGCTTACTATTGATAAAATATCAACTTATATAAAGATACAAAATATTATAATGCACATATCTTATAAGTTTTCAACTTAACTATATTTAACAGTATATGGAGGTGTTTTTTTTATATAATAAAACCTAATCCTAACAATACCGAAAGAAAAAAAGTACTCAGTGCTAGTTTCTTTAATTCTGGATCTAAATCTCTTGGCACATCATTTTTGTACACTGTTATTAGATGTTTTATTAGCGGAATATATACGATTACAAAAATTAAATTTTTAGGTGATGTATAATATATTATAGCAAAAATTGCTGTAATTAACATAGCGCCTCCAACCAAAGCATAATGATAATGTTTAGCTTTTTCTGCGCCTAGTTTTACAACAAGTGTATTTTTATTAGATTTAGCATCCGATAAAATATCCCGCATATTATTTAAGTTCAAGACTCCAGAACTTAACATTCCAATAGCGATTGCTGGTAAAAATGTAATATAATCTATTTGCTTGACAAACAACACATAAGACCCTATAACACTGACTAATCCAAAAAACAAAAATACAAATATATCACCTAAACCTCTATAACCATAGGCAGAATTTCCAACGGTATATTTTATCGCTGCGACTACACAAGCCACTCCCAAAACAAGGAAAAAAATAGACATTAAAAAATTTTCTGCTCCGAAAGACACCCCAATTAAAGAAATCGCAAACACCAGAGTAATTAGAACATTTATCTTAATTGCCAAAAGCATTTGTGAGGCAGTAATATCACCACTTTGTAAAGCTCGCATAGGCCCAATACGATCTGCGTTATCGGTTCCTTTTACACCATCTCCATAATCGTTTGCCAGATTAGATAGAATTTGTAAACTCAGTGTAGTCAGGATTGCCAAAGCAAAAATTAGCCCATTAAAAAATCCATCGTAAGCAGCTAAACATCCACCCACAATAATACCTGAAATAGATAACGGCAAGGTTCTTAAACGCATGGCCGAAATCCATTTTGAAAAATTACTCATATGTATCTATTATGGAATCCATTTTTTCTCGAAGTTAGGCGCACGTTTTTCTAAAAATGCATTTCTACCTTCTTTAGCCTCATCTGTCATATAAGCTAAACGCGTCACTTCACCCGCAAATACTTGTTGTCCAACCATACCATCATCTGTTAAATTCATAGCGAATTTCAACATTTTGATAGATGTAGGCGACTTTGCTAAAATTTCTTGTGCCCATTCGTAAGCCGTTGCTTCTAATTCTGCATGTGGAATAACAGCGTTTACCATACCCATTTCGTAAGCTTCTTGAGCGTTATAATTACGTCCTAAAAAGAAAATTTCTCTTGCTTTTTTCTGTCCCACCATTTTAGCTAAATAGGCAGAACCATAACCAGCATCAAAACTGGTAACATCGGCATCGGTTTGTTTAAAAATAGCGTGTTCTTTACTCGCTAACGTTAAATCACAAATCACGTGTAACGAATGTCCGCCACCAACAGCCCAACCAGGAACCACAGCAATAACCACTTTAGGCATAAAGCGAATTAATCGTTGTACTTCTAATATATTTAAACGGTGATAACCATCTTCTCCAACATAGCCTTGTTTTCCTCTAGCGTTCTGATCGCCACCACTGCAAAACGAATAGACACCATCTTTAGACGATGGGCCTTCTGCCGATAATAATACGACTCCAATGTTTACATCTTCATTAGCATCGTAGAATGCTTCATATAATTCACTCGTCGTTTTTGGTCTAAACGCATTTCTAATATCTGGTCTGTTAAATGCTATACGAGCAACACCATTACATTTTTTATAAGTAATGTCTTCGTATTCTTTGACAGTTACCCAATTTGCTTGTTCCATTTTTCTTATTTTAGCCAAAAATAAATCATTTTAAATAAACCCATACTTCATAATGAAAAAATATAGTATTTTCTTATTACTCGTTGCATTTACGTCTGTATCGTTTGCTCAGGCTTACAAATTTGAAACCAAAATAGATTTAGGTGCTTTAGATGTTTTAAGTCAAGGTAATACCGGAACTTGTTGGAGTTTCTCAACCTCTTCATTTTTAGAAAGTGAAATTTTAAGAACAACAAGTAAGCATATAGATTTGTCTGAAATGTATAATGTAAGACAAACCTACCCTTTAAAATCGTGGAACTATGTGATGCGTCAAGGTAAAGCACAATTTAGTGAAGGTGGATTAGCACATGACGTTATAAACAGTATGGAAGCTTACGGATTAGTCCCAAATGAAGCTTATACAGGTTTATTAAAACGCGAAACTAAACATGATCACTCTGAAATTGTAGACGAATTAAAAACCATTTTAGATGCTTATATTAAAAATCCGAAAACATATGATGGTGATTGGAAAGCTGACGTTTCTAAAGTATTAGACAAAGAATTAGGAGAGGTAAAAACAAACTTTACTTACGAAGGCGTGTCGTATACACCACAATCTTTTCTTGCCATGACAGGATTAAAAGCGAGCAATTATGTAACCATTACATCTTTTACACACCAACCTTACAATACATCCTTTATTTTAGACATTCCTGATAATTTTTCTAATGGACGTTTTTATAATGTTGAATTAGATGATTTAGTAGATATTACGAATGATGCACTAAAAAAAGGATTTACTGTTGAATTAGATTGCGATGTTAGTGAAAAAACATTCTCTTCTAAATACGGGGTTGCTGTAATGCCAAAAGATGAAAAAGATTACGATGCTGCTTTAAAATCAATTGAAAAAGAATTAAAAGTAACTCCAGAATACCGCCAAAAAGAATTTGAAAACTTTGACACTACAGACGATCACTTAATGCATATTGTAGGTTTGGTTGAAGACCAAAAAGGAAATTCTTATTATAAAGTAAAAAACTCTTGGGGAGGAAATTCAGACAAAGTATCTAACGATGGATATATCTACATGAGTGAAGCCTATTTTAAGCTTAAAACCATTTCTATCATGGTGCACAAAGATGCCTTATCTAGATCTATAAAAAAGGATTTGAGTCTATAATTTAAGACTTAAATCCATAAAAAAGCCTCAAACTATATAGTTTGAGGCTTTTTTATTTTATGTATTGTAATATCTAAACAAGATAAATACCATCGTCTTTAATTTCGATTAAGCGCTTTTTATAAAGTGTTCCAACAGCTTTTTTAAAGTTCTTCTTACTCATTTGTAACGTCTCTTTAATAGCTTCAGGAGCAGATTTATCGGTTAAATTAAGGTAACCACTATTATCTTCTAATTCTTTCATAATTAAATCGGCATTAGGCTCAATACTTCTATACCCAATTTTCCCCAACATAATATCTAACTTATTATCTGGGCGCACTTTTTTAACTATACCTTTAAGTCTATCGCCAACACTTAAATCTTGGAAAATATCGTCTTTAAAAATAAGTCCTGTGTGTACTTTATTAACGATAACATTCATTCCAATGTCTGAAGGATGTGACACAATTAAGTCAACTTCATCAAAAGGAGCAACAGTTAATTCTTTATTGCTTAAGAAATGATTGGTTTTACTTGATGCCACCAAACGATTACTGACCTCATCCTCGTAACAATACACTAAATACCAGCCACCTTTTTTCATTTTAAAAGCTTGTTCTTTAAACGGGCAAAATAATTCTTTTACTAATCCCCAGTCTAAGAAAGCTCCATAATCGTTAGTTTGATTACATCGTAATAAGGCAAAATCACCTTTTTTAATATAAGGTTTATCGGTAGTCGCAATAATGCGTTCTTCATTATCTAAATACACAAAAACTTCAATATCGTCCCCTATCTCAAAAGATTCAGGAACATAACGGTTTGGTAATAAAACGTCGTTATTCTCGTCGTCTCCTAAAAACAATCCCGGTTCGGTATCGCGTAAAATGGTTAATGTGTTGTATTCTCCTAATTGTATCATGCCGCAAAGGTAATAATATTAGTTGTTGTATTTACTAAAAGTTAAAGTTGCCGATTGCAATTATTTTAAAGCCTTAAAATAATCAATTAAAACAGTATCATTTATCGTTGAAGGCGTAAAAATCTCCAATACTTTAGGTGATGTAGAGTTTTCATAAAACGCACTTAATTCTGATATTAATTCATTTTCATTTGATGCTGATTGATATTTAAACCCATACATTTCAGATAATTGCTTAGCTGTTAAAAGGTGTTTTGTTTCAAAATAATAATCAAAATTTTCAGTGTTTTTATGTCCAGGTAAAATTCTAAAAATACCACCACCTTCGTTATTTATAACAATAATTCTAAAACTTGATGGAATATAATTATTCCACAACGCATTACTATCATAGAAGAAACTTAAATCTCCAGAAATAAGTGTTGTAGGTTTGCTATTTGCCACTGCACAACCAATAGCTGTAGATGTACTTCCGTCAATACCGCTAGTCCCACGATTGCAAAACACCTCAACATCATTTGGTAAATGAAACAACTGAGCATAGCGAATTGTAGAACTGTTTCCTAATTGTAAAACGGAGTCTTTTCGTAATGTTTTCAGCAAGATATCGAAAACTTTAAAATCACTATACACACTATCTTTAACATAAGCTTCGTGTCTTACATTTCGTAATAACTGTATTTTATCCCAATAGGCATTATAACCACTATCTATAACTGTAGTGCGATTTAATAATTGTCTAAAAAACTGATTTGGAGTTATTTTAATCGCTTTACTTAAACTAAAAAAGGTGTTGTTTGCTTTTTGTAAACCTACATGCCAATGCTGTTTTGGTTTGTATTGTCTTAAAAAAGCTTTTATGCGTTTAGATACAATAAGGCCACCAAAGGTTAATAAAATATCTGGCTGCAATGCTTTAAATTCATCTGCTGTTAAAGGCGTAATCATTTTATCTATGCCTGGAAAAAAACGCTCATGATGTAAATTAGATGTTGTTTCTGTAAATACCACCACACTATCATCTTCAGCTAAAACATCTAAAAATTTTTGTTCAATGTCATTGGGTCCGTTTACCCCAACAAGAATCAATTTGCGTTCTGCAATGTCCCAATCGTTTGCACAAAATTCAATAGTTTCAAAATCTAATTCTAAAGTTTTCTCTTCAGGTTCAATAACCTTTGGTGAGACTGTTAAAGTCTCTACGCGGTCGTATAAGGGTTCGTTAAACGGAATATTAATATGTACAGGCCCCGATTCAGTCAAGGCTATATTTAAAGCTGTATTTATTTCTGTTTCATTAATTTGCTGAACATCTTTCTGAAGATGCAACATATCTTCTAACTTATGTTCTATGGTTTTTAACACACCCGCTAACACACGATCTTCTTTAATCGTTTTATCTAATTTTAAATTAGCCGAATACAGAATATGGTTTTTAAATACATTGGGCTGATTGATGGTTTGCCCATCTCCTATGCCAATCATATGCTCTGGACGATCTGCAGATAAAACCACTAACGGAATATTACTGTAAAAGGCTTCAGAAATGGCTGGATAATAATTTAATACTGCACTACCAGAGGTACAAGCCACAGCTACAGGCGCTTGTATTTGCTGGGCAATTCCTAAAGCAAAGAATGCAGCACAACGCTCGTCTACAACACTATAGCATTTAAAAAACGGATCGTGTGTAAATCCAATAGTTAATGGCGCATTTCTACTCCCTGGAGAAAGCACTATATGTTTTATATTTTTGGCTTTGCACAGCTGAATCACTGTTTGGGCAAGCGGAATCTTAGGGTATATCATTCTAAAAACTTAGCACTTCAAAAATACGAAAAGCCGAACTCAAATAAAATGATTAGAGTATGTTTTTCATGGTTGATGTTTTACTAACTGTTTCCTCCCATTCTGCTTCGGGATTAGAATCTTTTGTAATGCCACCACCAACATACAACGCCACTTTATTTGGTAACACTTGCATACAACGCAAATTCACGTATAAATTGGTAACCGATTTTACCGTTGCATAGACGTTATTTTCAACATTTCTTCGATTTGTATTTCGTGTCTGTCGCTTTTTAAAATGCAACTCACCCATAAATCCGGAATAAAACTCACGGTTATACGTTTCATGATTCAAAATAAATGCTTTCGCTTCTGCTTTTGGTAAACCGCAAACCGCAGGGGTTGGATGTAATGCCCGTACAATTTTTAATAAGCCTGAATGCTCCTTCCCTAAGCGTGCCGAAATTTGAGTTTGCAAATGCAATAAACCCCCAGCTCTTACCGTCCGTCGTTCAGAAGTAGAAATTTGTTCTACCTCAGCTTCTAAATTAGACACAATATAATCGGTTACAAATTGCTGTTCCTGTTCTTCTTTGGTTCCCCAACTTACATCTGTGGTTCCCTTATAGACTTGCGTTCCTGCCAATGCCATGGTCGACAAGCGTTGTCCTTCAATTTTCAAAAGGGTTTCAGGTGTTGCCCCTAACCAAAGTCCGATTTTAGGATGATACCAACAATACACAAAAGCGGTTTTATAGGTAGATAGTAAGCGTTTAAACACCTCGAAAACCTGAAAATTTTCATTCGTCATATAATCTGGTCTGGATAGCACCACTTTTTTTAAATCAGAATCTTTTATCGTAGCTATCGCTTGTTCTATCGTATTTATATATTCTACTTTCTGATCTGAAGAAGATGAAAATTTAGAAGTATCTGTTAATAGCTCTTCTCCTTCAAAATGATCACAATATCCAACCTCTGCCTGATCTAAAGGCATTAAAATCATTTTTGAAGAATCATCGAAAGGCGCAAAAACAAATCCTGCTTCAGACAAATCTTTTGTTTCATATAACACATCGTCATTTTGAAACACTGCATTTACACGATCTTCATTAGGTTTCCTATACGCGACAAAAGGTAAAGCGTCTTGAAACTGAGCGTTTAGACTTTCAAAAAAATCATCTTGATGCATGGACTACTTTTTAGGTAAGGTAATAGTTGATAATTTACAAAGTGAAATTAAATTATCATCGTCGTCTGTTACTCGAATATCAATAAGCTGTGTGGTTCTGCCTTTATGGATAAATGAAGCTTTAGCATAGACATATCCGGACGTCACACTTTTTAAATGATTGGCCGTAATTTCAATACCACGGACAAAAAATGCATTCGTATCTAAAAATATATGAGATGCAAAACTACCAACACTTTCTGCTAAAGCAGCCGTTGCACCACCATGTAACACACCATCTGGCTGATATACTCTGGAATTTACTGGCATCTTAGCGACCAATGTGTCCTCTGTATAATCAACAATTTCAATTTGCAACGTTTCCATTAGTGTGTTTTTACAAGCGGCATTGGCTCGTTTTAGCACATCTTCTTTTGTTGGTTTCATATAAAACGTATATTTAGAACTACAAAAGTACAAAACGTGTTGCAGATAAATTCATCCCGCTTATGAACATTCAACAATTAGAAGATAGTCGTGTAAAACTCACCCTTTTAGGATTAAGTAATTATAAGTATGTTACCGACATTGCAAGTCAGAAAGATTTGGTTCAATATTCGCCTTCTCATATATCTAATCCAGAAGCATTAAGAGCTTATGTACAAACTGCTGTCGATGGCTATTACCATAAAACCTGTATTCCTTTTCTGGTATTCGACAAATCTAAAAATGCATATGCCGGTTGTACGCGTTTTATGAATATAGATAGTAAAAATAAAGTATTAGATATTGGCGCAACATGGATTGGATACGAATTCCAAGGCACTGGACTAAATAAACACATGAAATATTTGATGCTGAAGTATGCTTTTGAAAATTTAAAGTTCGAAAAAGTAGAATTTAAAGCAGATGAACGCAATATACGGTCTAGAAAAGCCATTGAGTATGTTGGTGGTTCTTTAGAAGGTATTCTAAGACAGAATATCTATTTACTAAACGGATACAAACGAAACACATGCATTTATGGTATTTTAAACACAGAATGGGATGCTTTGAAAGCTACCGTTTTTAAAGATTTTGAAGCTGAATAAACTAATGTACGAGTTTAGAAACAATATCTTTTACTGGTAGCACCGACGTTGTATACTCTATACTTGGTCCAGCTACCCAAACCGTTTTATACGTTACTTCTTTGGCCGCTTTTTCTGTCGCTTTCATACCTATAGCAAACCGCATCATCTTCACCCATTTTTTTAGGCTTTTGTTTTTGTTTAGAAGCTTTTCGTACCAAGGCTGACTCGTTCCTGTTTTCTGAACGTATGGTGTATTAATTACCGTACATGGTGTTCCTGAAATACGTTCCGTCATTACGATATCTTTGGCACCGTAATCTACACAAGCTTGTTTATATTCGTCTGTGACACCTGCTTCTATAGAGGCGATAAACGGACT
This sequence comes from Formosa algae, assembly GCF_001439665.1. Classification (GTDB taxonomy): domain Bacteria; phylum Bacteroidota; class Bacteroidia; order Flavobacteriales; family Flavobacteriaceae; genus Formosa; species Formosa algae. The sequence goes on from NZ_LMAK01000011.1 coordinate 191,897, forward strand.
CCCTACAGATACGCCTTCGGCACCTAATTGAAGCATACGATCTACATCTGCTTTTCGTCCCACACCTCCTGCCGAAATTACTGGAATATTACAATGCTTAGTTAACTCTGCTAGTAAGGTTTCTGGCGATAACCCACCGCGATGTCCACCAGCTTGATTGTTAACCGCAATTATGGCATCTGCACCAAGATCTTCCACTTTATTAGCAAACTTTAAATCGGTTACATCACAGAATACTTTAATACCTACGTCGTGCGCTTTTTTAATGGTTTCCTCTGGACTTCCTAAAGAGGTAATTATAAAATCGCAACCGGCTTCACAAAGCACGTTTAACTGATCTTTATATTTGATGTTCGATTTATTGACTATCAAATTAAAACCGAAGGCACCACCCTTAACTTTAGCTACTTTTAACTCTTGTATGGCTTGTTTTAATTCATCTAAAGTTCTGTAGTTTAATGCCGGAATACAACCTGCGACACCACTTTCCATGCCTGCTTTAACCATGGCCACATTTGAAACTAAAAACATGGGTGCCTGAATTATAGGATGTGTAATCTGAAGTAACTCTGTTAGTTTTGTTTGCATAATATTAGAACATCGGTTCTAACAAATATAATTGAATTTTATTATGCATGCATAATTTTATTATAGATTTATGATGCTTATAACTCCAAATCTGACTTTTAAGAGATCGTTTTTGATACTTGGTTTAAAAGAAAAAACGCTCCAAAAAGAGATTCTGGAGCGTATAATGATTTATATGATGAAAATAATTAATCCCAATGCATATGTTGCAACCTTACCGCATTTAAAATAGCGAGTAAAGCCACTCCAACATCTGCAAATACCGCTTCCCACATGGTTGCTAATCCGCCTGCGCCAAGAATCAATACAACGATTTTAATACCAAAAGCTAAAACTATATTTTGCCAAACGATGGCTCGCGTAGAACGTCCTATTTTTATCGCTTGTGCAATTTTTGAAGGCTGATCAGTTTGAATAATCACATCAGCAGTTTCTATAGCCACATCACTTCCCAATCCGCCCATCGCAATCCCAACATCACTAGTCGCTAAAACAGGAGCATCATTAATCCCATCTCCCACAAAAGCCACTTTATATTTGGGATTCTGCTTCATATTTTCGACTTCATTTAGTTTGTCCTCTGGTAATAAACCACCTTTAGCGGTTTTAATATTTAATTCTGATGCCACCTGTTGTGTGATACTTTCTTTATCTCCCGACAGCATTACAATATCCCGAATACCAGCCTCATGTAATTTAGTTATGGCATCTTTTGCATCTTCTTTTAAAGCATCAGCAATCACAATATACCCTGAAAACTGTGCATTAATAGCTACAAACACCACCGTTTCAACAATAACTTGCGTTTCTGATGGAATTTGAATATTATGAGCTTGCATCAATTTAGCATTTCCTACCAAAACAGGTGTTCCATGAACAGTACCGCTTAAACCTTGTCCTGCAATTTCTTTAACATCTACAGCCTCCTGAACCTGTTCAATTTTATAATCTAAAATGGCTTTTGCTATGGGATGCGTCGATTTGGTTTCTATTGCCATCACATAGCTCATAAATTCATGTTCTTCTATTTGAAACGTTTTAATGGTTTTAATTTGAAAAACGCCTTGAGTTAATGTTCCCGTTTTATCCATAACCACAGCATTCACCTTACTAATCGTATCGAGAAATGAAGCACCTTTAAATAAAATCCCGTGTTTAGACGCGGCTCCTAGCCCGCCAAAATACCCTAGTGGAATAGAAATCACCAACGCACACGGACAAGAAATTACCAAGAAAATTAACGCACGATAGAGCCAATCGCCAAACACATAATCCGATACAAAGAAGTATGGCAATACCGTAATTCCTATCGCCAAGTACACCACGATTGGCGTATACACTTTAGCAAATTTCCGGATGAATAATTCCGTTTTAGACTTTCTAGCCGTTGCATTCTGAACCAATTCTAGAATTCTAGCAATAGAACTGTCTTTGAAAATTTTAGTCACCTCAACTTCAATAACGCCTTCTAAATTAATGCTACCTGCATAAACATGATCACCTTTAGCCATGCGATCTGGTTTACTTTCTCCCGTTAGTGCGGCTGTATTTAAGGATGCATTATTAGAAAGCAAGATACCATCCAAAGGGATTTTTTCGCCTACGCGGACTTGTATCCTTTCTCCTATGCCAACTTGTTCAGGATTAGCTGAAATATACTTTGAGTCCCGATATACAAACGCTTCTTTAGGACGCACATCTAACAAGGCTTTAATATTCCCTCTGGCTTTAGTCACCGCGACATCCTGAAATAATTCACCAATAGTGTAAAACAACATCACAGTGACACCTTCTGGATACTCACCCAAAGCAAATGCACCTAATGTGGCAATACTCATTAAAAAGAATTCAGTGAAAAATTCGCCCGCTCTTATACTGCTCCAGCTCGCCTTCAATACAGGTAAACCAACTGGAATATACGCTCCTAAAAACCAAATTAATCGAATATAGTCCTTAAAAAATGGAAGCTCGTAATAATCCAGCGCAAGCCCGATAATTAATAAAGCAAAACTAATTATAGCGGGCAAGTATATATTATTTGAAGAAGACTCTTCTTGGGTATGACAGTGTGCGCTACCACAACAATGTCCTTGTTCTGTTTCTGTATGTACGTCACTCATCTTTAAATTGTTTTAATATGAACTAATAATACTTCAAAGGTGACCATTATATCCATGCAATGGAAGTGCATTAATCGCAATTACATTTATCACAAGTTCCTTTAACCACTAAATTAACATGTTCGGCAACAAATCCCTTTGGGACTTTAATTTTCGGAATTTTATGATCGGTTAAACAAATTGTAGCACCACATTCGGTACAATGAAAATGAAGATGTAAATCGGTTTCTAAATCGCAATGGCAGTTGGGTTCGCATAAGGCATATTTAGTGACTCCTGTTCCATCGTCTATTTGATGGACAATCTCTTTATCTTCAAACGTCTTTATGGTGCGATAAAGCGTTGTTCTGTCTGCTTTATCGAATGCATTCTCGATATCACTCAGGGTAACAGCAACGTCTTTATCTGATAAAAAATTATAAATAAGTATGCGCATCGCGGTGACACGAATACTTTTAGATTCTAAAAATGTTTCTACTCCTTGCATATGTTAATGATGATGTCCTGCACTCGCTTTCTTTAATTCTGCACTTAAATAATAAGCATTATTAAAAGCAAATTGTACGGTTTGATTCTGCGTTTCTAAAAAGGTAATGGCTTGCCAATCGCCATCTTTAGCTCCAGGAATAACTTCTAAAGGTTCAAATGTCCATTCTTCTGCTTCTTGTGTGGCTCTAAACACATAAAAGCGATCACCTTCCTTATAAATAGCTTGTTCTGGAATCGCTAAAGATTCTGTTTCATCTATCTGAATTTTACCTTTAATGTACATTCCTGGAATTAAATGCCCTTTTTCATTCTTAATTTCGGCGTGTATATGAACGGCTTTCGGATTGGATTCAAAGGTTTTACTTACGGAATAAATTTCGGCAATTAATTCGTCTTCAGGAAATGATTGTACCGTAAATCTTACTTGTTGCCCCGTTTTAACCTGATGCACATCTTTTTCAAAAACCATTAAATCGGCATGCACATGATGTGTATTTACAATTTCGAAAACTTCTGTTTCTGGAGCTACATATTGTCCTGTTTTCACATTCACTTTCTGAACGAAACCAGCGATTGGTGTCCGTAAGCCCACACGTTGAAAAATGGTACCATTCTGAATGCTCTTCGGATTTAAATGTAATAATTGTAACTGTGCACCTAAGCCGTTTACCAAGGCTTTAGACGCTTCGTATTCAGCTTCAGCTTTTTGAAAATTAGCTCCAGATCCAACGCCTGCATCGTATAATTTTTGTTGACGTTCAAAATCCTTTTTCAAATAGTTACTGTTACTAAACGCATTTAAATAATCGGTTTGCATTTTGATAATATTGGGATGTGTTAAATAAGCAACTACTTGTCCTTTGCTTACCTCGTCTCCTTCTATAACTTCAATAGTTGCAATATTCGCGCCAACAATAGTTGTAATTGAAGCTTCGTTTTGTGGTGGCACATCTAAAGTTCCGTTCGCTTCCACATAACCACTCATTAACCGATGCGACAACGTATCGACTTTCATCTGTAGGGCTTTAAATTGTGATGCTTTTAAATGCACACCTTCTTCCTCTTCATGTTCCCCATGATCGTCGTGTTGGGTTTCTGAAGCCTCGTGAGTATCTTGTGTATTGGATGTATTAGAATCTTTAGATCCGCAACTTAACAGACTGGTAAAAAGTGTAATGACACTGATATATATAATTTTTTTCATCTTAATTCTGATTAAAATATTGTAATTCAAATAAACTATTGAAGTAATTTAAAAGCGCCTCTTGGGCATCTAATTCCGATTGAATCGCTTCTTTTATGAGTTGAGAAAATCCACTATAATCTACAGCGCCTTCTTTATAAGCTAATAATGCACCTTGACGTTGTTGTTTGGCCAAAGGCAACACTTTAGACTTGTAAAACAGCCACGATTTGGACCATTGCTGATACTGTTCTAACGCTTGAGCATATTCAGATTTCACTTGCGCTTGTCTTAATAACACATTAGATTCTGCAATGTCCTTATCTATTTTAGCTGTTTTAATATCGGCGCGATTGCTACCGGATAAAAAGGGAATCGATATTCCTCCTTGAAAACTGTAAAACCCCGAGTTTCCATCAACCGTTTGCAAACCACCTTGCAGATTAAATTTTGGTAAACTATTGGCTTTCGCGGCCTTTAATTGCGCTTCAGACTCTTTAACATATAATTCTGCAACTTGATATGCTGGATGATTTTCAATATCTAATTCCGACAGTAAATCGTTTGGCCTATCAAATGTATCGGGAACTGTATAAAACACATCCGATGCGAACCATATATTCAATTGTTGTAATGCAATACGATAAGCACTTAATGCTTTTGCTTTATGATTCTGAATCTGGTAAAACTGATTTTTAGCCGCGGCATATTCTAATCTAGAAATCGCTTCTACTTCATAATTTAAAGCAACGGCTTGTTCAAACTTGGTATAAATAGAATCTAATTCTGAATACAAATTAAGTTCCATTTTAGTCTGATACGCTTTAGCCCACGCTTTCTTGACCTCTAGAGTCAGCTGTAGTTCTGACAATTGATAGGCACTTTCGGCTAACAATATTCGCTGTTGTTGTAACTGCTTTTTAGGTCCGATACCAAATACATCAATTTCATTCTGAGACATATTAATTGTGGTGTACACACCTTCTCCATTCCGAAGCTCTTCTCCTCCCGTATAAAGTTTTGTGGTTCCTAAATCGAAAGCCGATTGCTTAATTGCCTCTTCTTTATCTATAGCTAAGGCCTTTTGCTTTAATAACGGATATTGTGTTTTAGACAAGTGTACAGCATCTTCTAATGAAATCTCTTGCCCTTGATGTGGTAACTGTTGTGAAAATCCGAATTGCGGTATCCCGAAACACAACACAAAAAATGCAATTGAAGGTCCCATGGCGCGCTTTAACGTAATTTTATCCTGACGTGTTTCTACCCAATGATATAGAATTGGCAATATGAATAACGTTAATAAAGTTGAAGTCAATAAACCACCAATAACTACGGTTGCTAAGGGACGCTGTACTTCTGCTCCAGCAGATGAAGAAATGGCCATAGGTAAAAACCCTAGAACATCTGTAAAAGCAGTAAGCATGATTGGACGGATTCTTCGTTTTGTCCCCTCAAAAATCCGGTCTTTAAGATTGACAACGCCTTCGTCTTTCAGCTCGTTTAAGCCACTAATCATGACCAATCCGTTTAAAACGGCGACACCAAAGAGTACTATAAATCCGACACCAGCCGAAATACTAAATGGGATATCTCGTATCCAAAGCGCAAATACGCCTCCAATAGTTGCCATGGGAATGGCGATGTAAATCATGAGCGTTTGCGGAAATGATTTTAATGCAAAATATATGAGCACAAAAATCAATAATAATGCGATTGGAACTACAGTTTGTAATCGGGAACTGGCACGTTCTAAATTCTCGAACGCTCCACCATAACGAATAAAATATCCTGGTGGTAATTTTAAATCGGCATCCAACTTCGCCTGAATTTCTGTCACCAAAGATTTTACATCACGTCCGCGGACATTGACACCAACATACGTTCTACGATTGGTATTATCTCGACTAATTTGCATTGGTCCCGATTTATACGATACCTCTGCCACTTCCTTTAACGGTATTTGTGAACCATCGGGTAATTTGATAAACAGATTCTGAACATCTGTAATATCTGTTCGGTTTTGTTCTTGTAAACGCACCACAACATCAAAGCGCTTTTCACCTTCAAAAATCACTCCAGCTTTACCACCTGCAAAGGCCGATTGCACCATCTGATTCAGGTTATTTATTTGTAATCCGTATTGTGCCAATTTTTGTCGGTTATAGGTAATCGTCATTTGTGGTAAACCGGTTGTAGCTTCAGCTTTCATATCACCAATACCTTCAATCCCTTTTATGAGCTGAGTAACTTCTTCAGCTTTTTCGGCAAGCACATAAATGTCTTCTCCGTATAACTTAATGGCGATATCTTCGCGAACACCTTCTAACAATTCATTAAAACGCATTTCCATAGGTTGCGTAAATTCATAATTTACACCGGGAAGTATTTGCACTGCTTCCTTCATTTTTTCTATCAATTCGTCTTTAGAACTTGCCGAAACCCATTCGCTTTTAGGTTTAAGAATAACAATAACATCGGCCAAGTCCATTGGCATCGGATCCGTAGGAATTTCGGCCACACCAATACGACTCACTACTTTATCGACTTCCGGAAATTTTGCTTTTACAATTTGTTCAATTTTAGTGGTGGTTTCTACAGTTTCTGTTAATGAACTTCCTGGTTTTAAAATGGCATGAAAGGCAATATCGCCTTCATCTAACTGCGGAATAAATTCACCTCCCATTTTGGTAAACATAAACACCGTGACAGCAAAAAGTAACACACTTACACCTACTATCCATTTACCTTTTCGCAAGGCTGAATCTAATAGCGGTTGGTATTTACGTTCTACCCAATGCACAAATTTATCGCCATAAGATAATTTATCATATTTTGGTGCACGAAGCACTAAAGCCGACATCATAGGCACATAGGTTAAACACAAAATCATGGCACCGATCATGGCAAAAATGAACGTCAACGCCATAGGTTTAAACATCTTCCCTTCAATGCCTTCTAAAGCAAGAATGGGTAGAAATACAATAAGAATAATAAGCTGACCGAAGAACGCCGCATTCATCATTTTCTTAGAGGCTTTAGAAGCAATCTGATTTCGATTTTCCTGCGTGTCTTTTCCTTTCTTTAGTACTTGAGAGGCAAATATAAATACAGCGGCTTCTACAATAATCACCGCTCCATCAACTATAATTCCGAAGTCTATTGCGCCTAAACTCATAAGATTTGCCCAAACATCGAAGACATACATAAGTATAAAAGCAAATAATAATGATAACGGAATGGTGGACGCCACTATAATGCCGCCTCTCCAGTTTCCTAATAAGAAAATCAGTACAAAAATGACAATTAACGCACCTTCAACTAAATTAAAACTCACAGTAGATGTTGTTTTCTCTATCAATACACTACGGTCTAATAGTGGTTGGATTTCGACGCCTTCAGGAAGCGATTTCTGAATGAGTTGCATACGGGCTTTAACGTCTCGAATGACTTCATTAGAACTTGCTCCTTTTAACATCATTACTAATCCGCCAACCACTTCGCCTTCGCCATCTTGCGTAAGTGCACCGTAACGAATGGCTGAACCAAATTTTACTTCAGCTATAGAACCAATAGTGACCGGCATCCCTTGTTCATGAGACACCACAATATTTTTAATATCATCTAAACTGCGGATTAAACCTTCACCTCTAATAAAATTAGCTTGATGATTTTTCTCGATATATGCACCACCTGTATTCTGATTATTGGCTTCTAAAGCTTCAAAAATATCGGTAATAGATAATCCAATGGCATTTAATTCTGACGGATTTACAGCCACTTCATACTGTTTAATTTTTCCGCCAATGGCATTTACTTCTACAACGCCGGGTACCATAGCCATTTGACGTTGAACAATCCAATCTTGCATGGTTCGCAAATCGGAAATAGAATATTGATCTTTAAAATCTGGTTTTACCTTTAAGGTATATTGATAGATTTCACCGAGACCAGTAGTAATTGGTCCCATGGTTGGTGTGCCAAAACCTTCGGGAATATCGTCTTTAACTTCAGAGAGTTTTTCAGAGACTAGTTGTCTTGGTAAATACGTGCCCATATCATCGTCGAAAACAATAGTCACGACCGATAAACCAAAACGTGATACGGATCGAATTTCATGAACATTAGGCAAGTTACTCATGGCAACTTCTACGGGATAGGTTACAAATTGTTCAATGTCTTCTGTCCCTAAATTGGGCGCTTGCGTAATGACTTGAACTTGATTATTTGTAATATCGGGAACGGCATCTATGGGCACTTTTGTCAAGCTCCAAATCCCTGCTCCAATTATGGTAAGCGTGAGCAAACCAATAATAAATTTATTATGGATTGAGAAATCAATGATTTTATTAATCATAGAAAATGGGTTATAATGTGATTATAAATTAAAACGTATTCTTAAAATTATTTAAGAATTATGTACTAATACCATTTCTTATTGAAAAGAACCAGAATAAAAAGAAACCGTAACTAAGGCTATGTTTTTTTTCTTCTTCATTTATAGAAAAAAATCATTATTTTATTTTATAGTAATTTCAAATGAGAATTGGTGTTATACCCTGTAAAAACAGGACACATTATGCCCGAGGCGGTTGTAAAATGGTTTGATTAACGTCTTGACCTAGACTATCGAAATGAAGAAACAATTCTGTAGAAATATCAGGTACTAAAAAACTAATCTCTACAGGTGTAAACTGAGTTACGTGAATATGGCAACAGTGACATTGACAAAATGGCGAACAATCGTCTGAAGTGCCATGATTGTGATCTGAATCTGAATGTTGTGAAATTTCGGTTGTATCATTATCGCACACAGAAGCATCATCTTCGCAAGGCGCAAAGTTTAATGCTAAAAAGTAAACAGATAATATGACGGCTAAATATTTCATTGATTCAAATATACAAATTATTGTATGCAATAGGATTGCAAAATGCAACGTCTAAACTTTAAAGAACTACAATACCAATAAACCATGTTCTTTTAATGTATTTATGGGTTTTGAAAACCAAAACAATTCAAAATTTTCAAATTGAGATTCAAAATCTTTTTTCAGCATATTAAACGATTTTATAGATGCGCTTCTAGGAGACAGTTTTTCTAAAGTTTGCAATAGCCACTCACCTTCTTCTAAAGGTGTTGTAATTTGGAACGCAGCTGTTTTATCGTAAAATGTCATTTTTAAACTGGTATACGTAGTTCCTTTTTTAGTTTTATAGACTTCTTCTACAAATGGTGTTTTTCCTAACCAAACAATTTTTGCCGTAGGTTTTACACTAAAATTCGGTTCGATTTGTAACGCATTATAAATACATTCTGAATCTATCGTCGTATCGGGAACCTTAAAATCGAACCAATCCTGAAGCGGTAAATCAAAACCAATACCGTGCATATAATTGAATAATGAGGTTTTTAGTCCGTTACTAAATTTGGAATGATCGATGCCTGTTACATCCGAAAACGCGACATCGTTATTGGCAAAGGTAATGTCGTTATAATGTGGTGTAACTCCAAACTCTGCGGGATTTAATCCAATTGGACTATGCGCTGTTAATGCAAACTGATGCCAAAATCCTGACTGTAACACGCCTACTTCGAATAACTGACGAACCATCTCTAAACTATCTACTGTTTCCTGCTCGGTTTGTGTCGGATACCCATACATTAAATATGAATGCACCATAATGTTACTTTCGGTAAGATTACGAGTCACTTGTGCCACCTGTTCCACAGTTACGCCTTTATCGATAAGTTTCAATAACCGATCTGAAGCCACTTCTAATCCGCCAGACACTGCAATACACCCCGATGCTTTTAAAAGCACACATAAATCTTGAGTAAAGTTTTTTTCGAACCTAATATTTGCCCACCATGTTAGGGTTAAATCTCGTTTTAATATTTCTAAAGCTAAGGCTTTCATTAATGAAGGCGGTGCGGCTTCATCTACAAAATGAAATCCGGTGTCGCCGGTTTGTTCAATAAGTTCCTCCATGCGATCGACTAAAGTCTTAGCTGCAATGGGTTCGTAAATTTTTATATAATCTAAAGAAATATCGCAAAACGTGCATTTTCCCCAATAGCATCCATGTGCCATGGTGAGTTTGTTCCAACGTCCATCACTCCATAAACTATGCATGGGATTTGCTATTTCAATCACTGAAATATAATCACTCAACAGTAAATCTGAATAATCTGGTGTTCCCACTGCACTCTGTTTGTAATCTGAAAGCGGACTATCATTCTTATACACGACTGCATCGTGTTCTAACAACAGCGTACGTTTAAATTTGAAGGTTTCTATATCTTTATTATTGACCACTAAATCGTGCAATAATTCTACAGGTAATTCGCCATCGTCTAAGGTTATAAAATCAAAAAACTCAAACACACGAACATCTTTTAACGAACGTAATTCTGTGTTTGGGAATCCGCCTCCCATTTCCACAACAATATCTGGATAATTACGCTTGATAAACTGTGCACAACGAAACGCACTATATAAATTCCCTGGAAATGGCACAGATAGACACACAATTTTTGGTTGCACGTCTTCTAACTTGTTTTCTAGAATTTGTAAGCTAATATCGTCTATAAACGTGAGGTCTTGTTGCAGGTTTTCATACAATTCATCAAACGAATTGGCACTCATCCCTAAACGTTCTGCATAGCGACTAAATCCAAAATTATCGTCGATACATTCAATAATAAAATCAGATAAATCTTCAAGAAACAAAGTTGCCAAATGTTTGGCTTTGTCTTGCATGCCCATATTTCCGAACGCCCAATTTAAATCTTCTAAATTATCGAATCTGGAAGCTCGTGGTAGAAAATTATCGGTACAAATTTGTCGCGCTAATGTTGTGTTTTTTCCTTGTAAAAAACGGACTACAGGTTCTAATACCTTTATATAATCGTCTTTTAGGGCATATATACGCTGACCGTTTTCACTCTGAATGGTGTCATTCTCGTAAGCGAAATCGAATAACATGGTAAATGCATTTTTTGAAAATAATTCTATAATCACTTCAATCCCCAAGTCCATTTGATATGAAGAAATGGCTTTTGTATTTAGAAATCCTTTTAAATATGCCGTTGCTGGATATGGTGTATTTAATTGGGTAAATGGTGGAGTTATCAGTAATATATCTTTCAAAATAGTGCAAAAATTTCAGCAAAGATAATGTATTTGTCTCCCGAAGTTTAATTGAAGGATTTAAATCTGAAATTTCAAAATAAAGCATTCATTCTCATTCAAATAAACTGCAGTTAAAAAATTATATGTATTTTGTTCATGCTATCAATTAGATACACAACCTGACTATGAATTCTGAACACGATTATAAAGCTGTAAACAAAGCCACCTGGAATGCCAAAACGGAAGCACATTTAACTTCAGATTTCTACGATGTTGAAAGCTTTGTAAACGGAAACTCCTCTTTAAATGCTATAGAGTTGGATTTATTAGGCGATGTTAAAGGCAAAAAGATATTGCATTTACAATGTCATTTTGGACAAGATTCCCTGTCTTTAGCACGTTTAGGAGCACAAGTCACTGGAGTTGACATATCTGATGTCGCGATTAAAAACGCCAACCAATTAGCGGAGCAACTTCAATTAGATGCTTCATTTTTGTGTTGCGATTTGTACGATTTACCCAATCATTTAGATGATACTTTTGATATCGTATATACCAGTTACGGTACCATTGGTTGGTTACCCGATTTAGAGCAATGGGCACAATTGATTTCTAAATATTTAAAACCAAAGGGCGAGTTTGTATTTGTTGAATTTCATCCTGTGGTTTGGATGTTCGATGACGATTTTAACAACATAATCTACCGCTATTTCAAGTCGGATGCTATTGTTGAAACAGAAGCTGGCACCTATGCAGATAGAACGGCCAATATCACAAATCAGTCAATTACTTGGAACCATAGTTTAGGAGAAGTTCTTGGTTCACTACTTAGGAATAATTTACAATTGCGTGCGTTTGAAGAATTTGATTACTCGCCTTACGATTGTTTTAATCATACTGTTGAGGTGAGTCCGAAACAATACAGAATACAACATTTAGAAGCTAACATCCCTATGCTTTATGCCTTAAAAGCCATAAAACCATAATTATATTATTTCACACCATAACCTTGTTCCGGTTGTTGTTCTAAAATGGCTAAAGCTTTCTTTTTCAGTTTTACTTTTTTCAGATATCTGCCATAGAATAAAGTAATAATTATAGCTAAAACACCTTGTATTAGCACTGTAGATTGTACACCTATATAATGCGATATACTACCAATAGCTAAACTCCCTATTGGTAACAATCCGGTTAATGACATAATGTAAATACTAATAACACGACCTCTAAAATGATTGGGTACATTAACTTGAATAATGGTATTGGTTATGGTACGTATAGACATCATTCCAAAGGCACCAATGGCAGCAAATATTAAGGCTAAATAATACACATTTGTTTCAGCAAACAACACTAATCCTACTCCGAAAATTAGAGAATTAATGGCTAATATTTTACTTAAATCTGTTCCCGTTTTTAATGATGCTAAGAAAATGGCTCCAATGAAAGCTCCGAAACCAATAACTCCATCAATCACACCTAAAGTAGACGCCGAGCCATTAAAAACATCTTTTGCAAAAGCGGGTGTTAAAGTGGTGTACGATAAGACAAACAAACTCATTAATCCTGTAAAAATAAGAATGGAATGAATTTCTGGTGTTTTTAAGATATAAGAAAAAGCATCTTTAAACTCCGATTTGATATTCCGATCTGCATTAGGTGTAATTTCACTTTTTGGCAATTTCATTAATAATAACGATCCAATTACAGGTATAAAACTCACAGCATTTAAACCAAAACACACATCGTCTCCAAAAGATTCTAAGATAAATCCGGCTAATGCTGGCCCTATTAATTTTGATAAATTCACCATAGACGAATTTAAGGCCAATGCATTGGGAAGGTCGTCTTTATTATCTACCATTTCCCGAACTAGAGATTGTCGTGCTGGCACATCAAAACCATTAATCACACCTAAAACAGCGCTCAAAATAATGATAGTCCAAACCGCATGATCTTTAAAGAAAATAATTGAAACCGTTAATAGCACAGCTTGGATTAAAGATACCACTTGAGTGATTAATAACACTTTGTGTCTGTTATAACGATCTGCAACCACGCCGCCATAAAGAGACACTAATGCCGTAGGAAATAGCGTAGCAAAAACAGCAACACCTAACATAAATTTTGACTGCGTTAAACTATAAATTACCCAACTCACAGCCGTTTTTTGCATCCAAGTCCCTAAGAGTGATACCGATTGCCCCATAAAGAACAATCTAAAATTTCTACTTTTAAAGGAATTGAAAGTGGTAAAATTCATATAAAAATGTTACTATTACTAAAACCACAAAATTAAACTATTCCCCTTAGAAAAGGGTTTTAAACTAATAGGCTTAATCTATCGTATATCAATAATTATTATATTCTGAATTATACAGCAAAATAATAGCAATCTGATGCTTTTTGAGTTGATTCGCTTAACTAAAAACGTAATCGTTATTTAAGACAGTAACTCTATCAAACCATTTTATATAATATAATGTTAAAGCCATTTTTCATCTAGGTGAAAAAAGTACATTTGTCTTGTGAAAAAATTAGTTACATATTCTAGCGGTATATTATTAACGCTTATATATTGTATTGCACTTTACGGTGTAGCACAACCGCTGCCTAAAACTTTCACACCGCTAACAGATCCTTCTGAAAAACATCAGGATATATCTTCGGTAACCAAATCCCTATTCAGTTTAACATCAGAACCTGAAAATATTGGTATCTCATTTGGACCTCCTGCTGCAGAGTTCTCTAAAACTCCTGTATTTAATCACGGTTGGTTTCCAAAATTAAACGAACGCCTTGTAAGTGCACAAATATCGCAATACACAGCGTATCAAACCAATACTTTGGTTAATTATCGTAAGCACGATTCTATTTTTCCGTTTCATTATTTCTGGTAATATCATGTTTTAATTTCGTGTGACTTCACGCGTCCGATTAACAACACTAAGATTATGTTTAAGTACATAATCTACATTTATTATGATATAATTTAAATACAATACAATGAATACCGGAACACTAATTCTTAGCGTAGTTTTTATAATTATCTGCGCTTCACCATTTATAATTACAACTCAAAATAGTAGAAAGAAAAAGAACGCAATGTTAAAGGCTTTAAAAACTATAGCTGAAACACATAATGCTACAATTACTAAACACGAAGTTGGAGCCGATTTTATTATTGGTTTAGACGAGACCAAAAACATGGTGCTATTCTATAAAAAAACAAATGATAAGATTACAGAAAACTGTTTAGACTTATCGGATTATAAAGCTTGTAGAATTTTAAAATTTTGTAAAAACACTAATGCTAAAAGTAATTCACAAATTATTGAAACATTAAAGTTAGAGTTTATCCCAAAGGATAAAACAACAACAGAATCTCAATTCGAATTCTATGATGAGGATACTAATATTCAATTAAGTGGAGAGCTAGAACTCATAAACACATGGCAACCGCTACTTCAACAGCGTATTGCAGCATTATAATATATAAATAAACCCTAAGCTTAGACCTTGGGGTTTGTTTTTTTAGTCAAACTCTTACAATAAGTATAATTTAAAGACTAATACGACCAAAATTCTAGTAAAAAATAAACCTCAATATAGAGATATCGAGGCTTGGCTAAATTTTTAGTTGTTTGTTTGTAAGAGCTTATTATCTAAGTATTTACAAAGTTAAGATTAATTTTTAGTTTATTAATGTTTTTTTTGATAAAATTTTAACTATTTATTAAAATAAAACCCTAAATATTAGGTTATCGTAATTTAGAAGGCTTAATTATAATAAAAAACAAAATTACTATGCTATTGTAAAGGTTTTAATACAAATTTTAAAACTCATTTATGTACATTAGTATTTGTATAATTTTAGACAGTATTAACCTTCTGTTTTACCAAACAAATATCCGTATGGTAAACCAACAAATAAAGCACCACCAACAATGTTTCCCAATGTTGCAGGAATTAGATTTTTAAATATAAATGTGCTCCAAGTAATATCTGCGCCTTCAAAAATAGACAATGGTATAAAATACATATTTGCAATACTGTGCTCAAATCCCATAGTAACAAAAGCCATAACAGGTAACCAAATAGCAACAATTTTTCCAATAGTATTCTTAGCTGCAATACCTTGCCAAAGCGCTAAGCAAACTAACCAGTTGGCTCCTATTCCTTTTATAAAAGTAACTAAGAAAGTATGACTGGTCTTACCATTGGCAATACTATGCACCATATTAATATAAGGTTCGCTATGTACAAGATGTGTTAAATGAGTAATTACATACGCTATAAAAATAGCGCCTATAAAATTACCAATATACACCAAGCCCCAGTTTTTAAACATGGCATATGCTTTCTGCCTTTTTGTTAAAATGTTTGGTATAAAATAGGCATTATTACCAGTAAACAACTCCGCCCCTACTAAAACCACTAAAATAAGTCCTAGTGGAAATGCAGCACCAAATAAAAATCGGGCTAAACCCGGATTATGAGCTGCTAAACCTGGAGAACCTCCAGAGATTATAATGGCTAATAATCCGCCAAAAGCAACATAAGCACCGGCTAAAAAAGCGAGTATTAATGTTTTACTAACTTTATACCCTTCTTTATTAAGAGCAATTTCATTTACTATTTTTATACCTTCTTTAGGTGAATTCATAATACTTGGGAAATCTGAATTAAAAACGAGGTTTAATTCGCTTTTACGTCTTTAAAATATTGATTTAAAATGGCTACTGCAGCATCAATTTCTTCTTGGGTATTTTCTCGAGCATCTTTTAACTCATAGTCCCAACCTAACGCTTCCCATTTATGGATGCCTAATTTATGGTAAGGTTGAAGTTCTATTTTTTCGATAGTTTTGTAATCTTTAAAATAGTTTCCCAATTGATGAAGTAACTCAGGGGTATTGGTTATTTCTGGTATTAGTACATAACGTAGCCACATTTTTTTTCCAGAATCTTCTCTGTATTTCGCAAAGTTAAATGTGGTTTCTTTATTTTTTGCTCCAGCCAATTTCTGGAACCCTTCTTCATTCATGTGCTTAATATCTAGCATTACTAAATCGGCATACTTATCTAATAATTCTGTTGTAGGATGATTCAATAATCGTCCGTTGGTATCAATATTAGTATGTATACCTTCTTCTTTTAAGCGTTTAAAAAAAGGAATTAAGCTCTTCGCTTGCAAAAGGGGTTCGCCGCCAGAAACAGTTACACCGCCTTTATCTCCAAAATAAGATTTCATTCTAAGAGCGCGTTGTACTAAATCTTCAATATTATACTCTGTACCACCTTGAGTATCTATAGTATCTGGATTATGGCAATACTGACATCTTAATTTACAGCCTTGTAAAAACACAACCATACGGATGCCTGGACCATCATGTGTCCCAAAAGATTCTATAGAATGTACGTTTAATATGTTGTCTGTTGTTTTAATAATTATTCAATTTTTAATTAAAAAAATAAGAGGCATTCAAAAATAAAAGTAACACTAAATAAATAAGGAGATTACGATATGGAAATAGTAAAAACTAGTGTGTTATATTTTGAATACCTCTTCAAGTTAAATAAACAGAGTTCTATTACATAGATTCGTGGAACGAACGAGAAATAACTTCTAATTGTTGTTCTCTTGTTAATCTTATAAAGTTAACAGCGTATCCAGAAACACGTATTGTTAATTGTGGGTGATTTTCTGGGTGTTCCATAGCATCTAATAAAGTGTCTTTATCTAAAACATTTACATTTAAATGTTGTGCACCATGTTGAAAATATCCTGTTAAAGTAGCCACTAAGTTATCTATACGTTCTTCGTTTGTTGCACCAAGAGATTTAGGTACGATAGAGAAGGTATTAGATACACCATCTTGTGAATCTTTATAGTCTATTTTAGCAACAGAATTTAATGAAGCTATTGCCCCGTTAGTATCACGTCCGTGCATTGGATTTGCTCCTGGTGCAAATGGTACACCTTTAGCTCTTCCGTCTGGAGTTGCTCCAGTCTTTTTACCATATACTACGTTAGACGTAATGGTTAACACAGACATTGTTGGTTCTGCATTTTTGTAAACTGCTAATTTTTTTAATTCATTGTTAAAGTCTTCAACAGCATTGTGAGCAAAAATATCTACACGATCATCATCGTTTCCATATTTAGGGAATTCACCTTCAATTTCGAAACTTACAGTTAATCCTTCTTCATTTCTAATTGGTTTAACTTTAGCATATTTAATTGCTGATAATGAATCTGCTACGATAGATAAACCTGCAATACCATAAGCGATATTAATAGCTGGATTAGTATCTATTAAAGCCATCTGACCTTTTTCGTAGTAATATTTATCGTGCATGTAGTGAATAATATTCATAGAGTCGTTATACACTCGTGCAACTTCTGTCATTGCCAATTTAAAATTAGCCATCACTTTATCGAAGTCTAAATACTCATCGTTATCTGCTTCAATACCTTTTACCATTTGTTTACCAGTAATTTCGCAACGCCCAGCATTTACAGCTAAAAGTAATGTTTTTGCTAAGTTAGTACGTGCACCGAAGAATTGGATTTGTTTTCCGATTTCTTGGTAAGATACACAACAAGCGATTCCGTAATCGTCAGATCCTCTTAACTCACGCATTAAATCATCGTTTTCGAATTGAATTGAAGATGTATCAATAGCAACTTTAGCACAATATTTTCTGAAATTTTCTGGTAATGAAGGTGACCATAATACAGTAATATTTGGTTCTGGTGATGGTCCTAGGTTGTACAACGTATGTAAGAAACGGAAAGCCGTTTTAGTTACTTTAGTACGTCCGTCTTTAAACATACCACCAATTGCTTCTGTAACCCATGTTGGATCTCCTGCAAAAATTTCGTCGTAAGCAGACATTCTTAAGTGACGTACCATACGTAATTTCATTACGAATTGGTCGATATATTCTTGAGCTTCAATTTCTCCAATAACTTCATTGTCTAGATCTCTTTGAATAAAAATATCTAAGAATGTAGACACATTACCTAAAGACATTGCAGCACCATCTTGTTCTTTTACTGCAGCTAAGTAAGCCATGTATGTCCATTGTACTGCTTCTTGTGCATTTTGTGCTGGGCGGCTTAAGTCAAGACCATAAGCATTACCCATAGCAATCATATCTTTTAAAGCTTTAAGTTGCTCAGACACTTCTTCTCTTAAGCGAATAACAGCATCTGTCATTGGGCCTTTAATGTGTGCTAAATCTTGTTTTTTAGCATCAATTAAACTGTTAATACCATACAATGCAATTCTTCTGTAATCTCCTATAATTCTTCCACGTGCATAGTTGTCTGGTAACCCTGTTAAAAACCCTAAAGATCTAAATTTTCTAATTTCTGCGTTATACGCATCAAACACACCATCGTTATGTGTTTTTACATATTTAGAGAATAATTCGTTTACGGCATTAGCTGGTTTTAAACCTATTTCTTCTAATGCTTTTTGAACTACTTTATATCCTCCAAAAGGTTTCATTGCACGTTTTAACAAACCATCTGTTTGTAACCCTACAATAGTTTCGTTTTCTTTATCTATATATCCTGCTTCAAAGTTTGCAATACCAGAAACAATATCCGTATCTACAGAATGTACACCGTTGTTAGCGCGTTCTATTTTTGTTGCATCTTTACATACATCCCAAAGTTTTTTAGTACGTTCGCTTGGTCCAATAAGGAACTCGTGCGTACCATGGTATGGTGTAATATTTTTGTACACAAAATCACGTACATTTATTGATGTATTCCAATCTCCATTTTGAAATCCTTCTGCTTGAAGGTCTGTGTTTTTTAACTCTGCTACTTTCATACTGAATTAATTTATTTATGTATATAATTTATTCTATATCCCAAAGTTCACCACAAAGCAAGAGTTAAAACATGACAATTGCTAGGTTTTAATCGAATTCAAAACAATCTAATAAAAAGCATTAAACCGTTGTTAATACATATTAAAAAGGTAGTTTTCGTGAATTTTCGTTAATAAAAAAGACCTTTTAGTACTAAACTCATAATTGATTGTTTAACAAGAACTTATACGGTCTATTTTTCAAACGTTTGAAAATTTTTAGTCATTTTAGAAAAACGCAGAAATGTCAATTTTCTTTACACAATTATCACTTATTTTAAGTTTCATTATCACGATTATTAAAAAAAATGTCTTCTATCATTTTTTACTAAGAATATCATATTTACACATCTTCTAAATGTATTGGTTGCCAAATTCAGTAAAATTACTACTGAAATATTTTTGCTTACATTTAAATTCTGAACCATTAATTCTATTCGTCACACTTATTTTATATGATACAATTTAAACACATTTATATTTTTGTTCTTGTATTACTAATTCAGGTTTCTGGATTTTCACAAGACGTAAGTTCTGCAGAAATCGACGCTCTAGTTGCAAAAACTATGGGATTAAATAACTCTGTAGGGATGGCTATTGCCATTGTTAAAGACGGAAAGGTGATCCATTCTAAAGGTTATGGTTTAAAATCTATTAATTCTAAAGACAAAGTAGATGAGAATACTTTATTTTCTATTGCGTCGAACTCTAAAGCATTTACAAGTGCTGCATTGGCTATTTTAGTCGATGAAGGTAAATTATCCTGGGATGACAAAGTTGTTGATTATATTCCGGAGTTTAAAATGTACGATGATTATGTAACTGCTAATTTTACTATTACCGATTTACTAACACACCGTAGCGGATTGGGATTAGGCGCTGGCGATTTAATGATTTTTCCAGATGGAGGCGATTTTACTATAGACGATGTTTTAAAAAGCTTTCAACACCAAACTCCAACATCTGCATTCCGTACACATTACGATTACGACAACCTTTTGTATATCGTTGCTGGGGAAGTTATTTACAGAATAAGTGGCTCGACTTGGGCCGACTTTATTCAGACACGAATTTTCGATCCTTTAGGTATGAAAACGGCTAAACCACTTATTAACCGTATTCCTGCACATGGAAATGTTGCCCTACCACATAGTTCTTATAATAACAAAATTGTAGAAGTTCCTGCTTATGATGGTGGCAATTTAGTTGGTGCTGCTGGCGGAATTAATGCAGGTGTTAACGATTTAAGTAAATGGATGCTACTACAACTTTATAAAGGAAAATATGGCGATAGTTTATCTAAAACTTTATTTTCTGAAAAGGTGCAAAAGCAAATGTGGTCGCCACTAACCATAACCGGTTATAATTTATATGCAGACGAACGTACAGGAAATCATTTTTCAGCATATGGTTTAGGTTGGGAAATCTCTGATGTAAAAGGTAAAATTATTGTGCAGCATACAGGCGGTTTAACAGGTATGTTATCACGCACCATATTAGTGCCGGAACTTAATTTAGGTATTGTGGTATTAACCAATACAGATCCTGGAGGTTATGCGTTTTATGCCGTTCCAGAAACCATTCTAGATATGTATTTAGACATCGATAAAAAAGATTGGGTAACAGAACTTACAGCCTATAGTAAAAGTCAGGAAAAAGATGGAGATGCAGTTACTAAAGCGGTTTGGGACACTGTAGAAGCCAATAAAAAGACCAAAATTGATTTCAAAAATTACATCGGCACCTACAACGATCCTTGGTTTGGAGATATAAGCATAACTGAAAAGGATGGAGCACTTTGGTTTACCTGTAAACGTTCGCCTAAATTGAACGGACAAATGTATTTTTATAAAGCCACTACTTTTGCTGTGAAATGGGAATTTACGGGAATGCCTTGCGATGCTTTCGCGACGTTTAACTTAAATGAAGAAGGTAAAGCCATGCAAATAAAAATGAAAGGCATCTCGCCTAATATCGATTTTAGTTTCGATTTTCACGATTTAAACCTTACACGTATAGATTAATCGCATGTATACGAGACCTGCTACTTTATCTGATACTAAAGCCATCGCTTCACTTCTATTATTAGCTATGGAAGACTTTATTTTTGAATGTATAGGAGTCACTGATTCGGTTCAAGCTTTGGCGTTTTTAGAACACTTTACAGCTTTAGAAGATAATCAATACTCCTATCAGAACTGTATGGTAATAGAAGATCAGAATCAAATAGTTGCCGCTATAAATTGTTATGATGGATCACTATTACACACGTATCGTTTACCTATTCAAAACTATATACTTACGCATTATAATAAAAAATTTAATCCTGAGGATGAGACTAATGCAGGAGAACTATATATTGATTCTTTTGCCGTATTAGAGAGTCATCGCGGACAAGGTATTGGCATTAAGCTTTTAAAACACATTATAGAGATTTTTGCACATGATGAACATAAAACGTTAGGCCTATTGGTTGAAACGCACAATCTTAAAGCTGAGCGCTTGTATTTAAACCTCAGTTTTAAATGTGTTGGTATAAAAACGTTGGTTGGAAAAACACTAAAGCATCTTCAATATACAGCACAATAGAACATGCCGTATTATAAAATTAGGACTTAAACACGTCACTTAATATTTCATAAGATTTTTTACGCGCTTCATGATCATAGATATGAGACACCACAATGAGTTCTTGCACTTGTGTTTTTGCAACAAATTCAGAAATTTCTTTTTCAATAGTCGCCTTAGATCCTATAAAAGTATAATGTAACATATTCATGATCATGGCTTGTTGTTGCTCATTCCATACACCGTTCATAGATTTTACTGGCGGTTGTAAAGGTCGGCGTACGTTGGTTATAATTCCTAAAGCTAACTGAAACAAACTTGTTGCTAACTCTTGGGCGTCGTCATCGGTTTCTGCAGCAATCACATTAATACAAGCCATACTATAAGGTTTGCTATTAGTTGTTGAAGGCTGAAACGTATTATTATAAATATGAAGTGCATCAAACAATTGAGCCGGTGCAAAATGACTGGCAAAAGCATAAGGTAATCCTTTTTTAGCTGCCAAATCTGCACTAAACGTACTAGAACCTAGTAAATATATTGGTATTTCTAAACCTTCTCCAGGAATAGCTCTAACAGGCTCACCCAAATCCTCATTGGTAAAATACGCTTGTAATTCTTGTATATTATTCGGGAAATCCTGAACACTCTCTTGTCTATCACGTCTTAATGCCATAGCTGTACGCTGATCTGTACCTGGTGCGCGCCCTAATCCTAAATCTATACGACCTGGATATAATGTGTCCAACGTACCAAATTGTTCTGCGACCACTAAAGGAGCGTGATTAGGAAGCATAATTCCACCTGAGCCAACACGTATGCTTGAAGTTCCCTGAGCTACATAACCCAATAAAATAACAGTTGCAGAACTCACTAAACTATCCATGTTATGGTGTTCAGATATCCAATACCGTGTATACCCTAAAGCTTCAACATGTTGTGCTAAATTTAAAGCATTCTGCATCGCTTTTTGTTGGGTATGACCTTGTGTAATCGGCACTAAATCTAATACCGAAAATTTTATTGTTTTTAAATCTACATTACTCATTATCTGCACAGTGTATTTTAAAAGTTATGTCTGAAAATTGCATTGAGATTTAACTCATATAAGTTTAAAATTATGAGTTAGATTATTCAAATTTATGAATATAATACCGAAGACCAATAGTGTAAAACTTAATCTATTCTTAAAGTTTAAGGTGTGTAGATCGACACATTAAAGTCTATTTTTAAACATAAAAATTTGCCATCTCATAGTTTAATAAAAGGACTCTATAACTCGTGAAATCAAAACAATTTCCTAAGCATTTTAAATGGGGCGTTACCATATCTTCTTACCAGAATGAAGGCGCCTATAATACCCACGGTAAAGGGCCTTCAATTTGGGACACGTTTACTAACAGACCAGCATTTAAAAAAGGAACAGGGAATACAGCCACAGACTTTTACACCAATTACAAAGCAGATATTGACCAAGTCAAAGCATTGCATTTAGATTGCTTTCGGTTCTCTTTATCTTGGTCTCGCATTTTTCCACAAGGTACCGGAGAGATAAATCCTGAAGGTGTTGCTTTTTATCACGATGTTATAAATTATGCTTTAGACGTAGGAATAGAACCTTGGGTGACTTTATACCATTGGGATTTACCACAGGCATTACAAGATCTAGGCGGATGGACAAATCGAGACATCTTAACATGGTTTGAGACTTATGTTGACTTTTGTACAAAAACATACGGTCTAAAAGTTAAAACATGGATTATTTTAAACGAACCCATGAGTTTTATTGGTCTTGGCTATTTTATGGGCATGCATGCGCCAAGAAAAAAAGGTTTGAAAAACTTTTTACCAGCAGCTCATAACGCAGCTTTATGCCAGTCATTAGGAGGCCGAATAGTAAGACAAAATGTAGAACACGCTAATATTGGCACTACTTTTTCGTGCTCGTATGTGCGCCCCTTAAACC
Source organism: Formosa algae (assembly GCF_001439665.1). Classification (GTDB taxonomy): domain Bacteria; phylum Bacteroidota; class Bacteroidia; order Flavobacteriales; family Flavobacteriaceae; genus Formosa; species Formosa algae. The sequence goes on from NZ_LMAK01000011.1 coordinate 215,832, forward strand.
GTCGGGTGATGCATAAAAATGCCGCCCAAAGAATAGACGCCTTATTAAATCGTTTTTTTATAGAACCCAGTTTAGGCTTAGGTTATCCTACAGCTGCAATTCCGGGTTTAAATCGTATTGAAAAATATTATCAGCCTGGCGATGAAGATTTACTAGCATTCGATTTCGATTTTATTGGCGTACAATATTATTTTAAAATTGTAGCAAAATTCAGCTTGCTCCCTCCTATTCTTTTCGCCGCCGAAGTTCCTGCCGAAAAACGAGATGTTAAGACAAATGCTATGAATTTGGAAATATATCCGAAAGGGTTATATAAGATGTTAGAGCAATTCAATCAATATTCAGGCGTAAAAGATATATATATCACCGAGTCTGGTCAGTGCTTTGAAGATGAATTAATCGATGGAAAAATTCAAGATAAAGCACGTATAAATTATTTTAAAAAGACCTTTAAATATACACTTAAAGCTATAGAAAATAAAATGCCTATAAAAGGTTATTTTATTTGGACGCTTATCGATAATTTTGAATGGGCAGAAGGCACAAAGCCTAGATTTGGAATTATTTATAACGATTTTAAAACTCAAAAGCGCACCCTTAAAAAGTCTGGATTATGGCTTAAATCCTTTTTAAGAAAACGATAATAAATAGCCTTCAACATGAAGTCTGAATGTGTGATTTTCAGTTTGGTATATAATTTGTTATATTCATCTAAAATCTTATAGATCATGAAAAAGCATGTTATATTATTAATAGTTTTAGTTTTCAGTATTAATTTAACATTCTCTCAAACTAAAGCTGAAAAGAAAGCTCTAAAAAAAGAAAAACAAGAACAAGAGTTTATTGCCATAAAGAAACTACTAGAATCTTCTAAATTCACTTTTGATGCCGATTGGGCTACAACACAAGGTGGTAAACGTATTAGTTTAATTGGAAATCCTAACTTTTTAAAAGTGAACGATTCTATTACAGAAGCAGACATGCCATACTTTGGTGTTGCTCAGATGGCTTCTTATGGTGGCGATGGTGGTATAACATTTAACGGACCTTATAAAGAATATTCTTTAACCTACAACGAAAAAAAACACAGAGGCATTGTAAAATATGCGATTACAAATGATTCTGAAAATTTTAAAATTACACTAACCGTTTATAGTCCAGATTCAGCATCTTTAGTGGTGTATAGTAGTAACAGAAATAGCATTACCTTTGATGGGAAAGTTGAACCTTTAAAAATTAAAGATAAAGGTGACCATTAATTATCGAGATGCACATAAAACTCTAAACCTATGAATGCGTTTTCCAATATACTTACTATATTTTGTATTGTAGTTGTTAGCCATATAAGCATGGCGCAAACTACCAGTACAGGGAAAGCCTCTTATTATAGTGATTCATTACAAGGTGCACCTACAGCAAGTGGCTCTCTTTATAATAAAGAAGCATTAACAGCAGCCCATCTTACCCTTCCTTTTAACACCTTAGTTAGAGTCACTAATCTGAGTAACGACAAGTCTGTAGTTGTTGTAATTAATGATCGCGGACCATATACTAAACGTAGAATTATAGATTTATCTCGTGCCGCAGCAGAAGAAATAGATTTAATAGATCAAGGCGTATCTAAGGTTAAATTAGAAGTCATAGAAAATTATTTTTCTAGATAAAACACATCAATTAATAACATAATGATAAAACAACTAGATTGTAAACAATTAGAAGAATCTATAAAAATACATATCCTTTTTCAATTGTCGTATACCGTGGAAGCCGAGCGCATAGGCTGTAAAGATTTTCCACCATTAAAACGCACCATTGATGACTATAATAATAGTTCCTCTCTTTTTTATGGTTTTTTTGAAAATAATGCTTTGGCTGGAATTATAGAAATTCAAGTTTCTGAAGAACTTACAGACATACATAGTTTAGTGGTTAATCCAAAATACTTTAGATGCGGTATTGCTAAGCAATTAGTAAACCATGTACTAGAGACACATCCATCTGCTTGTACAATTGTAGAAACTGCCCTATTAAATACACCAGCGACGCACTTATATAAATCTTTAGGTTTTATGGAGGAAAAACAATTTAATTCAGCAGAAGGCATTCAAAAAATACAATTTAAACGCTGCAATAAAGCTTAGAACACATTACGTTTTACATTTAAAACTTAACTACATTTAAGCCCAATACGTATCCCTTCTTAATAACGAAAAGACATCTAAAAAATTAGTGCAACTGACATATGAATTATATAAAACAAGCGTCTAAAATTCTATGTATAGTATTGTTTATATTATTAATTATTTCACTGATTATGGGTGGATTAATGATACTTTTCAGTTTCATTTTTGGGATTTTAATGGGCTATTATGGTCTTATCTTTTTAGCTACTAAATTAATTGGTACTAAAAGCAATCAAGCCTATACATTTGGATTAGCTCTACTCTTTTTTATACCTCTCATATGGTCTGTTATAGATCCAGAGAGCATTTTTAATTTTATGACACAAGGTTTTCATATAGATATGAGACATTAATGTAAAGACAAGTTTACAGCTGAAACTAATGCTATAAATGTTTATTAGTCTTGCACTATTTCATACCATGTCTATAACTCGGAAAGTAATTTTCTCCGCTATCTGCAGTACCTAACAGCACATTTAATTTTTGATAAATCTGATGATTTGTAATTTTTCTACCGGTAAAATACATCTCATCTGGATCTTTAGGAAAGAATGTTTTTTTATAATGATATAAATCATCACCGTCTTTACGTCCTCCTCCTAAAATGTAATATTTATACTCGTGAGCTCTGGCCCATTGTATTACGGCAATTTTCAAGAAATCGTTAGGTCTTAAATTAAAATATTCTGACAAAGTACCGCCTAAATATGAAAAAAGTGTATCACCCGAAATTAATATTAATTCTGCAGAAATAGCCACATCATCTTTATACACAATTGCTAATAAGAAATCGTTTTTACTGAGTTCAATGATGTTTTGAAAATAACTTAACGCGTAATGGTATTCTATACTCGCGTTAATACGTTGCATGGTACGGATATAAATATTGTGAAAAACTGCAATACTTTCTTGATCGGAAGCGTCTTGAACAAACACTATATTTAAGTTTTCTGAGACTCCTTTTCTGTAGTTGTTTCTTACTTTAGACTTAAAATTATTCCATTGTAAATCTTCAGAAACAATCTCGCCTTTAACATTGGTTAATGTTGGAATTAAATGTCCAGAATAGCATTTATAATTTCCGTTTAAACTGAATCTCAAAAATTCAGACACCACATGATGTTCTTTATACCAAGCGTCAACTAAAGTCCAAAAACTAATAAATACATCATCTGTAACATCGTCATTAAAAATAGGTCCGCTATAACCATAAGGCGATTTTACATCATAATACGTTACACCATCCACTACACTTGGAATTTTAATAAATAGAAACGGCATCACCATTAGTGTTTTATTATGCTCATCTTTTAGAGTAAAGTAAAATAATCTTTCGTCTATAACGTCATCAATATTACCCGCCCAAATTCTATAAAACGGATTTACAAAATCGAAGCTATTTACTATTTTTAAATATTCATCGAAATCAAAATCATTTTTAATTTCAGAAGCCGTTAGTTTCATATTTGTATTATTTAAACCTGTAGTTATGCTCTAAATTCATTCACAAATAAACATTTTAAAGTGTTTGTTTTTAGCGACTAAACATAATAAATTAATTGATATGTACTTTTTTTATTTTTCTATATTTTCAGCGACAAAATCTGCTACCAACTCAGCAATTAACGTTCTCCCATGATTGTTCCAATGCATATCATAAATTAAGTTTGTTGGGGTTTTAGAAGCTTGTAATGGTTCAGAAAAATCTAAATATCTAAATCCATTATCTTCTAAATATTTAAGAAAAATTGGTGGTGTTTGTGCTGCATCTAACAATAGAGTAAAGCGTTGTTTATCGTACCCATAAGTATGGACTAACCTTTTAAAATTTATAATATATTGATCTTGTAATTCTGTTTCTGAACTACGTTTTGAAATAGCCTTATTATTATTGTTTACAGACGTAATTTTAGACAGTAAACTTTTAGCCGCATCAAAAGTACCAACGTTTTGCAAATACACCAACAACTTACTTTGTCGCAAGGTTTTATACAAGGGTGTCTCTAATTTCATTCTGTCTTGAACAACGGTATATGAGCTTCTAGTTAAATCGTTTTCAAATTTTAAACCTAAAACCACATAGTCTACTAAATCGAATGTCTCTTTGTAGGTATTAATCATATGCAATTGGTCTGCAAAATCGTAACCTGCATAGCCATATTCGTACACTTCGACATCTTTTAAACGCTGTTCTATTTTCTTTCCTATTGAATTTGTATACTGCTGATGAAAGCCTTCAATAAAAGAATCTCCAACCAATGCTATTTCTACTTGATCTGGAGTTGGATGAAATTCACGATACGAATTGTAGCCTGAATTATTAATATGATATTCAGAAAAATGCTGTCGTCTTATTCCTGTCACCGCAAAACCACGCTGATTAGGCACCCATTTTTCTACGCCAAATTCATCGACATAGCGCACAGGATAATCTTTAGTTAAATGCAACAACCTAATCACAACTTCTAAGCACAATGCAATTAGGACGGCGTAAAGCAACATATTTATAAATAACTTTTTCATTGTCTTAAAATTGAAAATAAATAAAGGATCTATCTACATTACTATCGTAAAACAATAGCATCGCCAAAACAACAATCGTATACATAATAAAGCGTACCACTTTAGATGTAAACAAGAACGGAGACCGCTCGTCTTTTCTAATAATATACTCGTAAACCACAAATAATATGATGAGAATATAGTAATCCATCATTCTATATCCCAAAGGATGCAAATAGGTTTCGTAGGTGAAATTAGTGCATAATCTATGTATAAAACCAAAGGCTTCGGTAATGGATGCTGATCTAAAAAATATTCTAGAAAACGTGACTATAACAAATGTTAATAGCACCTGCCCCAGTTCAGTAAATGATGGGAATATGCTATTCTGTGCAATTACAGTGTCTTTATATACTGCGTTTCGCCCTAATAAAAACACCGGAATAAATGCCAAGGCATGAAAACCGCCCCAAAAAATAAACGTCCAATTAGCACCATGCCAAAATCCACTGACTAGAAAGATGATGCAGATATTTCTTATCGATTTAAGTGTACTGCCTCTAGAACCTCCTAACGGAATATATATATAATGTCTAAACCAAGTGGAAAGTGAAATGTGCCAACGTTGCCAATATTCGGCTACATTTCTAGAAAAATTCGGGAATTTAAAATTCGACATTAGTTCAATACCGAAAAGCTTTGAAGTACCTATCGCAATATCTGAATAGCCACTAAAATCACCATACACTTGGAAACTAAACAAGGTAACACCTAAGATTAACGTTGATGCAGAATGTGAATTATAATTAGCAAAAATATCATCGACAATGGGTCCGATTGCATCTGCGATTACAATCTTTTTAAACAAGCCCCAAAGTATTAACTTTAACCCTGAAACCATTTGATTGTAGTTAAAGGTTCTCTTATTAAAAATTTGAGACATTAAATTTGAAGCCCGTTCTATAGGTCCTGCTACTAACTGCGGAAAAAAGCTTACAAAAGCTGCAAAGGACAAAAAATCTGAAGTCGGTTTTAATTTTTTATAATACACGTCAAACGAATACGACATGGTCTGAAACGTGTAAAAAGAAATACCAACAGGTAACACAACATGTAACATCCAGGTACTTTTTAATTCGTACCCGAATACGCTAAACATATCGATCCAGGAGTCTACAAAAAAGTTGTAATATTTAAAACATCCTAAAAGACCAATATTAAAAATAACACTTACCCATAACCAGCGTTTACGTTGCTTTGCTACAGTGGTCGCATCTATTTTTAATCCAACACCATAATCTACACAAGTACTTAATAGAATTAACGACAAAAACCTCCAATCCCACATACCATAAAACACGTAGCTAGCGATTAAAAGAAGTACATTCTGTGCTTTTAAATGGTTTTTAAACACAAACCAATACAAGATAAAAACCACAGGTAAAAAAATAAAAAACTCTAATGAATTAAAGACCATATCGTTAATTATAAAAAGGATAATAATACCTTGTGAGTGACTTGGATTCTTCTAAAATATGTAGACTATAGATTAGACACCAAAAGTTTTGGTGTTTCATTTAGTTTTTAAAGTGTTTGTTTTCAATTGTTTTAATCGTTTTTAAAATTATTTTCTGTCCTGCTTTAGCGAATTTTGGGTATAACGAATCAAAAGTATCATTTGCTTTTACTTTAATTGGGTGTTGTCTTAATATGGTACCTTCATCTATCTTTTCATCGATAATATGAGTGGTTATCCCTGTCACTTTTACACCATAATCTAAAGCGTCTTGAATCGCTGTTTTAGTGCCTAAAAAACTAGGAAATAAAGACGGATGTATATTTAGTATCCTGTTTGGAAACGCTTTAAGCATCTCATCTTTTATAATGTATTTATAATTAAGCATAAAGATATAATCGATATCTCGTTTCTTAATTTCTTGGATTACAAAAGCCTGATATGCTACTATATTTTTAAAATCTGATTTAAGAATTTTAATCGTTTCAATTTGGTAAGATTCTGCAAGGTCTTTTGCGCCACAAGGTTCTTCCTCGTACACAACTAAACTAATGTTAGATTGCTTTAATTTATTGTTCTTAAAAGCTTCAATAGTATCTTTGGCATTACGTCCCCAACCGGTGACTAATATGGCCCAATTTAATTTTTTTTCTACAGTCATTAACACTTACAATTTTACGTTTATCTTACTCAAACAGAATCTGTTCCTTAAAATAAAAGTAGCGAATTAAAAATTCATATCAATCAAAAAAAAAAATATAAAACCGTATTTTATTATTTATTTTTTACGTAAAATCAAAGCGAATAAAATAAAGAAAATTATAACTGGTTTTTAAAGATGAATTTAACTACGGTTTACAAACTTAACCTTTGGAATATAGCATATAACCACCTCCAATAATTAATAAGGGTACAGCAATACACATTAGAATAATGGTCCATCTGTATAAGCCCCAAAACGAGACTATTTTTCTCTCGTCCCCATGTTTTTCGTAGATTATCATTACAGATTCTCCCACCTTATAGGCTGGCGGACTAGAACTTACACTGCTATTAAACCGAACGACAGCATTATTACGGTTAGTGTATTCGAAAACCGGTTTATAAGTATAGCTATCATCGCCTCGTATTTCTATTAAATCGACTACGGTTGCTTTAGTTCGAACACCATCTAATTGTAAAGTTTTGGTAGCGTTATAATGTTTAAAAGCAAAAAACAATAGCAGTGTTGCAACGCACAACATTCCGATATATAGATACTCAATCATTTTCATCTTATTTACATTAAAACCTAATGTCTAAAAATAGAAAAAGAACAGCATGCTTTTACCATACTGTTCTTTTTTTATATAAATTTATTTAAACTAATTATTATACCGTCCTTAATTAGCCTGAATTAACTGCTGTATAAGATCTTTTAAATCGGAACTTATAAGATCGGGTTGTAAGTAATACGGATTATAAATTTCTGTCTTTCTTTTGATATAAGCCGTGCTTAATCCTGCTTTTTTAGCGCCGAATAAATCCCAATCGTGCGTGGCAACCATAGCAATTTCATGAACCTGAAGCCCTTCTTGTTGAGCAACATAATGATAAATATCTTTAAAAGGCTTATATTTTTTAACCGCATCTACAGAATAATACGAATCAAAATAATCTATAATTTCTGCATTCGTTAACTGCTCTTTAATCATCTCTAAAGAAGAATTAGAAACAGCAATGACCCGAATATCATGTGCTTTTAAGAGTTCTACTGCCGGAATTACATCATTATAAGCAGGTAGCTTTTTAAAAGCACCTAAAATCTGAGCTTTAGTTTCTGACGTTAAAGGTTTATCGTTTTCAAAAAACAGATTCTCTAAACCTGCATCGGCCAATTCACCGAAATTTTTATATGTATCCATAGTGCCCATCACTGTAGAACTATGCAATAATTTTGTAAACCAATATTTAACCACATAAGCATCATCAAAATATTTATCAAACTCAGACTTCAATAAGCTAAGGTTTAATAAGGTTTCATTCATATCGAAAAATACTGCTTTTTTCATATCATTCTGGTTTTAATAAGGAAGTGAATTAAAATTAAGATTTTATTTAACGAAGTCTGCTTTTTCTAAACCATTATTAAACTTTATGTCCGTCCAAGTCACATTAATCCATGGTTTATCTGTCACTTCTGCATCCCAATTAGACGCTTTATATCTTCTTTTTGTTGGAATTAATAATCCGTCAATTTCTTCATATTCTAACTCCATTAACAACGGATCTGACTTTCCAAAATCCATTACTGTAAACAAAAACTGGTCGACTAATTTTGTATCTGTATTGATGTATAATTGATAAATATCTTTAGGTTTCCCATCTTCAGAATCGAAAGTTACTTTTACCACATCATAGTTTGCATCACCTACTGTTTGTGCTTTAATATAATCGTAGTTTAATCCCGGATCCATTAATTTCTGCATCATTGTAAACCAATAAAAATTTGTTGGTCTGTTAAACGCCACACGTTTTAAAGCTGCAGAATCGTTTACCACTTTACTCTCATGTTTTAACCAATATTCGGTCCCGTCGTATCCTTGTTCTAACGTACCTTCCATATCTGCCAACGATCTTTCATGCTTGGTATACATCCCGTAAGATAACTCGCCATTAAACATATATTTTTCTGTTGTAATATCTGTTTTTCCATCGGGAGTTTGATAGGTATATGTATACACCACATCTTTTTTACGCATGAGTTCACCATAATCTCCAACTTTCTGAGTCATGTTATACACCAACTCATGAGCTTTGTTTTTAAATTCTGGTGTTTTTTCCGGAACTATTTGCTCTGAGGTCTCTTGTTTTACTGCTGAAGACACCGTTTTCTTTTCGTCTTTACAAGATATCAAAGTGGAAATTGAAATTAAACTTACTGCTAAAATTTTTCTCATTGTTGTTTTTATTTGGAAGTGAAATTAAATGGAATAGTAGAATTTATAAAGAAAACCTTACAAATTATTTGAGAAAACTTACTAAACTGAGATGATTTATCCGCTGTTGAAAATATCTATAAACGAAATCCCCATCTAATAATTCAATTCTACGTCTTATGCTTAACCACATAAACTTTCCTTTTTTCGTTATAGTAAACCCATAATAAAAGTTAAGTTTGCAGCTTAATATTTTTAACATGACGCATACTTTAGAAGATTTAAAATCGGGAGCCTTAATAGGAAGTAAACGCCTAAAATTAGCTTGTGGATTAACAACTTTTCCTGAAGAAATATTAGCATTAGCAGATACTTTAGAGGTTTTAGATTTATCAGACAATCAACTATCGTCTTTACCAGAAAGTATTGCGCAACTTAAACAGTTAAAAATTATATTTTTTGCACGTAATGCATTTACCGAATATCCTACCGTTTTAGGACACTGTCCAAATTTAAACATGATTGGGTTTAAATCTAATCAGATTCATACCGTTGCAGAACACAACTTTCCACCAAAATTAAATTGGCTGATTTTAACCGATAATAAAATTAATACTTTACCAAAAAGTTTAGGGCAATGTAACTTACTACAAAAATGTGCTTTAGCAGGAAACCATATTGAAGCTTTGCCCGTCGAGATGTCTAATTGCAAAAACTTAGAACTTTTAAGAATTTCTGCAAATCGCTTCACGTCTATTCCTGACTGGTTATTTGAATTACCAAAATTATCTTGGGTGGCTTTTGGCGGAAATCCATGTTCGCATCAGGCAAACATAAACACCGATATAGAATCGTATACTTGGAACGATTTTAATATAAATGAGCTCTTAGGCGAAGGGGCTTCTGGACTAATTTATAAAGCGAATTGGAAACTAAAACAAACCGATATCGCACTTAAAATTTTTAAAGGCGATGTAACTAGTGATGGATTACCAGACGATGAAATGGCTGTTTCTATAGCTGCTGGAGCTCACGATAGTTTAATTCCTGTGTTAGGAAAAATTAAAAATCATCCGGAATCTAAAAGCGGATTAATAATGAAGCTTATAGATCCGTCTTTTATTAATTTAGGAAACCCGCCAAGCATGCAATCTTGTACGCGAGATGTATTTAACGAAGGCGTGACTTTTAGTACTGCAAACTTACTAAATATAGCCAAACAAATGGCCTCTGTAAGTGCGCAATTACATAGTAAAGGCATTAATCATGGCGATTTATATGCACATAATATTCTGATTAATAATACTGCACAATGTCTATTAGGAGATTTTGGAGCGGCTACCTTTTATAACAAACAATCCCATAAAACACATAATATTGAACTTATAGAAGTGCGTGCTTTTGGATGTTTGTTAGAAGACATTTTAAATCTTGTTCCTGAAAACAGCATAGATAAGAGGTTGAAAGAAACATGGGAAAGTTTAATCTCAGATTGTTTCTATCCTCAGGTAAACGCTCGTCCTTTATTTTCTGAACTTATAAACACCTTAAATACGTTTTAAAATCTATAATAATCTAGCAAATTGCTGTTTTCTGATATAACTAAATTTGTGTTTTAGACCTTTCAAAATAAAACTGTAGTATTTAAATTTTTGGTCGCAATTAGAGTTTAAAACAGGTTATAGTCATTTAGATGTATATCGAGAAATTGATGGCAAAAAAGACGTTTTACCCTTTAATCCGAAACATAAAATTGTGAGTAATTTAGGCTATAAACCGCTTTCTAACTTGTTTAGATTAGACCTTAGTTTTCATTGGTATGGCGAGCAACGCTTACCAGATACTCAAAGTAATCCAGTAGCTTATCAGCGACCAGATTATTCTAAAGATTATGCCATTGTAAACACTCAATTTACCTACAATTTAAAATCTGTTGAATTGTATACGGGTTGCGAAAACATATTTAATTTTAGACAAGATCAGCCAATTATAAGTTAGGAAGATTCCTTCGGACCTTATTTTGATACCAGTTCGGATTGGGGGCCAACACGAGGGCGAGAATTCTATTTTGGAGTCCGCTATAAAATTCCGAGTATCTAAAAGAAACTTCACGTTAAAAAACCTTTTGTGTCAAATTCAAGTTAAAGCTATACTTAAATGTCTAAAAATTTAGTAATTTTCATATCTATAATAATTTAATTTAGACACAGTAAAGCACAGTGTATGTAAACGACAAGACATATACTGTGCTTTTTTAAACAATTTATACATGGGAGTATATCAATTTAAACGAGAACAATCTTTTAATCAACCTATAGAAACCCTTTGGGATTTTATTTCCAATCCGAAAAATCTTAAAACCATAACTCCTGATTATATGGGTTTTGATATTGTGTCTGAAGATTTACCCGATGCCATGTATGAAGGTATGATTATTCACTACAAAGTCTCCCCTGTTTTGGGTATAAAAACCACTTGGGTTACAGAGATTACACATGTTAAAGACCGACATTATTTTGTAGATGAGCAACGTGTTGGTCCGTATAATATTTGGCATCACCAGCATTTTTTAGAAGCGACACCAAACGGAACGTTAATGAAAGATATTGTGACATACCAACCACCTTTTGGCATTCTTGGAAATATTGCAAACGGTATAATGATTGAAAAGAAATTAGAAGAAATATTTGAATATCGACATGTTGTTTTAACCGAATTATTTGGTAAATAAGCAGTATCATTACAACCTATTTGATTAAAATTAGAATAATTTGCCCAGAGCGTAACACATGCCTTTAATACCAAAATCCAAATATCAAGCCCCGAGTTTAATCCATAAAAACCCACATTTTTCTACCATTTATGCAGCAAAAATCAAGCATGTATCGCCGCCCGATTATCTTTCAGAGAATTTAGAATTAAGTGATGGCGATTTCTTAAATGTAGATTATATCTTGAAAGACAGAAAAAAAGGCGTGATTTTATGTCATGGTTTAGAAGGCGATTCCAGACGCACCTACAACAATAGTTGTGCTAATTATTTTACGGAACGTCATTTTTCTGTGTTTGCTTGGAATAATAGAACCTGCGGCGGACACATGAATCGTTTACCAAAAATGTATCATCATGCCTCTATAGACGACTTAGATGCGGTGATTCAATTCGCCTTTACACAAGGCATAGAAACCCTATATCTTATTGGCTATTCTATGGGTGGCGCACAGGTTTTAAATTATTTAGGAAAACTTACACCGGATCCGCGTATTAAAGCAGCTGTAGCCGTATCTGCTCCTACACATATAAAAACATGTTCTAATGCTTTAAATGTAGGATTTAACAAAATCTATTTAAATAATTTTAAAAAAGAGATTGTAAATAAGTTGAAACAAAAAGTAGTTCAGTTTCCAGAACTCGCCAATACCGATAAAATAAACGTGCTCTATAGTTTTGATGAAATAGACGATTATTTTACAGCGCCAATGCATGGTTTTTTAGATAAAGAAGACTATTATAAGCGCGTATCTCCAGAATTCAGCTTAAAACATATAACCACTCCTGTTTTAATACTTAATGCTTTAAACGATCCGTTTTTAGGCGAACGTTGTTATCCTATTTCTCGATCTAAACACAGCAAATATGTATATTTAGAAACTCCTGAATATGGCGGACACTGTGCTTTTCCGTTAAAAGATTCTAAACATTCTTATGCAGAAGTTCGGGCTTTTGAGTTTTTTACTACAAAAGATAAAGCATCATTCTATTAATTCGGATTTTCATATTCATCTAAAATAGGGCTTCATAAATCACTCTAAACCCCACTTCTATTTTGATGGTGATGTAGTTATCTAAGCTTTATTTAATTTACAACTTTACTTTCCATTTTATTTTAATTGACAAAATAAAACATTAATTTACAATGTTTTACCAATTATTAAATCATATTAGAATGGCACTACCTAAAGTTATAATCTCGACAAAATTCTATAAAAATGCACATCGATTACTCATTAGATTCGGATATAATGACGTGCTAATACAGCGCGTAAAATTATTACCAAAAACACGTTGGAGTGTCTCGCTAAGATGCTGGTACATGGACTATGATAGCGATGCTTTAACATTAATTCATGACACTTTAGATGGTTATGCTATAATTAATGATAGTGCAGTAGATTTTAGTATTGTACACAGAACAAAACACATAAAACGCGTACGCCATATTTGTGAAGCCCACCGTACAATTTTAAAAGATTACAGGAATTACTTAAGGGGCAAACGGTATAGTGAAAGCACAGTTAATAGTTATCTCATTTTACTTGCCGATGTAATAGAATTTCATGATGGCAAACCTATAGAAGAATTAAATAATCGGGTTATAGAGCTATTTATAGAACAAGTTATGGCTCCTAAAAATTATGCTATAAGTACCCATAGGCAATTGGTAAGCGGCATTAAACATTTTAAGAATTTCTATCCTAATTGCCAGATTAATGAATTGAATTTATTTAGCCCTAAAAAAGACCGGTTATTACCTAATGTATTATCTCAATCTCAGATATTAGATCTAATAAGATGTACTGAGAACTTAAAACACCGAACTATAATAGCGCTTATTTATTCCTGTGGATTACGTATAGGCGAGCTTATAAATTTACAACGAAATGCAATAGATATTGATCGCAGACAATTAGTAGTTAAACAAGGAAAAGGTAGAAAAGACAGGTATATTATTTTAGCAGAATCTTGTGTGCCGTTATTACTTAACTATATATTTACTTACCAGCCTAAACAATACCTCTTTGAAGGCCAGAATTTACCACAATACAGAGCTGAAAGTATAAGAGCGTTTTTAAAACGCAGCTGTGCTAAAGCAAAAATCACAAAACGCGTAACACCACATACGTTACGCCACAGTTATGCCACACATTTGTTAGAACAAGGTATAGATATAAGATACATACAAGAATTGTTAGGCCACAGCCGACCAGAAACCACCATGATTTACACTCATGTCACTAAAAAGGATTTATTACATATAAAAAGCCCTTTGGATATTGCATTAAAGCAGATTACTACAAGCCACACAAACTCTAACGGATTATTAAGTCAGAATTTTTAAATAAAAACGGTCTCATTAATTTATAATCTGTAAATTTATAAAGACAATACAAACATTGGTTTATCCCGTGTATTTATATGATATACGTAACCATTGTTTAGTATATAACTAGTTACCTGCAAGCTAAACAAACTATGTTCCAAGATTCAACAACACTGAAAAACCGACATCTAAAATTCATAAAAACTGTATCCGAAACGGAATTAGTTTACGGTTTGAAAAGTGAAAATGGATTCGCCACATCTAATTCAACTCAAATTGAGGACAACGATGGAAATCCAATTGGAATGATATGCTTTTGGGCAGAAAAGGTAAGAGCTAAATCTTGTGCTAAAGACGAATGGAAAAAATATAAAGTGACTGAAATTTCACTTTCTGAATTTATGGAGAACTGGTGTATTGGAATGGCAAATGACGGACTATTAATCGGAACGCAGTTTGACCAGAACCTGTTTGGTTTTGAAACTGAACCATTGGAATTAATCATAGAATTGACAGCCGAATTAAAATCACTAGGAAAGGATTTGAATTTTAGAAAGTTTAATGGAATTGAAGACTTAAAAAACAAGTCAAAGAAGTAACTGAATGAAAAAAGTGGAACAAAAAATAGAAACACCTTTTAATGAAAAATTCTGTACTAAATTAGAATTCAGAGTTTGTAACGAATTGGAAAAATCAACTGACCCAGAATTAAAAGGATTTTGGTGTGATGGAATTTCGTGGCTTACAACTGAAAATCAGCTGACTAAAAAACACGTGAATGACAAACGAAAGATAGAAACTAAAGCGTGGATTGGAAAAACTGGACAAACAGAATTTAAGGCAATAATTAATTTCGGACAAAAAGCATTGAGCAAATATGCCAAAGAAATGGATTTGACAGAGTGCATTCCTGATTTGGAATCTCAAGCTGAATGGATTGAAATTGATATTGAGAATAAAACAATAAAAATAGAACTGAATTAAAAGCCAGCAGGTAACACCGTGTATAATTAATTGCTAGGTTCTCGCCTACTTACGAACATTCCTGCGGAATATTCTATCTGTGATTTATTTGCTAAATTAGTTGCTTAACCACGCAACTAACCATACACAATCACGTTGTACACAACCTAATGAAAATCGATAAGAAACAAAAAGACGAATTAGATTTAGCATTCAACGAATCTAAAATAAACTATGTCGGAATTGAATCTGATATAGTGGAAGTCTTGTTGAACTGTATTTCGATGAACTCAAATAATGAATTTCTTGATGATAACCGATTTAGAATACTTTTTGAGAAGTATGGACGAATTGCAGTAAGTTATCGAAAAGGAAGTTGGGATGATGAAAGTGCCGAAATTGAAAAAATAAAACCGAACGAGCTGAAATCAAAATTTCACGGACTTATTCTCGACTCAATGTATGGTTGGGAATTTATAAACCTTGACGAAAAGCAATTTAAAGATTGGTCGGACAAAATAAGTCTTGACGTAATTCAGAAATCTAATTGGTCAAGTATGAATACAATTGACCTTTTTGCCGAACAAATTGGTAAAGATGAAGTTACGATTGACATAAGAATTTGGTTTACCGATTTCAAAATTTTTGATTTTAAGAACAGAGAATTAACGAAAACAGAATTTGCGGAAAACGGACAAAGAGGATGGAATCAAATGTATAAAACAGGAATATCAACAACTGATAATAAAACGACAAAACTCTGAAAAAGGCAATGTACAACACCGTGTATAATTAATTGCTGTATTTCTGCCTACTTGCGAATATTCCTGCGGAATATTCACGGGTTCGTAAAAGTTTGCTAACTTAGTTGCTAAACCACGCAA
>NZ_LMAK01000012.1 GCF_001439665.1 Formosa algae
GAATATAAATGGGTTAATATAGAATATTATATGATTTTATTTTGATATATCAAATTTTTGAATAACTTTGAAAAATAATTTAAAACGTAAAAATGACGTTTGTAAAATTTTAACCGAATAAAATTAGATTTTATTGAATTTTGCAAATCGTTTTAATCTCAAATAAACTAACAGGAAATGAAAGCAGATGCTAATTATCAAGAATTTGACAGTATAGACGAGGAGCAGTTACCTGTATCTAAACACAGGTTACAAGATTGGACACACTTTGCTGGTTTATATGCTGCAGAGCATGTTGCTGCAACAGAATTTGTAATTGGAGCTACTTTTGTGGCTTTAGGAGCTACTACTAAAGATATTCTGTTAGGATTATTAATAGGTAATATATTAGCTGTATTAAGTTGGACGCTTATAACATCTCCAATTGCAGTAGAAACACGATTAAGTTTATATACGTATTTAAATAAAATTGCCGGAGATTCTATGACAAAGCTCTATAATTGGGCTAATATTATCATTTTCACTGTTATTTCTGCGGCCATGATTACTGTATCTGCAACTGCCGTTCGATTTGCATTTGATATTCCTGCGCAACTGGATTGGTATCCTACGAATTTATGGTTTGTTTTAATTGTATTGTGTGTAGGTTTAGTGGTAGTAGCTATAGCTATCTATGGATTTAAAGCTGTTACAGAATTTTCAGGAATATGTGCTCCCTGGTTGTTTGTTATGTTTTTAAGTGGTGCTTTTATATTACTTCCTGCTTTGTCGCTTTCAGATTTAGGTCAAACACTTCCTTCAAGCTGGGCAGATTTTATAACTTTAGGAAACCACACCATTTGGACCGGATTAAACAGTAAAGGAGAACCGGGTATAGGTTTAGTAGAGGTTATAGGTTTTGCTTGGGCAGCCAATACAATTACTCACTTTGGTTTAATAGATATGGCCATGTTACGCTTTGCTAAAAAGAAATCTTACGGATTAACGACAAGTACAGGAATGATGTTTGGTCATTATATCGCTTGGATTTCTGCAGGGATTATGGGGGCAGGAGCAGCAGTTATAATAGGTAAACCTATTGTAGCACTAGATCCTGGAGATGTAGCATACTATGCTTTAGGTTGGTCTGGATTTGTTATTGTAATTGTGGCGGG
>NZ_LMAK01000013.1 GCF_001439665.1 Formosa algae
ATATAAAGCTATAGTGTTATAAGAATACAAGAGTACATTGGTATAAATCTATTTCGATATAATGTTATAAATGTATAAAAGCATATAGTTATAAAAATATTTGGATATAAATGTATTCGAAAAATAAAACAAGAGTAAAACACATATCTTGCTTTATTATTTCTCGGAAACCCAATTTATTCAAAATAATTAAGGTTTAATTTTGATTAAATAATCAGCTAAATCCAACCCCATGTCTTTTTCCTTTTCAGTAGCATAATCTCTCAATAAAGTAGACGTTCTAAAAGTTGCTAAATTTGTAAATGTTGGAATCTTATCATTCCAAATGTCATAACATTTCAAATCTGGAAATAAAATCACACTCCTACCCTTTAAGCATTTTGTTTTTGAAGCATTCAAATTATTTACACTCCCACAGGCAAGCCAAATAAATTCCGGCAAATAAATACTAGATATTACAGCTGTTTTTTCACTCTCAACAATAGCAACAGGCTTGTTCTTATCTTCAACCAATAAATGTTCACCAAAATAACATTGATCAAGATTAAAGTCTTTCAGTTTTAAAACGCTATGAACCCAATTGATATGATTGAATGGTTTTTTTTCTCTTTTACCACTTTTAGGATTATAGAGCATAATTTTTCCGCTCCTTACTCTTCTTTCTTTATCCAATTGCCAAAATACTGTAGCTCCACTCCAATATTTTGATGTACCAATATTGTATTTTTCTTTTAAAAAATTAGCCGTTTCCATATCCCAAAGACTTGCTAAATAGTCAATAAAATAATTCTTTCCAGACATACTTTTCTGCATAATATCAATAGCTATAAAACTAGTTTTCAGTTTCGATTTTTTATCACCGATTCCTTTAGACTTAAAACTTATAGCAGATGAAATATTGTTATCTTGAAAATATTCCCTAGGTTTATAGTGATAGCCACATTTTAGCATCCTATTACAACAACCAACTAATTCATTTAAATAAGCATTACTTTCAGTATCTACATATTTAGTGAACACATTCTTCTTACCACATTTAGGGCAACAAAAACGAGTTTTCATTCCTTTATATGGTTCTAATTGATATCTAAACATTTTCATTTAATTAGATATATTTTTAGTTATAAAAAGAGGAAACCCATAGCTTTTGCGATTACCCAATTTATATCCCATTGCCTTTAATCTTTTTGAAAAATTCTGATTAGAAAAAACTGTATAATGATTCATTTTGCAATAATCCACATATTCAATATAAACACTCTTAAGTGGACTTGTTTTATCAAAAGAAATAGAATACCCTTCTTCTTCCAAGAACATTAAAACACTATCACTTTCTTTTTTATATTGTAAAACTTCTTCTTCTACAATCTTACTTTGAGTAAAATCTTTATTTTTCAATAATCGCGTTAAGCCATTCAAAACCCAATTAAAAACACCTGACAACTCTGTTTTTATGATTCTTTTCGAAAGATCCTTGTCTTGTCTTTCGGGAGGAATAGTAACTCTAAAAGGTAAAATTAGAAGTCTCCTAAAATAAGCATTTGTATTCTCTGCCTTTCCTGGTAACTCATTACAGTTGAACATAAGCCTTGCATAGTCCGTCATAATCTGAATGTCTTTATAAAGAAATCTAGCTTCTACAGGTTCTCCTGACACTAATTGTTTAAAAATACTGCTTTCAAGCTTCCCATTAATTTCACTTGAATAATTAAGTAATTTACCCCCTAATTGTGCTCTAGAATTTCCTTGATCGTCAGTTAACCTATTTAATGAAAAATTTGTAACATTTTGACTACCTAATAAAGCCATCATTATCTCAAATAAAACACTTTTACCATTTGCTCCAGCACCATACAAAAGCAACACCTTTTCTAGTTTTAAAACATTGTTTTTCACAAAAATATAACCTAAATATTCTGCTAAAATATCTTGTAATTCTTGTTCTGGTAACACTTCATTTAAAAACATTTGAAACTGCGGTGCATTTGCCTCACTTTTAAAATCAAATGGTAGTTGATGGGTAAGAAAATCGGACTTTCTAAACTCTCTTAAAATTTGCCTTGTAGGTGTTATTTCAAAAGTTCCGTTATTCAAATTCACAAGTGTCGTACTTCCATTACTTTCAACTTCTTTTAAGCGTGCATCTGATAAAAACTGTTTATACAAATCTTCTTTAAATAGATGATGTTTAGCATCAAATTTATCAACTCCCATTTTCAAAGCAACATCTCCTAAAAAATCTTTAAAATCAACTACGCTTATAACTTCCCAATACTCAGAATTATACAAATAAATAAACTTGTTTTTTCTACAAAGACTATAGTCGACTTTATTTACTAATTCCAATAATATTTCTACGCAAGCAACTAAAAAATGCTTTTTTCGAAGTTTATTTTCTTCACAATAGACACTAAAAGCAACAAGCTCTATACCTTCAAGTATTTCTTTTAAAATACTATCTGCTTGATTATTCTTCAATACTTGAAGATCACTAGCTGTCTTATTTAAAAGAGTTTCAGTTTCTTTAAGAATCTCATCTAATAAGGGTTTCCGCTCCTCTATAAGATCATTACTTATAATATTAGTTTCTTCCCTTAAATTAAAATTATTACCTTGTGACTGCGAATTCTCAAGGTTGTTGTAGTGATTTTTCATTACTTCAACCTTTTATTTTTATTAGTTAAAAAGTCATCAGTATCAGAATGAATTTCTTTAAGTGTTTTTTGCTTTCCTTCTTTAATCCATTCAATAATTTCAGACTTAAAGAAAAAAAGACGTCCGTTTTTTTTGTAGTGCGGAATTTGGTTTTTTTGACAGTAACCATAAAGGGTCTTTTTTGTGTACCCTGTTATTAAAGAGATTTCATCAATATTCTTAGGGTCTTCCTCTTCTTGTTCTTGTTTGGTTTTTTCCCAATGGTGTAAATAGTTTAAAATTTTAATGTTTGAGTGTTTAATCTCAATAACATCCAGTTGAGTTTGTGTAAAAGGAGGTACTTCCATAGTAGTAATTTTATACGTTTCTACCACAATGGTATCAGATTATTACCTTTCTAGAAACTGAATAGCCTTTACCTTTTATGTTTTAACCTTTAGAACCTATAATTTACCTTTCGGCTTATCTTTCGTTAGTATTTGGTTATTGGTTTCGTGCCATTTTGGTAAATCCTTATCTACTGAAAAACCTTTAAAAGCATTATTCATTATGTCAAAATACTTTCTACTTAAATTTTTCTTGTCGTATTCTAAATCAAAACAATTTTCATAAAATCTTCGAAATACACTTCTAACATCTTTTTTGTCTTTACTAAAGGGAACATTAAAGGATTGTTGTATTGGTTTTTTGTTTATAAAAGTAGATTCAATAAAAATTAATAGTTTTTGTTGGTCTAAATAAAAGGTTCCCTTTTTGTTAGGCTCTATTAATACGCTAAAAAAATCATATACATACTCTATGCTTACCTTAGGGATAAGTTTGTTTTGCATTTTTAGAATATCATCTTTTATTACTTTTGCTTTATTTGTGTTAGTGAAAACCTCTCCACTTGAATACTTTTTGAATATAGGTAGGAATAGTTCATTTTGAGTAAAAATAATACTCCAAGCTTTATAAAGATACCCTTCAATTAAACCATCCGTTAAGTCGTATTTGATGTTGTAATTTTCATTTTCAAAATCAAACCCCGTAATTACAGTTGAAACTGGCGCATTTGAATGATTATTTGTTATAAATCTAAAAATTATATGAGCGGCCTCTTCTTTGCTGTTGTCGAATAGCAAATATGGTTTTACAATAACATTCAAGAACTGATTGTAGCCTGATTTAAAATTACTTGCATATCTTTTGAAATAGGGAGTTAGAGATGAGAGATATATGTATTGATTATTTAAGTTGTGTTGGTCTTTTAATTCTAGAAGTGTACCGATCTTCGCCCATAAGTTTACTCTATTATGCAAAGCACCTTCGATTAAGAAAGAGCAGTGGTTTATTATAGTGTTTTCATTTGGTCTATCGTGACTGGTATACTCTTTCCACTCGTCTGTCCTGTACATTCCTTTAAAAGTATCTGTATAAGACTTTTTTATAATATCGTCAACATTACGTTTCGCTAATAAATATTCATGCGTATAGCCAAAATCTACAATTCTTTCGCAATTTACATCTTGCCATTTTGAAGTGTTTTTACTTGTTCTAACTTCTTCTAAAAGGTTGTCATTAATTAATACGTCTTTCATTCTATCTTATGTGAAATTCATGTAGTAAGTGTAGTAAATGCAGTTCTAAAAACAAATATTTTTTTTTAGAAGTCGAGTAAAGAATCAGCAAATTCCTTTTTTGCTTCATCTTCAAAGCCAGCGAAATAATTTTTTGTAACATTAAGATCACTATGATTTAAAGCTTCGCTAATGAATTCCATTGTTACTCCTTTACGAATTGAATTCGTTGCAAAAGAATGACGTGCCCAATAAAAACTACAATCTAATGGTAGATTGTTTGCTTTCGCAATTCTCTTTATGTGATCGTTTATGTAGCGATTGAAGTTTTTTATTTTTTTGTACTGAGTATTGATATCGTCTTCTTTACTTATTATATTAAAGACAAACCCATTTTTGTTTTCATTACCGTACTTTTCTATAATTTTAGCTGTAAAGTCAGTTAGGTAAATAGTGATTTCTGTTTTTTCTGAGGACTTGTCGAAAGTTTTTGCTCTATAATATTTAAACTTATTGTCATCAATATCTGAATATTTGAGTAATGCAATATCTTTTAAATTCATTCCATTGCAAGCATAGCTAAAAAACCAGAAGTCTTTGGCTTCTTCCTCTTTATTGTTTTCAACCTTAGATTCATATAATGCTTTAAGCTGAATACTGTTAAGTGCTTTCTTAACTTTTTTGGTACGTGGAATTTTGTATTTGTTTTTTCCAAAAGGATATATGTCATTGCTAATATCGTTCTGCTCTATAGCATTATTAAAAACTGCTCGAAGTGTTCTTGTGTAAATTCCTATGGTAGTATAGCTTTTACCTTTGTTAATCATGAATTTCTCATAAGCTTTTAGCCATTCCACTGTAATTTCATTAAATGTTAATTTTTCAATGTTACATTTATTAATTAGCTCGCTAAAATTAGCTAAAGAATTAAGAGTATATCTATAACTTTCTGCTGTACCAATTTTATCTATATTTTTATTTTTTTCAATTGCTAGATTGAAATAGTACTTAATGTTGTTTTTATCTGTGGATTTGCGAAAAAGCTTTGTTTCAAATTTAGAAAAGTCAAAAACAGACATCGCTTGAGCTTCGTCATTAGCTCTTTTTTCTATAGCTCTTAGCTTTAATTCTATTTCTTTGTTTGTACCTCTTAAGTTTTTGTTTTCAGGGTTTAGCCAAATTGTTTCAAACTCTTTTTCAGTTAAATCAATTCCTGTGGTGAAGTATCGTACCGTTTTTTTGTTATCGTGCTTGTTGTAAACTCTAATTTTAACTGAAAATTTGCCATTTTCCTTTACTCGTCTTGTTTCGTGGTAAATTGAGATGTTGTAAGCCATATTTATTATTTGAAACAAAGATAATTGTATTCACACAATATTCACACTTTTTACGGTATTAAACAGTAATGTAAGGATAGTTAAAATATGGTTTATTTGTGTTAGGTCTTTGTTTTGTTGGGGTTTTTGTGTTTTTTGGTAAAGAACAGGTAATAAACAAAAGTATATCGTCTTGATTACGGCTCAAGAGGTTACTGGTTTGAATCCAGTCGAGGTCACTAGTGTTTATAAGGGTTTCAAGCAATTGAAACCCTTTTTTTATTCTGCTTTTCACGCTTTTTCACCTCCTCTATACTATCATTATCGTCGTTCTACATCAAAAAATTTATATCACTAAACCGCATTCATTTTTTTTCAGCTAACAATACACCATATTAATAATTAGTCTGTATCGCTGTTTTATATAAGATTAAAAACAACTTAATCTACAGTATAGTAGTTTTAAGTTTAGTCATTTCGATTTTATACATACACTATTTTTAGATTAAAAAATAGGACTTTAGTCAGTTCTCGTTTTCCTACTGACTGAATATATCATGCCATCTACTTAAAATCTAATACTGTAAGTAGATTTAATTAATTTACAATGTATAAAAAGAGTAGTTTTATCGTTAGAATATCAGAACCTGACCATAATTACAGCACAAGACAACTCTAATACAGACTCTTAAAAATAAATTAACCCCACTAATATAATACCCTTCTAAAACAAAAACACATGAAAAAAACAATCGCAACATTTATATTAACAACATTAGCCATTTCATTATTTATGGCTTGCTCTAGTGATGATTCTACTACAAGTAGCGACGATTCTAGCACTAGTGACGACACTACAACGCAAGATGACGATGACGACGACACCGTAACAGAACTACACGCCGCATTTGCCGCATTTAATTCTGAAGCCACTACAATTTACCTAGACGGATCTAATGTTGTTATAGAAACAACAGGTTTACCCGATCACGAAACAGTATATTGGGGAGAAGGAAACACCCTTTATATAGAAGAGCCAGATGTAGCAATAACGCCTTCTATTATGTCTAGCAACAATAATGCAGTAACTATTACTGTTGATGCGACTCCAGATTTAACAGGAAACACGGTAGACACAGAATTAAATACGATTGGTATTGCTGTTAGCGGAGCATCAATCTTTAATGATCAAGAAGGTGCTGGCGATTTAGACGAGGCTGCAGCATCTTTAGACTGGACAGGTGCACATATTGGTCCTGGCGTATATCACTATCATTTAGAACCCATAGCGTTTACAGATGATGACGATAGTTTAGCAGGGATTTTATTAGATGGTGTATTTCTGTACGGAAGACAATGTTATTCTACTGGAACGTATCCTACAGATTTAGATGAATCTGGAGGACACACCTCTGAGACACAATATACAGATGGTGAGGAAGAATACCATTACCACATTATAAACGAAATATACTCTACAACAGGATCGTATTTAGCATTTGCTGGTCCGTTTCAAGGTTATTAATTAATGAAAGCACTTATCGTCATAATATATGTTTCTTTATTCATTCTTATAGGTTGTAATAACACGACAACGCATAAGAATGTAGACGTAACTGAAGTCATTATTGAGATTAACAATATTGAAGTTTTGAAAGATGATTTGGTACTTAACCAAATAGAAGGGAGATGGTATTACAAAGACAAACCTTATTTTGGTTATTCAGTTAAATACCACTCAAATGACACGCTAGCAGAACGATTAGGCTTTGTTAATGGCAAAAGAGAAGGCGTAGCCAGAAAATGGTCGGATAAAGGTGTACTTCGTATTGAGTCGTATTACAAACACAACCGTTTAGATCTTGCATATAAAACATGGTGGGATAATGGTGTATTGTCTTCAGAAACTTACTATGAAAACGGCGTAAAACAAGGTGTTCAAAAGGAATGGTATCCTAATGGACAATTAGCCAAACAAAGACAACTCGTTAACGGAAAAGAAAATGGTTTACAACAGGCGTGGTTAAAAAACGGAACCCTATATGTAAATTACGAAGCCAAAAACGGGCGTATTTTTGGAATGAAAAGAGCAAATTCATGTTATAAACTAGAAGATGAAGTTATTAAAAGAGATAAAAAAATATAGCCCAGTATTAATTATAATACTTGTACTAAGTACAAGCTGTAAGAATGAGCCAAAAAAAGAAGATATTAAAACTACTGAAACTAGCAGAGTAGATTATCTTCCGTATTATGAAGACGAATCATTCACACCACATTGGATTACCCCCGGAACTACAGAAGAACAAAAATTTCATAAAATTCCAGATTTCAAATTAATAAATCAATTGGGAGATACTGTCACCCAAGCTACTTTTGAAAACAAGATATACATCACCGATTTTTTCTTTACCACTTGCCCAGGTATCTGTCCAAAATTAGCTGAAAGCATGCTTAAAGTACAAGAAGAATTTAAAGATGATCCCGAAGTACTTTTACTGTCACATTCTGTAATGCCAACAACAGATTCTGTGCCGGTATTAAACGCCTATGCTAAATCTCATAACGTTATCGATAACAAATGGCATTTAGTAACTGGAGACAAGACAGAAATATATGCTCTAGGTAGAGAACAATATTTTGTTGAAAATGATTTGGGGGAACCTAAAAGCTTGGACGATTTCTTACATACAGAAAACTTCTTACTTATTGATAAAAACAAACATATTAGAGGTATTTACAACGGATTAAATAGAGCTTCAGTAGCCCAATTAATTATAGATATAAACGCATTGAAAACAGAATAAATTTATAGTAGCTCTTTTTTAATATAGCTGCCGCTCTAAGATTATTTTTATAACGCGTATAGCATTTAGTAATATAGACTAAATGATATACGCGTTCTGCTTTTTTAAAATAACTCCTTAAGCTCAGGTATTACTTTATAATTCTTAAACTTCACCTATAATACCTAAAATTTATTATCTGAATTAAATATTTAAAATAGTAAGCAAAAAAACCGACAAACATAACAAACTATAAATAAACAACTTAGCATTTACCTAAGGCAAACCCTTACCACGACCAATTTCATAAGATTTATTAATTAATTATTAGTATATCACCATAACGCATCTTATATAATTAATTTAAACAACAAAACACTTAATAATTGCGATTATGAAAACAAATTAACAAACGAATGATTTTTTTCATTACATTTGGTTAACCAGATTGGTAATCCAATCAAAAACATTAATAATAACTAAATAAAACTAAACATCATGAAACAAACTTTACTTTCATTATGCCTATTGGCATCATTTTCTGCATTCGCGCAAGACCCAGTTGTACAAAACGGGCAATTCGACCAAATCCCTAAAGCTGAAGGCTCTAGCGATTGTGCTTGTTCGCATTGGATTAATAAAGACTTGGGAGATCAAGGAGAAACATCTTCAACCGGTGTTGAGGATCCAAATAAGGCACTCAAATTTGATAATTTTGAGTCTGATTTAATTTATCAAGAAGTAGCTGTATTACCAAATACAGAATATAAATTAACATATTCTGCAAGAGTTGATGATGACGTAGATCCAGACGCAACTCCAACAACATTAGAAATACGCATACTTAAGGGATCTGGTTACGAAGAAGGATATGAGATAACATATTACACAGACGCTACAATTAAGCCTACATCTGGTTTTGGATATACCGACATTACAAGTGTTGAAAATGACGACAACAACATTGCTTTCACAACTTTAGTTCATCCAGGAGAAGATAGCTATAGTGAATACGAATTAACCTTTAATAGTGGAGACGAAACAAGTATTGCAATATTTGCGAGAGGAACAGGACGCCCTACTACTCCACCAGACGATGCTAGCGATAGCAGACCTTGGACATGGTCTTCAGGTGAAGATGAAGCATTTTTAGATTATTTAACTTTGACAAATGAAACTTTATCTGTAAGTGATAACGTATTTGCTTCCGGATTAAAAGTATATCCTAACCCAGCAAATTCTGAAATTAATATAAAATCAGAAAATAATATTCAAATTCAATCTGTTCAATTATATAACGTTTTAGGATCAAGAGTACTGTCTACAACAGAATTAACTAATAACCGTTTAGATGTATCAGCAATAACATCTGGTATCTATATTCTTAAAGTAAATGCAGAAAACAATGGCTCTATTAGTAAGCGTATTGTTATAGAATAAAACAATTTAAAGTACCTTTAAACTAAAAACTCAGCTTATTTCTAAGCTGAGTTTTTTTTTGTTTTAACTAAAGTGTTTAAAATGTAATTAAATATTATTAGTATTATTCTACTAATAGACTTTCTAATGCTTCCAATTTAGCAGCATCTCCATCAATATCGAAGGTTTCTGTTTTCTTAAACAATGTAGTAATCCATCCTGCAGCAGCACCGGCAACAGTTCCTATTGCAATAACTTCTGGATCTCCAGCAATAAAACCAACCCCTGCTCCAAGAACAGCTCCTGTTACCACATTAGTCCATCCTGAATATTTGGTTTTAATAGAACCAATATCATTTATTGGAACATCTATAGTTTCCCCTCTTTTCACCAATTGAAGTGAAGTATCTGAAATAGATACAATATGTCCTTTATTAATTTTTTTTCCTTGTGCATCGTAAACTCTAACAAAAACATTTGTATCTTCAAATGAAGTATTCTGAGCACACACATTAAGACTTAGAATAAGAGTCAATATAAAAATTAGATTTTTCATAATATAAATAGTTCTAAAGAATTTGTTTTGGCTAAGATATCAAAAGAAATTCCGAAACTCAAGCAAAATTTGCAGTTTATCGTAATAATTAGTGTTTTTATCGATGCAACATCCTAAATCTTAAATAATAGGAGACAAATAAGAACTTCTGCAGCTCTATTTATGGAACGCCATAAACCTCTACACATTTCTAATACGTATCAGTATCACTAATACTAGTAAAACACTAAAACGATACATTAAAATATATAACGCACAAAAAAAGCCCTACATTTCTGTAGAGCTTCTTGTTATTATATAACTGAAGTAATTCTTATAAAGCAGCGATATGCTTTGTTAAACCAGATTTAAGGTTTGCAGCTTTATTAGCATGAATTACATTCTTCTTAGCTAATTTATCGATCATAGAAACTACGTCAGAGTATAAAGCTTGTGCTTCCTCTTTGGTTTCAGCGTCACGTAACTTCTTAATAGCATTACGAGTCGTTTTATGCTGATATCTATTTCTTAAACGTTTAGCTTCGTTACTTCTAATTCTTTTTAACGATGACTTATGATTTGCCATTTGATCTTTTCTTATTAAATGATTGTAGCCCGTAGGGGAATCGAACCCCTCTTACCAGGATGAAAACCTGGCGTCCTAGCCGATAGACGAACGGGCCATTATTTTTTTTTGAGTGTGCAAATATAAAATTTAATTTTAATTTGCAAAACATTTTTTCAAAAAACTTTCAATGTGATTTTTTATTTAATATTTATCCCATTGCGGGTGCAAATATACAACCTTTTTTGAATGTTGCAACAACAAATGAAAGTTTTTTGAAAAAAAATTAAATTAATAGGCTTTAGCGAATAACACTCGACGTGTAGAGGGTTTTCCACTAAATACACAAACGCCTTCTTCTTCTACAGAATTTTCTGGAATACAGCGTATTGTAGCTTTAGTAATATCTTTTATTTTATCTTCAGTCTCTGTTGTACCGTCCCAATGCGCAGAAATAAAACCTCCAGTTTTTTCTAAAGTATCTTTAAATTCCTCAAAAGTATTAACTTCTGTAGTATGAGATGCTCTAAAATCGAATGCCTTTTTATATAAAGTATTTTGTATTTCTGTCATTAACCCTTCTACAATACCTGTAAGCAAGTCTAAAGACACAACTTCTTTAGTCAATGTATCTCGTCTGGCTAGCTCCACAGTTCCGTTCTCAAGATCTTTTGGCCCTATAGCAATACGCAAAGGCACACCTTGTAACTCATGTTGAGCAAACTTAGCGCCTGGTCTGTATGTTGTACGGTTATCATACTTAACAGATATATTCTTAGCTCTTAAATCACTTATAATTAAATTCGCAATTTTAGAAATCTCATCAAATTGTTCATCTGTCTTATATATAGGAACAATTACAACTTGGTGAGGTGCTAAGTTTGGAGGTAATACTAAACCATGATCGTCACTATGTGTCATTATTAGCGCCCCCATTAAACGTGTAGACACTCCCCAAGACGTAGCCCAAACATAATCTTGCTTTCCTTCTTTAGATGTAAATTTAACATCGAAGGCCTTTGCAAAATTTTGCCCTAAGAAATGAGACGTTCCGGCTTGCAATGCTTTACCGTCTTGCATTAAGGCTTCAATACAATAGGTATCGTCTGCTCCTGCAAAACGCTCACTCTCTGTTTTAAGTCCTTTTACAACAGGTATTGCCATAAAGTTTTCTACAAAGGTAGCATACACATTATTCATTAATTCTGCTTCTGCAATGGCTTCGGCCTTAGTTTCGTGTGCAGTATGTCCTTCTTGCCATAAGAATTCGGCTGTACGTAAAAACAGACGGGTACGCATTTCCCAACGCACAACATTAGCCCATTGATTTATTAATAAAGGTAAATCTCTGTAAGATTGAACCCAACCTTTAAACGTATTCCAAATTATAGCTTCACTTGTTGGTCTAACTACAAGCTCCTCTTCTAATTTTGCTTCTGGATCTACACGTAATTTTCCAGGTTTATCAGGATCATTTTGCAATCTATAATGTGTAACCACTGCACACTCTTTAGCAAAGCCTTCTGCATTTTTCTCTTCGGCTTCAAATAGACTCTTTGGCACAAATAATGGAAAGTATGCATTTTGATGCCCTGTTTCTTTAAACATACGGTCTAATTCAGCTTGCATCTTTTCCCAAATAGCATATCCGTAAGGTTTTATCACCATACATCCTCTAACTGCCGAATTTTCAGCGAGATCTGCTTTTACTACTAATTCGTTATACCACTTTGAGTAGTCTTCTGCCCTGCTTGTAAGTTTTTTGCTCATATTGTTAAATTTGGCATAAATATTGCCACTATGTTAAATACATTAAATAGTTACGCAAAACTAACTATTTTTGTTATGTTCAACAATAAATTTAATCCTGATATGAGATATAAAGATATTCTAAAACAAAATTCACTTTTCTTTACAATGCTTTCTAGCTTACTTATACTCTCATCTTGTGTAAGTTCGCAGGATTACGCACAACAAAGTAACGATGGAATATATGGTTCTTCTACTAGCAACACTGTTGTATATGAAGACCATTACGACACTGCAGATAATGTATACTATAAGAACTACTTTAAAGAGAAATCTCAAGAGATAGAGCTTTACAATGCAGAAGCAGAGCAAGATTCAATATTCACAGATGTAGATAGTTACCAAAGCAACACCTATACAGAAGAAGTTTACGACGACACCTACGACAACCAAAGCGATTACAATGGTAATGGCGGTTGGGGTCAAGAAACGAATGGTGTGACTGTGACTATATATAATGATCCGTTTATGTATGGCGGATTTGGCTACGGCTATCCTTATAACGGGTATGGTTGGGGTTACGCTGGATGGAACAGACCTTACTACGGTTGGGGCTGGGGTGGCGGATATTACCCACCTTATTACGGAGGTTGGGGCTACGGCGGAGGCTGGGCCTTTGGTTGGGGATATCCTAGTCATTACTATGGACGCCCTGGTGGACATATGAACAACAGATATTATATGAATGGTCGTAGAGGTAATAACCTAGGCTACAGCAGAGGTCTTGCTTACAATTCTAATAACATATATTTAAATAGCAACCGCTATAGTAGATCTACTTCTAACACAAGTAGTAGCAGGTACCAAAATTTAAGTAGAAACAGTCAATCAACATCTAGAAGTTCTAATAGTAACACAACAACACGTTCTTATAGAACAACTCGAAATTCTACAAATTATAATAGAAAACGACCTACAACCACAAGCAATACAAGATCTTCTAGTACCAGAAGTAGCAGTACTAATAGATCAAACAATACGACAACACGTTCATCGTCGTCTTCAAGAAGAAGTTACTCTACTCCTAGCAGAACATCTACTAGTAGTAGCAGTAGTAGATCATCGTATTCTGGAAGTCCAGGATCATCATCTGGAGGTAGATCTTCAAGAGGAGGTAGATAATACATTAAAACATAGATTTTATTATAATGAAATTTAAAACGATAGTTTTCTTATTAGCAGGCATTTTAACGGTGCCTGCTTTTTATGCTCAAGACATAACAGATGCAGTTAGATATTCGCAAGACGAAATTGTTGGTTCTGCAAGATATAGAGGGTTAAGTGGAGCCTTTGGTGCTTTAGGTGGTGATTTATCTGCTGCCAGTCTAAACCCTGCTGGATCTGCGGTTTTTACTTCTAGCTTTATGTCCTTCTCATTAACGAACTTAAATATTAAAAACGAAACAGCTTATTACGACGGATTAGATTCTAACAAAGATTCGTACACAGAATTTACACAAATAGGAACGGCTTTTGTATTTCATAACCCAAATTCTAGTGGTTCTTTTCAAAAATTCACTTTAGGATTTACTTATGATAAAACTCGAGACTTTAAAGAAGATTGGGCGGCGCATGGAGAAGGTTCAAATTCTATCTCAAATTATTTTCTAGCATATGCTCAAGGTAAACCTTTAGAAGAAATTTCGGCTTTGCAAAACGAATCGTTGTCTCGCGCTTATTCTGAAATAGGTCAGGTATACGGATCAGGAAATCAACAAGCATTTTTAGGTTACGAGTCTTATATTATAGAACCGGTTAATTCTACAAATGAAAATACCGAGTATTACTCTAATATCTCGCCTGGAACATTCAATCAGAACTATATATATTCTGCCACAGGGTACAACGGAAAAATTGCTGTAAACTTAGCAACTCAAGTCAACGACAAATTATACTTAGGACTTAATTTAAATACACATTTTATAAATTATGACCGCTTAACGTATTTCACAGAATCTAATTCTAATATCGATTCTGTAGTTAGAGATGTTAATTTTGAAAACAGATTATCTACCATTGGGGGTGGATTTTCTTTTCAGCTAGGGACAATTTATAAAGCTACTGAAAGTCTAAGATTAGGTTTAACCTACAACTCTCCTACTTGGTATACTATTGAAGAAGAAACCTCTCAGTATTTAAAAACAACACGAGTTGATAATGGCGCAAGTATCGATCAGGTTATTAACCCAAATGTGGTTAATGTATTCCCAAGTTACGAGTTACAAACTCCAGGAAAGTATTTAGGAAGTATTGCTTATGTATTTGGTACAAGTGGCTTAATTAGTTTTGATTATTCTTTTAAAGATTATGGAAGCATAAAGTTTAGACCGAAAAATGACATCTACTTTAACGAGCAAAACACCATTATTAGCGATGCTTTAAAAGGAGCATCAGCGTTTAATATTGGTGGAGAATACAGAATAAAACAATTGAGTCTTCGAGGTGGATATCGTTTTGAAGAAAGTCCATATAAAAACGGCGAAACTATTGGAGATCTAACAGGCTATTCTGTAGGATTAGGATATCGTTTTGGAGGAACGACTTTTGATGTTACATTCGATCAATATCAACGTGAATCAGAATACCAATTGTACAGTGTAGGACTTACAGATTCGGCGGCACTAGACACTAGAGTATCTAACATCACCTTTTCTTTAAGTTTTACTTTATAAAACTCATCTTAAAACATTTATAAGCAGGTCTGATTTTAAATATAAATCAGACCTGCTTATTTTACAAAATCGTGCAATTATTAATTGTTTCACAATTCAAACTTAAAGAAAACGGAATTACCTATCTTTGCGCATTAAAACAGCTTTATTTTTTACATAAATGAAATTTGACAATAATATGGAAGAATTAGACGCTATTGGCGATAACCATGTTGGAACATCTACAGATACTCCAATGCGTGCCGATGCTTTTGACATTTCCGACGACCAAAAAATTGAAACTATAAAAGCTGATGTGCGCCATATTATGGAAACATTAGGCTTGGATTTAACCGACGATAGCTTAAAAGGCACACCAAACCGTGTGGCTAAAATGTTTGTAAAAGAAATTTTTGGTGGCTTAAATCCTAATAAAAAACCTACGGCTTCAACATTCGACAATAAATACAAATATGGCGAAATGTTGGTTGAAAAAAACATAACTGTATACTCTACTTGCGAGCATCATTTATTACCTATAGTTGGTAGAGCTCATGTCGCTTACATTTCTAAAGGTAATGTTGTAGGCCTTTCTAAAATGAATCGTATTGTAGATTTTTATGCAAAACGACCACAAGTTCAAGAACGCTTAACCATTCAAATTGTAAAAGAATTACAAGCCGTTTTAGGCACCGAAGATGTAGCATGTATTATAGATGCCAAGCATTTATGTGTGAACTCTAGAGGGATTAGAGATATTGAAAGTAGCACTGTTACTGCCGAATTTGGAGGAAAATTCAAAGAAAAAGATACTCGTAGAGAATTTATTGAGTACATAAAATTAGAGACGCAATTTTAAATTACCCCGATTATGCCTCAGCTATACAAGCAACAACATATTAAAGTTTACAATTCACTTACTGGACAAAAAGAAGTTTTTACACCAATAAACGACGGTTATGTTGGTATGTATGTCTGCGGTCCGACCGTTTATAGCAATGTACATTTAGGAAATGTAAGAACCTTTATGTCTTTTGATACTATTTTTCGTTACTTAAAACATTTGGGTTATAAAGTACGCTACGTACGTAACATTACAGATGCAGGACATTTAGAAAACGATGCAGATGAAGGTGAAGATAGAATTGCAAAAAAAGCACGTTTAGAACAAATAGAACCTATGGAAGTGGTACAACGTTATACGGTAGACTTTCATAATATTTTACATAAATTCAATTTTTTACCACCAAGTATAGAGCCTACTGCGACGGGACATATTATTGAACAAATCGAATTAATAAAAACGATTATCGATAATGGGTTTGGTTACGAAATAAACGGTTCTGTGTACTTCGATGTCTTAAAGTTTAACGAAACCAATAATTATGGTAAATTAAGCAAACGAAACGTTGAAGATTTAATTCACAATACACGTGTTTTAGATGGCCAAACAGATAAGAAAAACCCACAAGATTTTGCACTTTGGAAAAAGGCAGAACCTCAACACATAATGCGTTGGCCTTCGCCTTGGAGCGACGGTTTTCCAGGTTGGCATTTAGAATGTACAGCCATGAGCACAAAATATTTAGGCGAACATTTTGATATTCACGGAGGCGGAATGGATTTAAAATTCCCACATCACGAATGTGAAATTGCACAAGCCGAAGCTTGTAATCATCAATCGCCTGTTAACTATTGGATGCATGCCAATATGTTAATTATGAATGGTAAAAAAATGGCGAAATCTACAGGAAATTTTATCCTTCCTGAACAAATATTTACTGGAGAAAATGAACATATTACACAAGCATTTAGTGCTAGTGTGGCTCGTTTTTTCATGTTGCAAGCACATTATCGTTCTATTCTAGATTTTACTAATAATGGATTATTAGCTAGTGAAAAAGGATTTAATAGATTAATGGATGCCATATCAGATTTAGACACCTTAAAAGCAAGCGCATCTTCATCTATAAACATTTCAGAATGGAAACAGAAATGTTATGATGCGATGAACGACGACTTTAATTCGCCAATTTTAATTGCTAATTTATTTGAAGCTGTTAAATTCATCAATCAAATTAAAGATGGAAAGGTAACTATTTCTGAAGCAGATTTAGAGGAATTAAAAGCGACTATGCACACGTTTACATTTGATGTTTTAGGACTTGTATATGGTTCACAAACAGAAACTGGAGAAGACAAATTAACAGGAGCAGTCGATTTATTAATTAAATTAAGACAAGAAGCCAGAGCAAATAAAGATTTTGCTTTATCTGATAAAATACGTGATGAACTTGCTGCGGTTGGCATACAGCTAAACGATGGTAAAGAAGGCACAACATTTTCGACCAATTAGAAACATAACACGGACAAGCATTTACACTTGTCCGTTTTTTATATACTCATGAAACGCTTTTTAATCGCTCCTTTTTTATTCTTAATCAAGATATACCAAACACTAATATCGCCATTAACTCCGGCCTCGTGTAGGTATCATCCAACGTGTTCTCAATACACCAAAGAAGCATTAATAAAACACGGACTAATTAAAGGCGGATGGTTAGCTATTAAGCGCATTTTTAGTTGTCATCCTTGGGGAGGTTCCGGATACGATCCTGTCCCATAGTTATTACCAAAAAATATGTTTTTAAAATAGTGCTTAACGTACTATTCTTTTTTAAACCATAATGCAAATGTTTATATTTACGCATTGAAAACTTAACACTATGCACTTTTTAAAATTCGATTGGAATCCTACATCAGGAATTGAAATTATTGGAGATTTCCAACTTCATTTTTATAGCCTTATGTGGGTGACAGCTTTTTTATTGGGCTGGTACGTTATGAAACGTATCTACCAAAAGGAACAAGTGTCTCTAGAATATTTAGATCCACTATTTATATATACTGTATTAGCGACTATGATTGGTGCACGTTTAGGCCATGTAATCTTTTATCAGCCTGAATTATTTCAGCAAGATTTTCTAAGTATCTTTCTACCTATTCGCACAAAACCTGAATTAGAATTTACTGGATTTCAAGGTTTAGCAAGTCACGGCGCTGCAATAGGTATTATTATAGGAATGTATTTATACCGAAAAAAATACAATTACAAATCGTTAATGTGGATATTAGATCGTATTGTAATTCCCGTATCATTAGGTGCTATATTTATTAGAATTGGAAACTTTATCAATTCAGAAATTATAGGAAAAATAACAGACTCTAGCTTAGGGGTACGTTTTATTCAGGAAGAATATAGCAAACGCGAAGCCGTAAGACTTACAGGTATTAACAATCCGAAGGAAGCTTATAATGCTATAGCGAATAATCCGCAATTTCAAAACTTATTAGATGCTGTACCTTACAGACATGCAGCACAACTATACGAATCTGCATGTTATGTCTTTGTGTTTATCATTTTATGGGCCATTTATAACAAAACCACTAAAAAAGATGATCCAGGATTTTTATTCGGTTTGTTTTTAGTTTTATTATGGACCATTAGATTCTTTGTAGAATTTGTAAAAGAAGCACAAGTAGACGATCGTGCAACATGGGCATTAAACACAGGGCAATGGTTAAGTATACCATTTATTCTTGTTGGATTCTACTTTATGTTTGTATATAAAGGAGCTTCTAAAAAAGCTTAAAACCGTATTTTATGAAAATAACTAAACTTATTTTTTCGATAATTTTATTAGGCTTAGCCACCCTAACTTTAGCTTGTAAAGAAGAAAAAAAAGAAAGCGTTACACCTACAGAAATTACATTTAAAAAGGAAGGCGAATTAACTCTGTATAAAGCGAAAACAGATTCTATAATTAAAGTATTAGATATAGAAATTGCCGATACAGGTTACGACAGAGAAACAGGATTAATGTATAGATCGTCTATGGAAGAAAACCGTGGTATGTTGTTTGTGTTTCCTAAAGAAGAGCCACGTGCCTTTTACATGAAAAACACCCAAATTGCTTTAGATCTTATTTATATCGGAAAAAATCAAACCGTAGTAAGTATTTCTAAAAATGCAAAACCTATGGATGAAACCTCTTTACTTTCTTACGAACCTGCTATGTATGTTTTGGAGATAAATGCAGGTTTAGCAGACCTTTGGCAACTAAAAAAAGGAGACTCCATTACATATACTAAATAAAACATCTTTAAAAATAGTCAACAAAAAAGCAGCATTTAATCATTATTAAATGCTGCTTTTTTTCTTTTAGTCTTATTTTAGAATTTACTCTACTATAAGATCATTTCCTTTATGTTTCCATTCCGAGACACCACCTTGTAAATCAAAAATCTTTACAAAACCAGCTGCTTTTAGTTTCTCTGCACATTCTGCGCTACGTTTTCCAGAATTGCAATATAATGCAACAGGCTTAGTTTTATCTAAGTGCTTTATATCTTCATCGAAAGTAGCAGAACTATAATCTACATGTTGCGAATTGGCAATATAACCTTGTTTTAATCGATCTTCATGAGATCTAAGATCTACCAATTGCACATCATCTAAGCTAATAAGCGATTGCATTTCTTCTGCAGAAACAACTTCAATCACACCGGTTTCATGAGAATTACATGCCGAGAATAATAGAATTACAAAGCAATAAAGTATATATGTTTTTTTCATCTAATGTTTACCTCTCTGCGACTTCTCCAGCCCAATCATTAAATCCGCCTAATAAGTTATAGGCATTCTCAATGCCTAATTGGTCCATAATTTCGCAAGCTTTTCCGCTCCTTGCTCCAGAACGACAATACACATAATAATTTTTAGATTTGTCTAATTCGTCAACCTGATTTACAAATTCCTGACCTAAATAAAAATCTATATGCTTAGAATTTGGTATAAATCCTTGATCTACTTCATCATCTGTACGTACGTCTAAAATCACAGCATTACTATCGCTAGCCAACTGTTCTACCCATTCTTCTTGTGTTAAATCTGCCATAACTGTTTAAATATTTTGATTACAAATTTATAATATCTTTAATATATAAACGAAAAAAAAACCGAAGTCTTACAATTTCGGCTTTATTTTATGATTGAACTATTACAATACAGTTCAACTAAAAAAAGAACACTACAATAGTACACTGTGTGTTAACGGTCTTTATCAAGAAAATGTAGTAAATTATTATTTAAAATCTATTCTAAAAAAGTGTGTAATTCTTTTTCTAAAGCTTCGTAAGTAAAAGGTGTCTCGTAAAATTTACGGATGTTATTCTTATAAATAATTGTTACAGGAATAGAACCTGACCAAGAAGACTCTATTTTAGGAATCCAAGTATTAGAATCGGGATCGTTTAAAACAACTACAGAAGATTGTATGTTCTGATTTGCTATAAAAGGCTTTAGTTTAGTCTCGAAAGCATTCGGAAAATCTAAACTTACCAAAAGCACATCTACACCTTTTTTGGCATATACTGTTCTCAATTTCTCAAAATGAGGTAACTCTTTTACGCAAGGTGCACACCATGTTGCCCAGAAATTAACAACGTGTACCTTATCATCTTTAATATTTAGTAGTGGTTCTAGTGAATCAAAATTATCATACACCTTAAGTGCAGCATAGTCTTCAGTAGTTTTTGCTGTGATTTCAGGTGTGTTTACTTTTAATTCCGTCTCCTTTTTAACATCATTTTTACAAGCAAAACAACCTAACAGAGCCCATACAACTATCTTTTTCATGTGTTAAAAATAGTCATCACCGTTACCCTTCTTATTCTTTTTAACAAAATATTTGCTAAAATACATTATGAATACTGAAATTATAAACTACATTTGTATATACAATTATTGTACATGAAAGAGTTAGAAGACATTATAAAATCTAGTAGCCCAATTCCGCTGAGAAAGAAAACTGTTTTAAATATTGCCTATTCAAATATTTGGATGAAGGATGTTACAGGATCTATATTAAAAAATTTTGATATCTCTTCGGAACAATTTAATGTACTACGTATATTAAGAGGTAAAAAAGGGATTCCTGCGAATTTACAGGACATTCAAAATCGAATGATAAATAAAATGAGTAATACCACTAGACTAGTGGATAAACTTATTTTAAAAGGATTAGTAGAACGCTTTACTTGTGAAAAGAACAGAAGGAAAGTTGAAATTTTTATCACCCAAGACGGTCTTAAACTCTTAAAACAACTAGACCCTATTATAGAACAGGCAGAAGCTGATCTGACCTCTAATTTAACAGAAACTGAATTAGTACAACTCAATGAATTATTAACAAAACTAAGAAAGTAATTTTTTTAAAACACTAACACTTGTATATACAAATAATGTAAACACAACAATAAAGTTATGAATACCTATATTAAACAATTAAACTGGCGTTATGCCACTAAGAAATTTGATGCGACCAAGAAAATTTCTACGCAAGATCTAAACACGTTAAAAGAAGCTATTAAGTTATCGGCTTCTTCTTATGGGTTACAGCCCTACAAAGTACTTATAATTGAAGATGAAAAAACCCGTGAATCGCTAAAAGTAGCATCTTGGAATCAGCCACAAATTACAGAAGCTTCACATATGTTTGTTTTAGCAAACATTATCGATGCCGACGATACTCTTGTAGATGATTATATCATGAATGTGAGTGAAACTCGTGGTGTAACAAAAGAAAATCTTGAGAGCTATTCTAACATGATGAAATCGAATGTTATTGCATTACCCAATGAGGCCAAAAACATATGGACTGCTAAGCAAGTTTACATCGCTTTAGGTAATCTATTATCTGCAGCTGCTATTTTAGAAATAGATGCCTGCCCAATGGAAGGTTTTGACAGCCCTGCTTATAATTCTATTTTAGGTTTAGACCAACAAAACTTAAATGCAGCCGTAGTTGTTACCCTGGGCTATAGAGCCGAAGACGACGACACACAACACTATAAAAAAGTAAGAAAACCTGAAAACACATTATTTTCAGTAATATAAATCAACATTAATATCAAACTAAATTCAAAACATGAAAAACAATTTTAAAATGGCAATCGTATTAGTGGTAACTATCGCTTTTGCATCTTTCACTACCTTAAAGGACAAACAAGTAAACGTAAAGGAAAGTCAGGTAAACTGGACTGGTCACAAAGTTACTGGGCAACACGACGGTACAATTACTCTTAAAGAAGGATCTCTAGAATTTGATGGAGCAACTTTAACTGGAGGTGCATTCACTATGGATATGACATCTATAAATACGACTGATCTTGAAGGGGAATATAAAACAAAACTAGACGGTCACTTAAAAGCAGACGACTTTTTTGGAACAGATAAATTCCCTACAGCAACTTTAAAATTCACTAAAGTAAAGGCTTTAGGTTCAGATTATGCTGTGACTGGAGATTTAACTATTAAAGGAATTACTAAGCCGGTAACGTTTAAAATGAATGTTGCTAAAAATACTGCAACAGCTGCTTTAAAAATAGACAGAACGAAATACGACATTAAATACGGATCGGCAAGCTTCTTTGATAACTTACAAGACAAAGCCATTTACAACGAGTTTGACTTAAATGTGTCATTAAAATTTTAATATGACTAATTCAAATGTGAGTTCCAATGTGTAATTGGATAAATTCCTGTGGTATGATGCATACTTTGCTCAGCTATAGGAATTCTCTTTTATAATTTTATCAAAAAAAATTTGATAACTAAATTTTCATTCCTATATTTGAAACAAATAATTAAAGAATTGAATACAAATTTAAATATTACTTGGTGGTGGAGCTCTCGAAAATCAATCTTCGTGAACTAAACCTATTGTATATTTTAAACTCAAAATAACAAGGCTTGTCATTCACGACAAGCCTTTTTTATTACAAAAAAATGAAACAATTTAAACTCACCACACATTACAAAAAAATACTTGCCGATACTATTACTCCGGTTAGTGTGTATTTAAAAATTAGAGACCGTTTTCCTAATAGCCTGTTATTAGAAAGTAGCGATTACCACGCTAACAACAACAGTTTCTCTTACATTTGTTGTAATCCTATCGCCTCTATAAAAGTCCAAAACGAAACAATTACCCAAGAGTTTCCTAATGGAGACATACTCACTAAAAGAATAGAGGACCGCAGTATAGTTACCGAAGAAATTCACAACTTTACCAAGCGTTTTAAAGCGGATGAGAATGAAGCGTTTAAATTTATAAACAATGGTATTTTTGGTTATATAGGTTATGATGGTGTACGTTATTTTGAAGATATAGAAATCACGAAAAAAGAAGACGTTTTAGGTATTCCAGACATTTATTATGCAGTATATCAAAACATCATAGCTATTAATCATTTTAATAATGAAGCCTATATTTTCGCACACTGTTACGATGCCGAGAATAATATAGATGATATAAATCAGCTTATAAAGTCAAATCAATTTGCAACCTACCAATTCTCACCGGAAGAGGAAATAACTTCAAACTTAACAGACGAGGAATATAAAAAGAATGTGGTTTTAGCCAAGCAACATTGTGCACGTGGCGATGTGTTTCAATTGGTACTTTCTAAAAAGTTCTCTCAAGAATTTAAGGGCGACGAATTTAATGTTTATCGTGCCTTAAGAAGTATTAACCCATCCCCTTACCTATTCTATTTTGATTACGGCACCTTTAAAATCTTTGGAAGTTCTCCTGAAGCCCAATTAGTTGTTCAGGACGGAAATGCAGAAATTCATCCTATAGCAGGTACGTTTAAACGTACTGGTAATGATGAGAAAGATGCGGAACTTGCTAAAAAACTAGCCAAAGACGATAAGGAAAATGCAGAACATGTTATGCTTGTAGATTTAGCCCGAAACGATTTAAGTCGACACGGAAGCCAAGTCACTGTAGAAACCTATCGCGAAGTACAATTCTTCTCGCACGTCATTCACTTAGTAAGTAAAGTAGTTGGTAAAAAACACGCAGATACCATTACCATGCAAGTCGTTGCAGATACCTTCCCTGCCGGAACCTTGAGTGGTGCGCCTAAACACAAAGCCATGCAACTTATTGAAAAGTATGAAAAAACAAGTCGTGAGTTTTATGGAGGAGCAATCGGATTTATGGATTTTAACGGAAACTTTAATCATGCCATTATGATTAGAACTTTCTTGAGTAAAGACCATAAACTGCATTGGCAAGCAGGTGCAGGTATCGTTTCAAAATCGAAACCAGAAGATGAGTTACAAGAAGTGTACAACAAACTTGGTGCCTTAACCAAAGCCATAGATTTAGCAAAAAACATTTAATAGTGCAAATACAAGAAATCACTATGAAACAGATATTAGTTATAGATAATTACGATAGTTTTACATACAATTTAGTGCACTATTTAGAAGATTTAGGATGCGAAGTCACTGTAAAACGAAATGATAAACTAACCTTAGAAGAGGTTGACGCTTTCGATAAAATTGTATTATCTCCTGGACCTGGAATTCCTGATGAAGCGGGATTATTAAAAGACATTATAAGAACTTACGCACCTACAAAAAGTATTTTGGGCGTCTGTTTAGGACAACAAGCAATGGCTGAAGTCTTTGGAGGAACCATCGAAAATTTAGACAATGTATATCACGGTGTAGCCACTGAGGTAACTTTAAGTGTAGACGACGAAAAATTATTTGACGGATTCGATAAAACATTCCCTGTTGGTCGCTATCATTCTTGGGTCGTTTCAAACGCATTACCAGACGTATTAGAAGCCACGTCTTTCGATGAGAACGGACAGATTATGTCGTTACGTCATCGTATATTCGATGTCCGTGGCGTACAATATCACCCGGAATCGGTGTTAACACCTAACGGAAAACAAATGCTTAAAAACTGGATAAATAGTTAATCATGAAACAAATACTTAACAGACTTATTAATCACGAACACATCTCTAAAGAAGAAGCAAAACGTGTATTGGTAAATATCTCTAAAGGTGATTATAATCAGAGTCAGATTGCTTCATTTTTAACGGTATATATGATGCGTAGCATCACCACAGACGAACTTGAAGGCTTTAGAGATGCGCTTTTAGAATTATGCTTAGCAGTAGATTTGTCAGGGTATAATACCATTGATTTATGTGGTACCGGAGGCGATGGAAAAAACACCTTTAACATCTCAACTTTAGCTTCATTTATTACAGCTGGAGCAGGTGTACACGTTACCAAACACGGTAATTACGGCGTCTCTTCTATTTCTGGTTCAAGTAACGTTATGGAGCATTTAGGAATAAAATTTACTAACGATGCAGGCTTCTTAGAAAAGTGCTTAGACAAAGCAGGAATTTGTGTGTTACACGCCCCTTTGTTTCACCCAGCTATGAAAAACGTAGCGCCTATTCGTAGAGAATTAGGTGTTAAAACATTCTTTAATATGCTTGGTCCCATGGTAAATCCTGCATTTCCAAAGAATCAATTAGTTGGCGTGTTCAACTTAGAATTGGCACGATTATACGGATACCTATATCAGAATACAGACAAGAATTTTACAATTCTTCATGCTTTAGATGGATATGATGAAATTTCATTAACCAGTGATACCAAAGTGATTTCTAATCATTCTGAAACCATGTTATCCCCAGAAGATTTTGGAGTGCAAATGATTAAGCAATCTGATATTTTTGGAGGTGATACGATTAAAGACGCTGCAGATATTTTTGTAAATATTTTACAAGGACAAGGTACAGCAGCACAAAACAACGCCGTTTGCGCAAATGCTGCCATGGCCATAAAAACAGTAAACAACACTTCTTTAACCGATAGTTTTGCTGCTGCTCAAGAATCTTTACATTCAGGAGAAGCTTTAAAACGATTTCAAATTTTAGTAGATTTAAGCGCATAACAGCATGAATATTTTAGATAAAATTGTAGCAGATAAACGCACAGAGGTAGCTTTAAGGAAAACATTAATTCCGGTAAAACAATTAGAGCAGTCTATACTCTTTTCAAAAGAGACCAATTCTTTAGCTTCAGCCTTAAAAGCGAGTACTAGCGGTATAATTGCTGAACATAAACGTCGTTCGCCATCTAAATCTGTAATCAATCACAATCTAAATGTGTTTGATGTGGCAAAAGGCTACGAAGATGCTGGTGTTTGCGGCATGTCTGTTTTAACCGATGGTAAATATTTTGGAGGAAGCCTAGACGATTTACTTACCGCTCGTGCGAGTTGTAATTTGCCATTACTCCGCAAAGAATTTATAATAGACACCTACCAAATTATTGAAGCGAAAGCGTACGGAGCAGATGTTATATTATTAATCGCCGCAATACTAACTCGGGAAGAAATCAAAACCTTTTCAAAATTAGCAAAAAGCTTGAATTTAGATGTGCTTTTAGAAGTACATAACGAAGAAGAACTGCATAAATCACTTATGCCAAGTTTAGATATGTTAGGTGTAAACAACAGAAATTTAAAAACGTTTGAAGTTTCTCTAGACATCAGTAAAGCATTAAGCACATTAATTCCTGACGATTTTGTAAAAGTATCTGAAAGCGGTATCAGTAGCATTGAGGCCATAAGAGAATTACAACCTTACGGTTACAAAGGGTTTTTAATTGGTGAAAACTTCATGAAAACCGACAATGCCGGAGCAAGTGCAACCGAATTTATAAAGGCTTTAAACCTATAGGTATGAAACTAAAAGTTTGTGGTATGAAATTCCCCGAAAACATTTCAGAAATTGGGAGTTTACAACCTGATTATTTGGGATTCATTTTCTACGATAAATCGGCACGTTGTATACATACGGAAATTCCAAATATTTCAGAACGCATTAAAAAAGTTGGAGTATTTGTTAATGCCACAACAGAGACAGTAATTAAAACCGTTTTGGCAAACAATTTGAAGGCTGTTCAACTTCATGGAGACGAATCGGTTGCCTATTGCAAAGTCATCAAGCAAGAGCTTCCAGAGATTGAAATCATTAAAGTATTTTCTATCAAAGATGAATTCAATTTTGAAGTTTTAAAACCATTTGAAGACACATGCGATTATTTTCTTTTCGATACTAAAGGTAAATTACCTGGCGGAAATGGATATACCTTCAATTGGAATATTCTTGAAGATTATCCTTCAACAAAACCTTATTTTTTAAGTGGAGGTATTGGAGATTCTGAAATAGAAGCCGTTTTAGAATTTTCAAAA
Source organism: Formosa algae (assembly GCF_001439665.1). GTDB lineage: Bacteria > Bacteroidota > Bacteroidia > Flavobacteriales > Flavobacteriaceae > Formosa > Formosa algae. The sequence continues at coordinate 27,439 of NZ_LMAK01000013.1, forward strand.
AGTAAAGCATCAAAATACTGTTATGCCATTGATGTAAATAGTAAATTTGAAATCAAACCAGGTTTAAAAGATTTCGAACGTGTAAAACAATTTAAAAAGCAATTATTTAGCAACTTAGCTACAAAACAACATACAATGAGTTACAATGTAAATGAGCAAGGTTATTATGGCGAATTCGGCGGTGCATACATCCCGGAAATGTTATATCCTAATGTTGAAGAGTTACGCCAAAACTATTTAAAAATTATGGCAGAACCTTCGTTTAAAGAAGAGTTCGACCAGTTATTAAAAGATTATGTTGGGCGACCATCTCCCTTATATTTCGCCAAACGATTAAGCGAAAAATACAACACTAAAATCTATCTTAAACGTGAAGATTTAAATCATACAGGAGCACATAAAATCAACAATACTATCGGTCAGATTTTAATGGCACAGCGTTTAGGTAAAAAGCGTATTATCGCGGAAACCGGAGCAGGTCAACATGGTGTGGCAACTGCCACAGTTTGTGCACTTATGGGCTTAGATTGTATTGTGTATATGGGTGAAATAGACATCGCTAGACAGGCTCCAAATGTAGCACGAATGAAAATGCTTGGAGCAACTGTAATTCCAGCCTTATCTGGAAGTCGTACGCTAAAAGACGCGACTAACGAAGCCATTCGCGATTGGATTAACAATCCGGTAGATACACATTACATTATAGGAAGTGTGGTTGGACCGCATCCTTATCCGGATATGGTGGCGCGTTTTCAATCTGTAGTGTCTCAAGAAATGGAATGGCAATTACAGGAAAAAGAAGGTCGCACTAAACCAGACCACGTTATTGCATGTGTGGGTGGTGGTAGTAATGCAGCCGGTGCTTTTTATCAGTATTTAGATGAAACAGATGTAAACTTAATCGCGGTTGAAGCGGCTGGTTTAGGTATAGATACTGGAGAAAGTGCAGCAACCTCAGCATTAGGAAGAGAAGGTATTATTCACGGTAGTAAAACCTTATTAATGCAAACAGACGACGGACAAATTACAGAGCCGTATTCTATCTCAGCTGGATTAGATTACCCTGGTGTAGGACCAATGCATGCGAATTTATTTGCTTCTGGTCGTGCAGAATTTATTTCGATTACAGATGATGAGGCCATGAACGCGGGTATGGAATTATGTAAACTAGAAGGTATTATTCCTGCTATTGAAAGTTCTCATGCTTTAGCCGTATTCAAGAATAGAAAATTCAACCCTGATGAAGTCGTGGTGTTGAGTTTATCTGGTCGAGGTGATAAAGATTTACAGAATTATATCGATTATTTTAAAATATAGATGTTTTTCCATTTCCGAGAAGGCGGAAATCTTATCAATCTTTTTATGGATGTTTATTACGTTTACATATTAACCAATAAAAACCATACCGTTCTATATATAGGTCGTACAAAACAATTGAAAGTAAGATTAATTCAACATAAAAACAACAGTATAAAAACCTTTACAGGAAGATATAATGTACATAAGTTAGTCTATTTTGAAACTACGAAATATATAAATAACGCCATTAAAAGAGAGCGGCAATTAAAAAAGTGGAATCGAAAATGGAAAATAAATTTAATTAAAGGATTGAATCCAGATTGGAAAGATCTTTCAGAATACATATAAAAATTAAAAGATTCCCTCCTGCGAGGGAATATAAACTCTTCATTTAAAATGAACAGAATAAATCAAAAACTCCAAGAAGACAAAAAATTACTGTCTATATATTTTACCGCTGGATATCCTAGCTTAAACGATACGGTAAGCATCATTGAAGACCTTGAAAAAAATGGTGTAGATATGATAGAAATCGGATTACCTTTTAGTGATCCCTTAGCCGATGGTCCTACCATACAAGCAAGTTCTACACAAGCTTTAAAAAACGGAATGACCACAGCAAAATTATTCGAGCAATTAAAAGACATCCGTAAAACCGTGTCTATTCCATTAGTCATTATGGGATATTTTAACCCGATGCTACAATACGGTGTAGACGCGTTCTGTAAAAAATGTCAAGAGATTGGTATCGACGGTTTAATTATTCCTGATTTACCTGTAGATGAATATAAAGCCCATTATAAAGAGACTTTCGAAAAATATGGTCTTGTGAATGTGTTTTTAATTACACCACAAACTTCAGATGAGCGTATTGCCTTTATAGACGATATGTCTAACGGATTTATTTATATGGTAAGTAGCGCTAGCGTAACTGGAAGTCAGTCAGGGTTTGGAGACGAACAGACAAAATACTTTAAACGTATTGCTGATATGAACCTGAAGACACCACAAATTATCGGTTTCGGAATTAATAACGAGGAAACTTTTAATCAGGCCACAGCCTATACAAAAGGTGCGATTATAGGAAGTGCTTTTATTAAATATATTACCGAAAATGGGATTAAAAACATTGGTGAATTTACCTCTAAAATAAAACCCTAACACACTCGTTTAACAGTTCTTAACAAAGGTTTAGTAGAATTTTGACACCCAAAATACACTTGATTCTTTATCTTACGATTGAATCAATAAAAAAGAGAAACTATGGGAATTATTAAAGACAAAAAGAAATTTACAACTAAAGAAGAACAATCAACACCAACAAATCCTACGGCAAACACCAATCAGGATACCAATACGTTCGATATCGATAAACAAACGATAAAAGAACAACAAACAAAGAAATAATTTATCATACATATAAAGACTTTTCTACAGCAGGAAAGTCTTTTTTATGCTTTAACACCACATATAATATGCCTTTAAACATTGTCCTTTTTGAACCTGAAATACCTAACAATACAGGAAACATTGGTCGGTTAAGTTTGGCCTCCGGCTCACATTTACATTTAGTAAAACCTTTCGGATTCGAAATAGACGATAAACGTTTAAAACGTGCGGGTTTAGATTATTGGCAACATTTAAATATTACCTATTACAATTCTATAAGTGAGTTCTTCCAAATAAATGCTGATAAAAAAATGGCATTTTTATCGAGTCATGGCGAGAAAAGTCATTGGGATATCGATTTTGAAGACGATATGTTTCTCATCTTCGGTAAGGAATCTGTGGGCTTACCTAAACAACTTCTTGAAGATTATAAAGACTCGCTTTTTAAAATCCCGCTTTTTAGTGAACATATCCGCAGTTTAAACCTTGCAAATGCTGTAAGTATCGTGGTTTATGAAGGCTTAAAAAAATTACGCTAGCACCTCAATTTATTTTAAAAAGCTGATTAATTAATTTGTACATTTCGCTCCTAAAATACTAGTTAACAGATTTTCATGGAAGATATTGAAAATATTGAATTAGCGTATTTAAGTCTAGATGATTATCAAGAACTTAAAGCCGCAATGATTGAGTCGTACAGTAGCATGCCCGATTCCTATTGGAGAGAACACCAAATAGAAACTTTAATAAAACAATTTCCGGAAGGGCAAGTTGTTATAAAAATAAACAACCAAATTGCGGGTTGCGCCCTGTCTATAATTGTAGATTATAGTCAATTTGACAATGCACACACCTACAAGGATATTACCGGGAATTATACGTTTAGTACACACAATAAAAACGGAGATGTTATTTATGGTGTAGATGTGTTTATAAAACCAGAATTTAGAGGTTTACGTTTAGGTAGACGTCTTTATGATTACCGTAAAGAACTATGTGAACGCCTTAATTTAAGAGGTTTAGCTTTTGGAGGTCGTATTCCTAACTACCATAAATTTTCTAGCGAACTTTCACCTAAAGAATATATAGATAAGGTGAAGCGTAAAGAGATTCATGATCCTGTTTTAAACTTTCAAATTTCTAATGATTTTCATCCTACTCGTGTATTGAAGAACTACCTTGAAGGTGATAGTAATTCGGAAGATTACGCCGTGCTTTTAGAATGGGATAACATTTATTACGAAAAGAAAGAGACTAAAGCTGCAACAACTAAAAAAATTGTGCGTTTAGGATTAATTCAGTGGCAAATGCGTCCATATAACGACTTAGATGAATTGATGCAACAAGCAGAATATTTTGTTGATGCCGTTTCTGGATACCGAAGCGATTTTGCATTATTTCCTGAATTTTTTAATGCGCCATTAATGGCAGACGATAACCATTTATCGGAACCCGATGCTATTAGAAATTTAGCTGAACATACGGCGGAAATTGTATTGCGCTTTTCTAAATTAGCTATTTCTTATAACATCAATATTATTACAGGGAGTATGCCTGAAATCGCAGAAGATAACCGCTTGTATAATGTTGGGTATTTATGCCGAAGAGATGGAACTACCGAACGCTATGAAAAACTTCATGTTACACCAGACGAAGCCAAAGTTTGGGGTATGGAAGGTGGTTACAAGCTTGAAGCGTTCGATACAGATTGTGGAAAAATTGGTATTTTAATTTGTTACGATTCTGAGTTCCCTGAATTAAGCAGATTATTAGCCGATCAAGGTATGGATATTTTATTCGTCCCATTTTTAACCGATACTCAAAACGGATATTCTCGTGTAAGACATTGCGCACAGGCTCGAGCTATTGAAAATGAATGTTATGTAGCTATCGCAGGAAGCGTTGGAAACTTACCGAAAGTACACAACATGGATATTCAGTTCGCACAATCTATGGTATTTACACCTTGCGATTTCGCTTTTCCGGCAAACGGAATAAAAGCAGAAGCCACGCCAAACACCGAAATGATTTTAATAGCAGACGTCGATATCGATCTGCTTAGAAATCTAAATCAATTTGGCAGCGTTAAAAACCTAAGAGACAGACGAAAGGATATTTTTGAATTACGAAAAAAATAATCCATAAATCTACTCAACATATTAAAGCATCATATAAATTATTATATGATGCTTTTTTTGTGTCAATTTTTAACAATTAAACAACTGTTTAATTTAAACACTTGTTTAACTTTGTACCCGTTTTATTACAAGATGGAGTTATGAAGTTAAATGAAAAGAAAATCCAAATTCTACTAACGGCAGAAAAATTATTTGCCGATAATGGATTTGATGGTACTACAATCAGGCAAATTTCTAAAAAAGCAGGAATCAATATCGCCATGATTTCCTATTACTTTGGATCTAAAAAGAAGTTATTAGAAGCACTTTTAATATATAGAATTTCAGATTTTGGATCTGAGTTTGATTCTATAGTCTCAGACAAAGGCACATATCTTGAAAAAATAGATGCGTTTATAGAGATGATGGTTAAACGTATTCACCAAAACAGACGCACTCACAAAATTGTAAGTTTTGAATATTCTAATCCGTTTAGAGAAATCAACTTTGAGGCTTACGAAAATTACAAAAAAGAGAATTTTAATATCGTAGCGAACTTCGTTAAAAACGGTCAGGAACAAAGCGAGTTTAGTAAAAACATTAATGTTCAAATGATTATCCCTACCATATTAGGAACCTATTTTCATTTTTATTATAACAAGAATTTCTACCAAAACCTTTTAGATATTTCGAACGAATCAGAGATCGAACATTATGTACATAATCAATTAACTCAACACATTAAACAAACCATTAAAGCTTTATTAACTTATGAAGAGTAAACTAATAGCCTTCTTATCGCTAGTGTTATTTTGCAACCTACAAAGTAACGCACAACAGACTAAACCACTTTCAATTCCAGATGCTGTGCATTTGGCATTAGAGCAGAGTGATGAATCTAAAATAAATCAAGCACAAGTCACAACCTCAACTCATGAAGTACAAGTTGCTAAGACACTGCAATATCCAGATGTTACTGCTGGCGGACAATACCGTTACTTAACACATGTCGATTTTTCTTCAGACTTATTAAGCGGAGAAGATGCCGAAAGTTCGACCATTCCAGATGTAAATCAATTTTTAATGGGAAACTTAGATATTTCGATGCCTATCTTTTCTGGTTTCAAAATTAAAAACACCATTGAAGCTAGTAAAAACATACTTGAAGCCACAACGTACAAGGCTAAAAATAACGACGAAAAACTGGCTCTGGAAACTATAAATTTATACATCAGTCTGTATAAAGCAGAACAGTCTATTACAATGTTTGAAGATAATCTGGTAAGCGCTAAACAGCGTGTTACAGATTTTACTAACATGGAACAAAACGGACTTCTCGCACGTAACGATTTATTGAAAGCTCAGCTTCAAGAATCACAAGTTCAAATTTCTTTAGAAAATGCAAAGAAGACTAAAAACATATTGAATTACCGCTTAGTTAGTCTACTAAAACTACCAGAAGATACTAAAATTGAAACCATTTCTGAAAATTTTGGAATTGCTCCGGCTACAATTGAAACGGATACTTTCTACAGAAACGACCTTGAAGCTCTAAAAGCACAAGAACGGGCAACAGAAAATCAGATTAAAATTGCAAAAGGTAATTATTATCCGTCTATAGGTATTGTTGGAGGATATATGGCTGTAGATGTGCCAAACGCTTTTACATTAACAAATGCCATGAATATTGGTGTGGGATTGTCTTACAATTTCTCTGAGATTTTTAAAAATAAAAGTGAAGTTGCTGTTGCAAAAAGCAAAGCAGACGAACTAAAATACACTATAGACAAGGCTACAGATGCTATTAAAGTTGAAATAGAAAATGCAAGTCAGGAGTATCAATTAGCACTGAAAAAATTAAATCTGTATGCGAAATCTGAAGAACAAGCCATAGAAAATTATCGCATTGTAAAAGATAAATTTGATAATGGGCTTGCCGATACTAACGACACGCTAGAAGCCGATTTAGAACAACTACAAGCAAAAATTAATTTAGCCTTTGCTAAAGCAGATATCTCTCAAAAGTATTATGAACTTTTAACTGCACAAGGACAATTAACCACACTAATAAACAACTAGTAACAAAAAATAAAATGGAACAGGAACAAAAACAAAAAACAAATAAAAAATTCGTAATCATAATTTCTGTCATACTTATTATCGGAATTATTTACGGCGGATATAAATTTATGCACTCTTTAGCTCATGAAGAAACAGATGATGCACAAATAGAAGCAAATATGACTCCTATTATTCCTCATGTTGCAGGTTATGTAAACACGGTTTTAGTGGAGGATAATGCCAGAGTTAAAAAAGGAGACACGCTCTTAATTATAGACAATACAGATTATATGATTCAGTTAAAACAAGCTGAAGCTAATGTAGCAGCAGCACAAAGCGGATTAGCCGTTTCTGAAGCTAGCATCGGATCTTTTGCAGCAAATTCTAGTGCAGCTAATGCCCAAACAAACTCTGCAAGTCTAACCATAGAAACTGCTAAAATTAAATTATGGCGTGCAGAAAATGATTTTAAACGTTACGAGAACTTATATAAAAACCATTCTATTACTGCACAACAGTACGAACAAGCATCTGCATTAAAACAAGAAGCTGAAAAACAATTAGAAATTTTACAGAGTCAGAAAAAAGCAAGCGCTAGCCAAAGTAGTGCGGCATCTCACCAAACTACAATTTCTAAAAAACAAGTTTCTGTTGCAGAAGCACAAATACAATTAGCAGAAGCGCAATTAAGTGCTGCACTTCAAAACTTAAACTACACTTATGTTACTGCTCCTATAGACGGACAGTTGGCTAGTGTTAAAATTCAAGCGGGACAATTTGTACAGCCTGGACAATCCTTATTCTACCTTGTTAATACGCAAGAAAAATGGGTTGTTGCTAATTTTAAAGAAACACAATTAGAAAAAATGAACATCGGGCAGCATGTGAGTATTACTGTAGATGCGTATCCTGATTACGAGTTTGAAGGTATTGTAACAAATTTTTCGCCTGCTACGGGATCTAAATTCTCTCTATTGCCTCCAGATAATGCTACAGGAAACTTTGTAAAAACAATTCAACGTTTACCTGTAAAAATTGATTTTACAGACAATAACGACGCAGAAGAATTTAAAAAATTACGTTCTGGAATGAATGTAAATATAGATGTGCATTTAAAATAAATTATGCAAGACACAGAAGACGAAAACAGTTTAGTTGAATACGGTTTTAGACGCGTTATCATTACCATAACAGCAGTGTTATGTGCGCTTCTTGAAATTGTAGATACAACTATTGTAAATGTGGCACTTAACGACATGAAAGGGAGTTTGGGTGCAACCTTAACAGATGTTGCTTGGGTAATTACGGCCTATGCTATAGCAAATGTTATTATCATACCCATGACTAGTTGGTTGTCTAAACAATTTGGAAGACGAAATTATTTCGCAACCTCCATAATTATCTTTACGGTAGCATCTTTCTTATGTGGTAATGCGACTAACATTTGGGAACTTGTAGCCTTTAGGTTTATTCAAGGTCTAGGTGGAGGTGCTTTATTAGTGACTGCACAAACGATAATCACAGAAAGTTACCCTATGGCAAAACGAGGAATGGCTCAGGCTATTTATGGTATGGGTGTAATTGTAGGGCCAACGCTTGGTCCTCCTCTTGGTGGTTATATTGTAGATAATTATTCTTGGCCTTATATTTTTTACATAAATATTCCCTTAGGTATCATCGCTACGTTCTTAACTATTATGTATGTTAAGAGTCCTAAATACGGCGAGAAACTCAAAGCAAGTCAGGTAGATTGGTGGGGCATCGTATTTTTAGCAACATTTATAGGTTCGTTGCAATTTGTATTAGAACATGGCCAGCAAGACGATTGGTTTGATAATTCATTAATTATCACCTTAAGCGTTGCTTCATTTTTTGGCTTGATTCTCTTTATATGGAGAGAATTAGTTTACGACAACCCTATAGTAAATCTGCGCGTATTAAAAGACAGTAATTTACGCGTAGGAACTATAATGACCTTTATTTTAGGTTTTGGATTGTACGGGTCTACTTTTATTATTCCTATTTACACGCAATCTGTTTTAGGATTTACAGCTACAGATGCCGGATTATTATTGATACCTAGTTCAATTACAACAGGTATTATGATGCCTATAATTGGTAAGTTAATTCAGAAAGGTGTACCTCAAAAATATTTGGTAACCGCAGGATTCTCTGTATTCTTTATTTACAGTTTATGGATGTATTTAGAAATGACACCAGACACTGGAGTTGAACATTTCTTTTGGCCACTTGTAGTTAGAGGTGTTGGTTTAGGATTACTATTTGTACCTATTACCACTTTATCGCTTTCAACTTTAATAGGAAAAGATATCGGAGATGGTGCTGCCTTTACAGGAATGACAAGACAATTAGGGGGTTCTTTTGGAATAGCAATTATTACGACTATGATTTCACGTTGGGGACAACAACATCGCGTAGATTTAATCTCTAATTTAGATCCTACACATTTTAATGTTCAACAACGCATACAGAATTTACAATACATGTTTATGGGCAAAGGATTCTCTGTAAACGAATCGTTAAGTAAAGCCTACGAATTGTTAGATTTATCTGTAACAAAACAAGCTGTCGTGCTCTCTTATATGGACATATTTTTATATTTAGGGATTCTATTTTTACTATGTGTACCATTTGTACTACTCATTAAAAAAGGAGCAGGAAAAGTAGATTTAAGCGCTGTGCATTAAAGAAAACTTACTTGTATTAAAATTTTTTAACCCTCATAATCTAGTCAGATTCGATTTAGATCATGAGGGTTCTTATTTTATTTTTAATAAAGTTCACTATCTTCGCCAAAAATCAATAAATCAACCACATTATGTTAGAACAATTTAAGATACCAAAATGGTATACCTTCATGTTTTACTTATCATTAGCAGTTTTTTGCAACACACAAGTTAAAGCTCAAAATGACACCTTAGTCCTTAAAAATAAAGACAAACTTATAGGTGACATTAAAGAAATGAACAAAGGTGTACTTACTATAGAAACCGACTATAGTGATAGTGACTTCCAGATTAAATGGAAAGATGTTATTTATGTAAGTAGTGATCAGACTTATTTAATGTCTTTATCTAATGGGCGTCGTGTAAATAGTAAACTACAAACAAAAACAGGAGATTCTAACATGATTGTCTTAACTCAAGGCACAGAAGTCATAGAAACTAAAATAACAGACGTTGTTTACGTTAAAGCCATAGAAAACAGTTTTATCTCGCGTCTAGATGCCAGTTTATCCATTGGTTTTAACTTTGCAAAAACCAATAATTTAACTCAGTTTTCGGTATTAAGTAACATAGGGTATACAGCCGATAAATGGGGCTTTTCTGCAGGTTTCAATTCTGTAAGAAGCAACCAAGACGATGTAGAAGAAACCAAACGTACAGATGCCAATATTGGAGCCAAATACTTTATGAGACACGATTGGTTTGCTTTAGCAAATGCAACGTTCCTTTCTAACGATGAACAATTATTAAAACTTAGATCTTCAACACAAGGTGGTATTGGTAAATACATTATACACTCTAATCGCGTATATTTTGCAACCGGTACAGGTTTAGCTTGGACAAATGAAAATTATACAGATGCTTCTATCGATACTAAAAACAGTTTAGAGGCCTTTTTATCTTTAGAATTGAACATGTTTGATTTTGATGATATTAGCTTATATTCAAACTTTGTGGTATATCCGAGTTTAACAGAAAGTGATCGTGTGAGAACAGATTTAAACTTAAATTTAAAATATGATTTACCTTTAGATTTCTTTGTAAAACTAGGATTAACACACAACTTTGATAGTAAACCTATTGAAGGTGCATCTGAAGTAGATTATGTGTTTCAGACAACATTAGGTTGGGAATTAGATTAATTTCTATGATAATATATTAATCAAAAAACGTGTTAGATTCTGTCTAACACGTTTTTTTTATGTCCCTAATTAAAACTAAAATCTTATTTTAAAATTATGGGAGCTTTCCAAGTTATGCCACTTATATCTGTTAATTGTAAAGTATAAGTAGATTTGTCCAAAGTCTGTAAACGTGAATCTGCTATTCTTAGATGAGCTCTTGCACCTAAAGGAATGACTAAACTGTGCGCACCTGGTTTTACTTTAGCGATGTAAGCATTAGTAATCATTTCTGGAGTAAACTGAGATAATTCTACTCCTGATAAAGATAAAACCGATGTATTTGTTTCATCTAGCACATCAATACCTATTAAAAAGGAACCATAAACGTCAACACCTTCAACTCTAAACACTTCTAAATTAAGCACTCCATCTTGAATATTAGCCTCTGAAACTTCAACAATTGGCTTCACAGATTTATTATGTAAAGTGCCCCAAAGTCCGCCGTGAAAATACTGATTAGTATATAAAGTTAAACCTAAAATTCCGATGGCACCTATTAAAGTAACTCTAGAGAGCACACTATTAGCTAAAGGAAGTGGTCCAGATCCAAACCATCTAAAAAACTTTGATGTTGTTATTTTAAACCCTTTTTTCTGAAAGTAATAATCTAATGAATAGCGTCCGCTACCCGTTAAAAATAACGTAAATCCAGTCGCAATTCCTAACACGCCAATTTGCCATTCGTCTAAACAGGTCGTTCCAATCCAGCCCGAACCCAATAGAATTCCCATTGCTAATCCAAACACACCAATACTCATTAACCGTGTAAATAAACCGAACATAATAAATAGACCAACAATACCTTCAATAATAGTAAATGTCACCATTGCCCACCAAAGTGAATCTGGATTTTCTACTAAATGAAGAATTATAGGTTTTATGCCTAAAGCATTGGGTAAAAAATGATTGAATTTCTCTCCGATATAACCAGCAGTTTCCGGATCTAATTTATTAGCTAATATTAATCTACGCCAAAAGGCAGAAAAATAAGTCCACCCCACAACTAAACGTAAGCTGAGTGTGAACATTCCAGCCATAGTATATGACTGTGATATTTTTGTATTCATGAATGTATATTTTGTATAATAAAAAATCTATTTTAACGTATTAACTATTACGCTAAAATGGCATCTTTCTTATTTTTATACAAAATATAAAGCGGGACCTTTAAAGGAGTTACAATTTGATTTTCAAACTGAAGTGTTACAGGATTCCCTGAAACTAAAACAGAAGCTAACCCAATATACTTAGAGCTTAAAGGTAATAATTGGGCAATCTTACTGTAAGATTTACTAGAAGTTGATACAGTAACTTTTGAAACCTCAAGTGCAACACAACTACCATTTAGTTGAGCCACTTTACTTTTACTACTAACCTCTGTTTGCTCTAACTGCAAAACAGATTGCAGACTGTTCCTAACTGAACAAGGAGACAATAACAACAGTAATCCAAGACTAAAAATCTTGAATAACGTACTGTTATGATATGTGTTTTTGTTAGGCATACAATCGTTAAAAATAAGTATTACACACATACTAAAGTGTTAGCATGTTGTTAATTTATGTCTATTACCACGCTTGCGTTATAAATTAACTAAGCGTTTCATTTTCTTTCTCTTCAATTTCACGTGCTTTAGATAGCGATGTTGCCACTAATCCGGCAGGAATAGTAACAATCCCTACTCCAATTATTAAGATGCAAAATGTAAAAATTTTACCACCGGTAGTAATAGGGTATACATCTCCGTAACCTACTGTTGTAAGTGTAACGACTGCCCACCAAGCACTATGAAAGATAGAAGCAAAAACTTCGGGTTGTGCATCATTTTCAAAATAATAAATACCAGCAGATGCTATAAATACAAATATGGCCGTAACAATTAAAAACAAAACAATTTCTTCTTTTACTAATTTTGCAGCCAAGTGAAACCGATGCAACGCTTTATTATAACGAATAAGTTTTAAAGCTCTAAATATTCTGAAGACTCGGAATGCTCGTAACGCTCTAAAATCTAAAGTTCCTCTTAAATAGAATGGTAAAATAGCTAATAAATCGATGATGCCATAAAAACTAAAAATATACTTTAAAGGTTTTTTCGCAACATACACACGTATTAGATATTCTATAGAAAAGATAACCACACAAAAGGTCTCAAAAAGATCTAAATAAAATTTTACGATAGTAGAAATATTAGGTAACGTTTCTACAGAAAACGCAATAAGTGAGAGTAAGATTAAAACTTGTATAAGATAATCAAAAAGCTTTCCGCTTCTGCTCGTATTATCTTCTACAATAGATCTTAATTTTACTCTCATATCTTTTTAATGCTGTTGGTTGTAAATATTACATACGTTCTGGAACTTGAATTCCTAATAAACTAAATGCATTTTTTATAGTTGTAGAAACAGCTTGAGCTAACTGTACTCTAAATATTTTTTCGTTTAAATTGTCTGCTCCTAAAATAGATACATTCTGATAGAATGAATTAAACTCCTTTACCAAATCGTAAGTGTAATTCGCTATAATTGCAGGACTGTATTGTACCGCTGCCAATTGAATGGTTTCTGGGAACAACTGCAATTGTTTTAATAACGACTTTTCTTTTTCGTGCAAGTCTATTTTTGGAGTATCGATAGTATAATCGAAATCTGCTTTTCTTATTATAGATTGAATTCTAGCATATGTATACTGAATAAACGGTCCTGTATTCCCTTGAAAATCGATAGATTCTTTTGGATCGAATAAAATACGTTTCTTCGGATCTACTTTTAAAATATAATACTTTAAAGCTCCTAAACCAATAGTACTGTACAATACATCTTTTTCGTCTTGAGAGTATCCATCTAATTTACCTAAATCTTCAGAAATTTCGCCTGCAGTTTCAGCCATTTCCGAAATTAAATCGTCGGCATCAACAACAGTTCCTTCTCTACTTTTCATTTTTCCGCTAGGTAAATCTACCATGCCATAACTTAAATGAAATAGATGCTTTGCCCAATCGAAACCTAATTTTTTGAGAATTAAAAACAGTACTTTAAAATGATAGTCTTGTTCGTTTCCTACCGTATATACTAAGCCACCAACATTTGGATAATCTTTTATACGCTGAATTGCAGTACCAATATCCTGTGTCATATAAACCGCAGTTCCATCTGAACGTAACACGATTTTCTCGTCTAAACCTTCATCTGTTAAATCGCACCATACAGAACCATCGTCTTTTTTAAAGAAGACTCCTGTTTTTAAACCTTCGGCTACAAACTCTTTTCCTAATAAATAGGTATTACTTTCGTAATAATAGCAATCAAAATCGACACCCAAGTCATTATAAGTTACTTCAAAACCATCATAAACCCATTGGTTCATGGTTTTCCAAAGCGTAACAACTTCATCATCTCCTGCTTCCCACTTCAATAACATGTCTTGAGCTTCTAATAGAATTGGAGCTTGCTTCTTAGCATCGTCTTCAGAAAGTCCATCCGCTTTTAAAGCTTCGATTTCTTTCTTATACTCTTGGTCAAATTTTACGTAATAATTTCCGACTAGCTTATCACCTTTTAAACCTGTGCTTTCTGGTGTTTCTCCATCTCCAAAACGCTTCCAAGCCAACATACTTTTACAAATATGAATCCCACGGTCGTTTATAATTTGCGTTTTATAAACTTTTTTACCTGAAGCTTTTAAAATTTCGGCTACACTATAACCTAATAAGTTATTTCTAATATGTCCAAGGTGCAAAGGTTTGTTTGTGTTTGGAGAAGAATATTCTACCATAACGGCTTTATCATCTTCGTTTGGAAATGCATATCCAAAAGTTGCATCTGTTTTAATGGTATTAAACCAATTTTGATAATACGAATCTGCTATAACGATATTAAGGAAGCCTTTTACTACATTATATCCTGTAACATCGTCTACCTCTTTTAATAAATATGCACCTATAGCCTCACCAATTTGTACTGGATTTCCTTTTACTACGCGTAACATTGGAAAAACAACCACCGTAATATCTCCTTCAAACTCTTTACGAGTAGATTGAAATTCTACGGATTCTAATTCTGCATTATAAATGGATGCCACGGCTTGTTTTACATGTTGCGACAAAGACTCTTGTATACTCATTACAATTGATTTAATTAAGTGCGCAAAGATACTATTTTTCTCATATTAATAAGAAGGATTAGCATATGGATAAACGGTCTTTAAGCAGAGCTACATATTACACATTAGTATTTTATTCTTTTAAAACAAAGCGCTTGATAACGAAGTATGTTTATTTCTTTAAAAATACGGATATAATAAGACCTAATCGTCTTTTAGTGAAAAATGATACTTTTTTAAAAGCAGTCGTTTTTCTATGATTTTGGTCGTTTATCGAGTCCTAGAGAGCAATCAAATTAGACCATTAACATTTCAACTAATAAATTGGTATTAAACCGCTTAAATTATATTAATAAAACACATTTCATAACTTTGAGATGTATTATGCTATTATTTTAACAAATCTTCTTTGTGAGGGAGAAGATTTACTAACAAATCTTAATTAAGTATACTTAGTTATATGGGTAAATTTGAAAAAATTTCCTCCATACAATTAAGGTATGTCTGTACCTGTATGAAAAAGATAATTTATGTAATTATTCTTTTATCTGTATGTTTTGGTTATGCACAAACCAAAAATATAGATAGTTTAACTGTAGCTTTAGCTTTTCAGAAAACTGATACATCAAAAATTTCAACTTCAATAGAACTTGTTGAAGAATTATACGATAATAAAGATTACAATCTTGCCCTTAAATATGTGCTAGAAGCGGATAAACTAGCTACCAAATTAAATTACATTCAAGGATTAAGCAGAATCTCGTACTTAAAAGCATTAATTTATAATAAGAAGGGCGATTATTTAAACGCTATTAACAATTTCTCTGAAGCTAAGACACTTTACAGTTCGTTAGATGATACTTTGGCCATTGCCAGAATAAACAATCAAGTTGGGCTTATAGAAATTTCTCGCGGGTATTACGATCAAGGATTAGCGCATACACTTTCTGCTATAAACGAACTTGAAAAAAGACATTTAGAAAAAGAATTAAAAGACACCTATAAAGGCTTAGCAACTGCCTACTATAATAATGGGAAATATGATAAAGCGATAGAGTTTAACCTAAAGCGACTAGAGATAGAAGAATTAAGTGGTGATAAAAACTCTATTATTGAAGCTGTTAAAAATCTAGCAGCTTTATATTCTACTAAAAAAGAACACCGTAAATCTATAGAATATTACGAACGCATTTTAATGGTTAACCATAGCAATAACGATTCTATACGTGCCGATATATTGCCAAAGTTAGGATTTGAGTATGTTCAGTTTAGAGATTATGATAAAGCAGGACTTTACCTTTCAGAAAGTATTGATTTAAACAGAAGATTAGACAATACATATGGTTTAATTGAAACCTTAAATAATTGTGGGGAATTAAATTATAAACGCGGTAAAGTACAACTTGCTGAAATACGTTTAAATGAAGCAAATTCGCTACTAAAAAACTACTCTAATAAAACAGAAGAACTAAAAAACTATTCGCTGCTTAAGATTGTAGATTCTATTCAACACCAATACCAACGTGCCTTTATGTGGCAAGGGAAGTATTATACGTTAAAAGATAGTTTAGACTTGGCTGCAACAAACTCTAAAGCCTCTAATAAAATAAAATCGTTACAAGGCATAGACCTTTTTAATGGTTTACAACAAGAGGGACAGGTTGATGGTGAAACTGTTTTTACTGCAGAGCACCCGTTATTAGGAGATACCAAAAGAAAATTTGACAGACTACAAATTATAACTTATGCTTTATTAGCAGCCTTTGTTATAGTGTCTACATTCTTAGTGCTTATTTATTTAAACCGAGAGCGACGTATTAAATACACCATAGACCTTGAGGCAAAAACCAAGAAAATTGAAATTCAGAATAAAGCAATTCTGGAACAATCTGCACATCTAGAAAACATCAATCATATAAAAGACAGGTTATTTTCTATTGTATCTCACGATTTAAAAGATTCTTTAACCTCAATTAACGGATTTATAGATTTATTAAAAGATGGTTCTCTAACACGTCAAGAATTTGACAGATTAATACCTGAACTTAGTGAGAATGCAAATAATGCCTCGTTATTATTATTCAACCTTTTAAATTGGTCTAAATCTCAAATGGAATCTTTAGAACCTAGCGCGACATTATTCGATATTCGCGAGGTTGTTTTAGATAAAATTAAATTAATTGAACATAAGTTAGTCGATAAACAAATTGAATTGGTTGATAATACCTTACGCGATTTTGTCTATGCCGATTATAGTATGGTAGAAATCGTGATTCAAAACCTACTGACTAATGCTGTAAAATTTACAAAAGCAGGAGATACGATTACAATTTCAAATCAAATTAATAACGGACATTCTATAATTAGCATAGAAGATACTGGAGTTGGTATTTCTCAACCTAATTTAGACAAACTGTTTAAAAGCAATACATTCTCAACCCGAGGGACTAAAAATGAAAAAGGAACTGGATTAGGTTTATCTATCTGTAAAGAATTGGTCGACTTAAATAAGGGTAAAATTTGGGTAGAAAGTGTGGTTAATTCTGGATCTACATTCTTTGTAGAGTTACCAAAAACAAAACAAGAAACTCCAGAATTAAAATTGGGGTAAAAACACCTCTGCCATCATACAACGGGCGCTTCCTCCACCACAAGCTTCAATTGTATCTAGAGAACTGTGAACAATTTTACAATGTTTAGTTATGGTATTAATTTGCTTTTCTGTTAACGACTGATAAGCGGAACTACTCATCACTAAAAACAATTCATTGTTAGCAGCTCGTATTTGAAGCATATTCCCTGCAAAATGTTGTACTTGAGATTCTGTAATCGCTATAACCTCTTTATCGCTTTCTTTTAAATGCTGAAGGACTTGCTTACGTTCTTTTTTATCATCTATAGATTCTAAACAAATTACGGCGAAAGTCTCTGCCAAACACATCATAACATTGGTATGATAAATAGGCTTTCTTTCACCATCTACAGTTTGATTGGCTGTGAAAATCACTGGGAAATAATCAAAATCTTCACAAAACTCTATAAATACATCTTCATCTGCTCTAGGCGACAACGCACAATACGCTTTACCGTGAACGCGATCTAAAAGAATACTTCCTGTGCCTTCTAAAAACAAACCTTCGTCTTCTGCACTGGTAAAATCCATAATATCGTGTATTACAAAACCTTCATTTTCTAACACTTCTAAAACATCTTCTCGACGTTCAAAACGTCTATTCTCTGCAAACATTGGATACAACCCTACTGTACCATTTTCATGAAAAGAAATCCAGTTATTTGGAAAAATTGAATCAGGCGTATCAAAATCGTCTGTATCACTAATCACAATTACCTTAAGCCCGATAGCACGCAACTTATCTACAAAAGCATCAAATTCATGTTGTGCTCTTGCATTAACCGTTTCCGGCAATACTCCTTTCATAGCGTGTTGATAATAATTATTAACAGCTGTTTGTTCGTTCATCCTGAAATTAATAGGACGAACCATTAAAATAGTATTGGTAGTATGTTGCATGTTTGAGGAAAATTTCGCGTAAAATTAGTCTTTTTTAATTTACAAAGACATCTTTATTTGGCTTGCTTGATTAAAGATATTAACTGATTCATATTATCGAATTCTAAGGTCGCATAGCCTTTTAATTGATGATGAATATCGTCTGCTGTATATCCAAACACATCAAATCCGCCTGCTTTGGCTGCAGTCACACCAGAATAACTATCTTCTACAACAAGACATTCTTCGGGTTTAAATCCCATAGATTCTGCTGCCCACAAAAATATAGCAGGATCGGGTTTCCATTTCTGAATAGTATAACAACTAAACAGTCTGCCTTCAAACTTATCTAGCAAACCAGTCAATTCTAAATTTAACCGCATCTTAGCTTCCAACGCACTAGATGCGACACAAAATGGTAAATCTAACTGATCTAAAACTTCTTTTATACCTTCTATAGGTTTTATATACTTTTTAAAAGCCTCCATACTTAAGGCTCTATATTGAGACTCGAAATCTTCAGGTAAAGGCTTATTAATTAAGGTTTCTATTTTTTCGATACAAGCATTCATAGAACAGCCTTTAAACATTTTAATGGCCGAACTTAAATCTAACTTTGCACCATAATGATTGCCTAATTCCACTAAAACGCCATTGCTTAAGGCCTCACTATCTACTAGGACACCATCGCAGTCGAAAATCACACATTTATATTTACTCATAATTATGGAGTTGAAGATGACACTTGTAATACTTTTCCATTATAAAAAGTAGAACCTGTTAATGAAAAATTAAAGATATAACTCGCCATTCCAGCTGCTGTTGTTGGCGCTTCATAACCAGGAAAAGCCTCTTCTAACATTTCTGTTTGCACGGCTCCTAAAGCCAATACATTAAATGCTATTCCAGAATCTTTATATTCTTCGGCTAATAATTCAGACAATGTAATTACGGCACCTTTACTAGAACTGTAAGCTGCTAAACCAGGAAATTTCATACTCCCTTGAATGCCTCCCATAGAACTAATGGTAACCATGTGACTGCCTTTAACCATATTTGGAAGTAAGACTCTTGTTAACTCTGCTACCCCAAATACATTAGTGGTATAAACATTCTGAAAATCTGCAGGTGTTAATTCTGAAAAAGGTTTATTAACTAAAGCTCCAGCATTATGTATTAAAAGATCTACTTGCTTCCAATGTGTGTTTACATAAGCTTTTACCGTTTCAAAATCTGTGGCTTCAGCTAGATTAAAACTAAGCGCAGTAACCTGTTTTAAATTTAAATCGGAGACAGGCTGACTATTTCTAGATAAGGCTAATACTTGGTGTCCTGCTTCTGCAAAGCATTTTACCAATTCTAAACCAATACCACGACTTGTACCTGTAATTATAACATTTTTCATAGCGTAATACGTTTGCTAACAAAGATACTTGCCCACATTGAATTGGCATAGTTTTTTAATAAGACTTTATAAGGTTCGAGAAAATTGAAAGCATAAAAAAAGCCATCTTAAAGATGGCTTTTTTACAATATATTTTAATTCCGATTACAATAACATCGAAATTGGATTTTCAATATAACCTTTTAATGTTTGAAGGAATTGAGCTCCAGTAGCACCGTCGATTGTTCTATGGTCGGCAGCTAAACAAAGTTTCATAGTATTACCTACTACAATAGCTCCGTCTTTAACAACTGGCTTTTGAACAATTGCTCCCACAGAAAGAATAGCTGAGTTAGGTTGGTTGATAATAGATGTAAAAGAATCTATACCGAACATACCTAAATTAGAGATAGTAAATGTACTACCTTCCATTTCTTCAAGTGATAATTTTTTAGTTTTAGCTTTGATAGCGTATTCTTTAACAGCAGCACCAATTTGAGTCAATTTACGTTGATCTGCAAATTTAACCACTGGTACAAGAAGACCATCTTCAACAGCAACCGCTACACCTATATGTACGTGGTTGTTTAATCTCATTTTGTCGTCAAACCATTGAGAATTTACTTGAGGATGTTCTTTTAAAGCCATAGCACAAGCTTTAACTACGATATCATTAAATGAAATTTTTGTATCAGGAACAGCATTTACTTCCTTACGGAATGCAATTGCATTATCCATATCAAACTCAACATTTAAGTAATAGTGAGGTGCAGAAAACTTAGATTTTGCTAAGTTTTTTGCAATCGCTTTACGCATGTTAGAGTTTTTAATTTCTTCAAAACTCTCTTCAGATGCTGGTACAGCAGTTCCAGAAGCAGCCGCAGGAGCAGCAGCTTTAGGTGTAAAGTTTTCTACATCACGTTTAATGATACGTCCACTTTCTCCAGAACCTGGTATATCTGCAATATTAAATCCTTTTTCGTCTGCTATTTTCTTAGCTAATGGCGACACGAATAAACGTCCTCCATCCTTAGATACTTTAGGTGTTGCTGCAGGTGCAGCAGCTTTAGCAACTGGAGCGGCTTTAGGCGCCTCTGCTTTCGGTGCAGCAGCTTTTGGAGCTTCTGCTTTCGCAGGAGCCGCAGCAGGTGCAGAACCAAAACTACTAGCTACTCCAGAAACATCTGTTCCTGCAGGGCCAATAATTGCTAATAATGAATCTACTTTAGCAGATTCTCCTTCTTGTAATCCAATATATAATAATGTTCCTGCATTGAAAGATTCGAATTCCATAGTGGCTTTATCCGTTTCTATTTCAGCAAGAATATCTCCTTCATCTATGTTATCACCTACTTTTTTCAACCAAGTTGCAACAGTACCTTCTTCCATGGTATCACTTAAGCGAGGCATGGTAACAACTATTACACCTTCTGGAACTTCAGCGCTTGCAGTAGGAGCAGGTGCTTCTTCTGCAGCAGGTGCTTCAGTTGTAGTCTCTTCAGCTGCGGCAGGTGCTCCTCCTCCACTAACTAGTGCAGAAATATCTTCACCTTCTTCACCTATAATAGCAAGTAATTCGTCAACTTTAGTCGTTTCACCTTCTTGGACACCAATATGCAGTAATGTACCCTCATGGAAAGATTCAAATTCCATAGTGGCTTTATCTGTTTCGATTTCAGCAAGGATATCCCCTTCTGATATTTTATCTCCAACTTTTTTCAACCACGTAGCAACAGTACCTTCTTCCATGGTATCGCTTAAACGTGGCATATTAATAATCTCAGCCATAGCTTATATTTTATGTTGTAAAAATGGGTAATCTTCTTGTTCGTAAACGACATCGTACATCACACTCTTATCTGGGTAAGGAGATTCATCTGCGAATTTCTCACATTCAAGAACGCGTTTTTTAACATCTGCATCAATCTTTTTAAGATCAGCTTCAGTTGCATATTTTTTAGAAAGAATAACATCTTTTACCTGAGAAATAGGATCTATTTTCTTGTATTCTTCTACTTCTGCTTTAGTACGATAATGTTGTGCATCACTCATAGAGTGACCTCTATATCTGTATGTTTTTAATTCTAAGAATGTTGGTCCACCTCCTGTACGGGCTCTCTGAATAGCTTCATCAAAGGCTTCTGCTACTTTGATAGGATTCATTCCGTCTACTGGTGCACAAGGCATTTCGTAACCTAAACCTAATTTATAGATATCTTCGTGAGAAGCTGTACGTTTAACAGATGTTCCCATAGCATAACCATTGTTTTCACAAACAAACACTACAGGTAAATTCCATAACATAGCTAAGTTGAATGTTTCGTGAAGTGACCCTTGACGAGCAGCACCATCACCAAAACAACAAAGTGTAACAGCATCGCTATCGTGATATTTATCACCAAATGCAATACCTGCACCTAAAGGAATCTGACCTCCTACAATACCATGACCACCATAAAAACGGTGTTCTTTAGAAAAGATATGCATAGAACCTCCTAAACCTTGAGATGTTCCTGTTGCTTTTCCAAATAATTCTGCCATAACACGCTTAGGGTCTACACCCATTCCTATTGGCTGAACGTGATTACGATATGCAGTTATCATTTTATCCTTAGACAAATCCATAGCATGTAAAGCACCTGCTAATACGGCCTCTTGACCATTGTATAAGTGTAGAAATCCTCTTACTTTTTGTTGAATGTATACTGCAGCAAGTTTATCTTCAAACTTTCTCCAAAACAACATGTCTTCATACCATTTAATGTATGTTTCCTTTGTGATTTTTTGCATGAGTTGCGCTATTTTAAAAACGAGAAACAAAAGTAACACTTTAGGCTTTAAACTAAAACCGAATTAAGTAAAAAATTAAATAATTTTTTTATATTATCGCCTTTTCGAAAACAAAGGGCAATAAATTAGATAAAGACTTAGAGCGAATTACTTCTCCGGTCTCTCCCATAAAATAAATATCTATTGGCATATCTTGCTTCACTTCATATTCAGAGATGGCTTGTCGGCATGCACCACAAGGCGGTACAGGTGTTGTAGTTTTGTGTTTTGTAGATCCGGCGATAAGTGCCATAAGTACAATTTTAGCCTCTGGATATTTAGATCCTGCATAATAAATAGCTGTGCGTTCTGCACATAATCCTGATGGATAACAGGCGTTTTCTTGATTATTACCTGTAACAATCTCTCCATTATCAAGTAAGATGGCTGCGCCAACCAAAAACTTAGAATAAGGCGCATAAGCTCTTAAACGCGCTTTAACCGCATATTCCATTAATTCTGAAACATTCTTAGGCACGTCGTTTAAATCGTCGTAAACCTCAAATTCTGTTTCTATTTTTATAGTCTTCATTAAAAAACAATCTTAAATTCTTATTTCTAAAGATATAAAACTATTTAAAACAAAAAACTATTGCAAAAAGCAATAGTTTTAATATTCTATATATTGAAATATTATCTAGTATTCGTAATACGTTCCAGTACCTAAATTAAAGGTTAACGAGAAACGTAATGTGTTTTCTAAAGGACTTTGCACTTTAGATGTCGAGAATAAATAAGATAAATCGATATTAACGACATTATATTTAAACCCTGCTCCTAAGGCAAAAAACTGTCTAGCTCCTTTTTCTTCTGCTTCATGGAAATACCCTGCTCTGAACCCGAAAGAATCTTGATA
The DNA here is from genome assembly GCF_001439665.1 of Formosa algae. Taxonomy (GTDB): domain Bacteria; phylum Bacteroidota; class Bacteroidia; order Flavobacteriales; family Flavobacteriaceae; genus Formosa; species Formosa algae. Next base: position 50,917 of record NZ_LMAK01000013.1, read on the forward strand.
CATATACTCTGCACCTAAAGCCCAAGTCCACTCTTGCATTTCTTCACTGAATCCGCCTGGTGCATCCCCAAACGATTGAAACATTCCTGAAAGGAAATTTACATCTGGATCTTCTCCTTTATAAATAAGTCCATTTGTTGTAGAAATCTGATCTCCTAAAACATCAATATCTTCATCGTACTCACCATTCCCATTTTCATCACTATATTCATATTCTGTTCCATAAATAGGAGGTGTTGGCACTAATAATTTAGTAAATTCTGTAGTAACAGATATGGTATTATACTCATCTAACACAAAATCGAACCCTCCACCTAAACGTAAGGTTGTTGGTTGAAAGTTCTCTACACCACCTTCATCATAAGAAAATTTTGGCCCGATATTTTGAATCGCAAATCCAGCTCTCCAACGCCCATTAAAGTCGTTATACGCTTCTTCTTCACTCTGGTAGAATCCAGCAATATCTACTCCAAAAGTTCCTGCAGCTTCAGCTTCTGTGTCTCCTGTATTTATTTTTAAATCTGAACGCAAATAACGCATGGCAACACTCATAGAGAATTGATCACTTAATCTTAACGCATAGGAAGCATCTAAGGCAAATTCGTTTGGACGTTGCACTAAAGGATCTGAAAACTCGTCTTCAGTAAATTCAATATCACCTAAGGAAAAATATCTTAAACTTGCTGCAAAAGCACTTCTTTCGTTTATACGGTTATAATAGGTAAAACTTCCTAAGAAAATATCATTAACCAATTTGCTTAAATACGGTGTATAACTTAAGGAAATCCCTGATTTTGTCTCTGAAAAAACATATTTTGATGGATTCCATTGTTGAGAAAATCCGTCTACAGAAGTTGCAACTCCCATGTCTCCTAAAGATCCTGCTCGGGCGTCTGATGCAATAAGTAAAAACGGAACTCCTGTTGTAATTACTCTAGAATCTTGATCATTTGGAATAATTGTTGTCGGAGTTTGTGCCTGTATATTAAAGGTTACTAGCACAAAAAGTATTCCTAAAAGTATTGTCTTCATTTAATTAATTTATGTTACAAATATATATGTTTATTAGAGGATTACAAGTTTCTCTATTTTTTCGACTGTTTTATTTAGTGTTTCTGAACGTACTTTTAATTTATACACATACACACCTTTTCCTATTTTATCGCCAAAATCGTCTCTGCCGTCCCAAGCTATATCTCTGGACAATGTAGAATTGCTACTCCCACAACAATCTGTAGTATTTGTCTGTCCGTTTATGGTTCTTACTAATTTTCCGGAGACGGTAAAGATTTGTATAGAAACGTCTAAAGTACCCGAACTATTGTGGTTAAACCAAAATTCTGTGTAATTAACAAATGGATTAGGATAATTAAGCACATTTGTAATAACCAAACTTTCGCTTTCATCGTACACTACGAATTGAATTTCTGAAGTAGATGAATTGTTATACACATCCCATGCCTTAACAGTTAAGGTATGTAAACCCGCTTCTAAATCTCTAAACGGATACGTAATAACGCCACGTTGATAATCGTCTACTTCGGTCTGATAATAATCATTTAAAACATATGGATTTGTTTCATCGCCATCTAAAATAGCAACAAGGTCGTGTCCAATTCCACTAGCTGTATTTATACCGTTATCATCTTCCAATTTCACCAATAAAGAAGGCGATTCGTTAGTAATTCCACCTGTAACAAAATTTTCATCGTTCATAAAAAGATTAATCACGGGTCCGATATCATCTGTCTCGGCATCTTCATTTATTCCTCCGACTTGTATAATATCTACACTTGCTCCAGATTGATCGTTTAGCTCATCTTCTGCTTTTGCATAGAAACTAACACGGCCGGAACCTACAGGTACTCCAACATCTTTTGGAACCACAAAATCGAAACTAAATTCTCCAGCTGTAACCGATGCTTGTCCTCTAAAAATAACCTCACCTAATGTTGTAAAATCCATTATATACACTGCATCACCAACTACAGTACCATCATTTCCTAAGGTGGTTCTACTTATATCTTTATCGTAAATTGTAGACGTTAAAACACCATTATAATCTGTAAGCACATTTCCAGACGTATCTGTAACCTCGCCAGAAAACGTCACTTTATCTAAAGCTTTTAACTGATCGATTTCTCCTGTAATAGATTTACCATTAACTTGAATAAGTTTAATATTTGGTTCTGGAATAGCAAGTTTCATGGCTGGATCTCCTATATAAAACACCAAATGCTTTTGACTGGTATAAGAAATTGAAGAATTTGTTTTAGTTAAACGCAAGGCTTCAGCCATGGACGGATATTCATCGTCGGCATAACTATCACTTGTATTATAAGAAAATAAATACTCAGTTAATATGGTGTTGAAATTAATCCCAACACTTACAAAAATTTCTCGTGTTGTTGTCAGTAGGCTTACAGCACCACCATCCGGATTCCAATATGTAACTTCTCCAGCTGTTTCACGCAATGGATTATCGAAACGTGTAAACTCGCAGGTTACAGTTACAAAACAATTCATTTTATAAGCATTCGATAAATCTTCGGCATCTGTAGACATAAAAATACGTTCTAGAGCCAAACCATCTTCCCCACCATGTCCAAAATAATTAACCAATAATGCACCGTTTTGCATGGCGTTTATCATGGCTTCATTTACTTCTGGATAGCGATCTCCGCCTGAAGAAGATTCTTGATTATAAGCATCTGAATGAATTTTAGTGACATTTATAAACGGTTTCTTTTCCGCAATCTCATCGGCAATATCATTTGTGGTTTCTTCTAAGATATATTCCCAAGAATCGTCTACATCGTCAGACACCATAATCACACTGTTTCTCCAACTTCCATATGCTCCATCCTGATAATAACGTTCAATTTTATCAACCATTTCCTTAGCCTGAGCAGGATCATCTGCCAATATACGTCCTAACGCAATATCTAATTGATCTGAAGTTACCATAGAACCTTCATCATCATCCATCATCCCATAAAAATCATCAGACACATAAGAACTCGTTAAGCTAAAACTATTATACTCGTGCCAAGATGGTACGTAATATGCATTACTAGATAATCGTCCTTTATAATCGTAAGAACTATCCCCGAACATACACAAGTATTTTACTGCGTTATCTGGTGTACTGGCATTATCATAAACATATTTTACGAAATTACGGATGGCTGAAATATCCTGATTCCCGGTACTAAACTCATTATATATGTTTTCTAAAGTCGCGACCTTAACGTTTAACCCGTTTTGAGTTTCGTTAATTTCGGCTAATCTAACTGCTTGGGTATAATATGCCGCTGGAGCCACAATAATATAATCTACATCTTGAAATTGTCCCTCGTCATTTAAAAATACAGTCCCTTTTAAATCTTGATTTTCTATACGCGAATTAGATTCTCGTGTTGGTGTATAATAATCTGAAGCCGTAACAGCAACAAACGTTTCTAACTGCCCGGCAGAGCGGACAAAACTTAGCGTAGATTCTGAACCTGAATTTGATAAAGACGTCACTGCAAACGGGTCTGTAACATTCCATATTTCTGAAACGCCTGAAGCATTTTCTAACTGATATTCTACATAGCCACTTTTTAACGCGACATCAGAATTATAAAACCCAAACTGATCGCCATTAAACTTTAATGCACGAGTCGCTTCTATTGAAATATAATCTAGATACCCCAAAGCACTTGGATTGGATTGCTGATTATAGGTTAAACTTACTGTAATATCTTCACTAGTACTTGTTACAAATCTATTCATAGACGCACCATTTGCTAAAGTAGGATCACTTGCACCACTAATACTTAATGTACCTACTGAAGTTCCATTTACAGACACATCGAAACTTGAAGCACTATCTGATGTAGAGGCAACATAGGTTTTAAATGTAATAGATTCTGAAGTTACAAGATCGGGTACATTAAATGAAAAGGATTGTTGTAATGTAACATCAAACCGATCTCCAAACCAACGTCTTCCCACTTGAGCTAAATTATAATCGTCTGTTTCATGAAACAAATAGGTCTGATGGGTGTCTACAATAAAATCGGCTGCATTGCCAGAACTCACAAAAGGCTGAATACGTTTCCCCTCTACACCATCTACTTTTAAGAAGTAAGACGTCTTGGTGGTGTAACTATTTATATTAGTATTACTGGCTTCATTATAACCATTCGGACCTATAGCATAGAATAAAATATAATCGTCGTCGTCTAAAGATCCATCATCTTCACCTATAACCTGTATCGCGTTTTCGGTAATATCAAAAAATTGTTCATCTGCATTATTATAAGGAATCATACTTCCGCCGTTTCCATAAATTTTAAGTTGTTTCGGATTCACACTATTTACACTAACACCCAATTGCTGTAAAAAGGATTTAGACAATTTATACACACCTGTAGTGTCTATATAAAACTGATACCACTCACCTGTTTTTAAAACAGAACTTGATACACTTGGTACAGAAGAAGCCACCGAACTACTCCTGCTTGAAGCCTGAGTGCTATATATTAAATTAAATGATGTGACTTTTTTATAAGAATTTGCACCGTCCTTTATAATAGGTGATACTTCTAAAAAACCATATGTTTTAAAACGTGCTACAGATTTATGAAGTTCAAACTCTATTTCACTTGGTATAGTTGAAACATCTAACCCTTTTAATTCAGATTTAGAGATAGAAGAATACGTTACATTTTCTAAGCGCGCTGAAGAAGGGTTTAAAGATGAACTTATTTCCCACTTAGAAACAAATTTCAATCCGTCTTCAATACTAAAATCAAAATGATCTGGATTAAAACTTGGCACTTCTATTGAAAAGCTTCCTGAAGAAATTGTAGTATATCCATCCCAGTCTAACTGAAACTGTTTTTGTTGAGTATAGCCTAAAGTTGTGACCAATAATAGAAGGAATACGACTGTTTTTTTCATTATTTTAATAACGGTTAACGTTAGAAATTAGTATAAAACCTTAGTTTTTTCGAGTATTGAGCCAAAAGTACAATAATATTTTATGTTATTTAACGTTAATACAAAACACTAAAACACGAGTAAAAACGGACAAATCATCGTTATAATGAATAAAAAATAGGACGAAATACATATTTTTTAACTCAAATTAGTCAAAATCGCTTGTAGTGTAAGCTTAAATTCTTATATTGCGAGACCAAAAATAACATTTGCTTACTTAAAAGTATGGATATGAAAAACATAGTAACCGTAAAGGGGCTGTTAGTTGTAACAATCGCTTTAGCCGCTATTAGCTGTAAAAATTCAAGTTCGAATAGTTCGAAAGCCACAGGATGGGAAATCAACTCTAAAGAAGGAGGTTTCCAATACAACACGCAATATAAAGAACAAGAAACTGCGCCTGGGTTAGTCTTTATTGAAGGAGGAACCTATACAAAAGGTCAAGTTCAAGATGACGTAATGCATGATTGGAATAATACACCAACACAGCAACACGTGCAATCATTCTACATGGATGAAACAGAAGTAACAAACATCATGTATCTTGAATATTTAGATTATTTAAAACGCATGTTCCCTCCAGCAGAAGAAGGGTTTAGAGCCATTTATAATGGTGCTTTACCAGATACTTTAGTTTGGAGAAACCGTTTAGGTTATAACGAAGTTATGACTGACAATTACTTACGTCACCCTGCCTATGCAGAATACCCTGTAGTAGGTGTTAGCTGGATTCAGGCTGTTGAATTTGCTAAGTGGAGAACAGACCGTGTAAATGAACACAATCTTGCTGAGGCTGGTTATTTAGATAAAAAAGCTTTACGTCAAGATGTAACTGCATCGTCTAACTTCAGTACAGATGCATATATTAACGCACCACAACAAACATTTTCTGGAAACGAAGAAATAAAGAAAACGGGAAAAAAAGGTGCCGTTAGAACAGATGCCGATGGTAACGAAACTAATATTTACGCAACTAGAGAAACTGGTATTTTATCTCCTGCATATAGACTTCCTACTGAAACAGAATGGGAATATGCAGCACTTGGTCTTGCTGAGTTAAGAGAATACAATACATACAGAGGTAGAAAAAAATATCCTTGGGATGGTCAGTACACACGTTCAGAAAAACGTAGAACTTTAGGAGATCAAATGGCTAACTTTAAACAAGGAAAAGGAGATTACGGTGGAATCGCAGGTTGGTCTGATGATAATGCTGATATTACTGCTCAAGTAAAATCTTATAAGCCAAATGATTTTGGACTTTACGATATGGCAGGAAACGTTGCAGAATGGGTAGCTGATGTGTATCGTCCTATAGTTGATGATGACTTTAACGACTTTAACTACTACCGTGGTAACGTATATACTAAAAATGCAATTAACGAAGATGGTACTGTTAAAATAGTTACTACAGATGATATCGTTTATGACACATTAAGTAACGGAAGAATAGTCGCTAGAAACTTACCTGGAGATATTTTACAAGTACCAGTTGACGAAAATGATACTTACTTAAGATCTAACTTTAGTTCAAGTGATAACCGTGACTTTAGAGATGGAGACAAAAGATCTTCTCGCTATTACGCAGAGAGCTTCGACTATAATGAAGACGGAAAAGAAAAAGAAAACATGTATCACGCACCTAAAAACACAATCTCAAAAGATTCTGCTGGAAATATCGTAAGAGAATACGATAAATCTAACAACAAAACTTCTATGATTAGTGACGAAGTTCGTGTATACAAAGGAGGATCTTGGAAAGATAGAGAATACTGGTTAGACCCAGCACAAAGACGTTATTTCCCTCAAGATATGGCAACAGATTATATCGGATTTAGATGTGCAATGTCTAGAGTTGGTTCTAAAACCAAGACTAACGCTAAAATGAGAAACTAATAAACACTCATGATAATATTAAAAAGTCCTAACCTTGTGTTAGGACTTTTTTTATACATTTATATTATGAAAATATCCGATTTACACGCCCTATATTTAGACTGTAATGCAGTATGTACAGATACCAGAACAGTTGCAACAAACGATATGTTTTTCGCTTTAACAGGCGATAATTTTAATGGTAATACTTTTGCTTTAAAAGCGCTTAAAGCTGGTGCTAAATACGCCATAATAGACGATTCTGAATATCATATACCAAACCAAACAATTATTGTAGAAGATGTCTTAAAAACACTACAAACTCTTGCAACATTTCATCGAGACTATTTGAATATTCCTATTATCGGACTCACAGGTAGTAACGGAAAAACCACAACTAAAGAGTTAATAAATGCTGTATTGTCTCAAAAGTTTGCCACCACAGCAACTTTAGGTAATTTAAACAACCACATAGGAGTACCTTTAACATTACTTTCTATGAATGCTGAAACTGAAATTGGTATTGTAGAAATGGGAGCCAATCACTTAAAAGAAATTGAGTTTTTATCTAATATCGCAAAACCTAATTTTGGATATATTACAAACTTCGGAAAAGCACACTTAGAAGGTTTTGGTAGTATTGAAGGTGTAATTCAAGGTAAATCAGAATTATACCATTTTCTTAAATCAACCGGTGGTCATGTATTTATAAACAAAAAAGACAGTAAACAAGTCGAACTTACAACAGATTTAAAAACAACTTCTTTCGGAGATGAAACAACAGATGCTGAAATATTAATAAACTTAATTACTGCAGATCCGTTTGTGATTTCAGAATACAATAACCTTAACATAGCAAGTCAGCTAATAGGAACTTATAATTTTACAAATATTTCTGCAGCCATCACCATTGGAGCTTATTTTAAAGTACAAGATACTGACATTAAAACGGCCATTGAAACCTATACTCCAACCAATAATCGATCACAGATAATTACAAAAGGTAGCACTAAAATCATCTTAGATGCATACAATGCTAACCCTACAAGCATGAAAGCTGCTTTAGAAAGTTTCCACACGCTAAAAGATACTCGAAAAATAGCCATCATAGGAGATATGTTTGAATTAGGAGATGAAGCAACAAAAGAACATCAAAACATTGTAGACCTAGCCACCACCCTAAATATTGACAAGGTTTACATTATAGGACACCTATTTAAAGACACTTTAACCTCGTCTAATAAAATAATTACAGCTTACAACACTTTTGAAGCTTTTAAAAGCGAATTAAAACAACAAGAATTCCAAAATACCACCATACTTATAAAAGCATCACGAGGTATGAAATTAGAACGCATTCTCGATTTAATTTAAAATAGTATATAAACAAAAAAAGCTTCTCATAAATGAGAAGCTTTTTTTATGCTTGTGGGCGCAGAGGGATTCGAACCCCCGACCCCTTGGGTGTAAACCAAGTGCTCTGAACCAACTGAGCTATGCGCCCTAATAATTAAGTTTGCAATTTATAGTTTTCAATTTAAGCTAAAAACCATAAAAAAACTTCTCAAAACAGAGAAGCTGTTGTGGGCGCAGAGGGATTCGAACCCCCGACCCCTTGGGTGTAAACCAAGTGCTCTGAACCAACTGAGCTATGCGCCCTAATTATTAGGTGTGCAAATATACACCTGTTTTTGACACTACAAAAACTTTTTTTTATTTTTTTTTAAATTATTTCTGCAACCACAAAAGTACTCCCGCCAATATAAATAAAGTCTGAAGCTGCAGCAGAATTTAAAGCTTTTTTATATGCTTCATTTACAGAATTGTAAACGTCTCCTTCATAACCTTCAGCCTTAAAAAGATCGTATAATTGATTTGCAGGCATACCTCTTGGAACATCTGGTTTACAAAAATAATACAAAGCTTTTTTAGGTAATAATGGTAAAATTGATTGCACATCCTTATCACTAACCACTCCAAAAACTATATGAAGCGTATTATAAGTCTCTTGCTCCAACTGTTTCATAACTAATAATAAGCCTTCTTTGTTATGCCCTGTATCGCAAACCACTTTAGGAGCATCTTGCAACACCTGCCAACGTCCTTTTAAACCTGTATTACGCATAACATGCAATAATCCGTTTTGAATATGTTTATCTCTAATAGAGAATCCTAACCCTTTTAACTCGTTAATGGATTGTAGAACCGTTTTTATATTTTTAATTTGATATGATCCTTTTAAATCACTTGGGTATAATTCTGTTATAAGTTGATCTGCGAATAGAATTTTAGCTTTTTTATCTGCTGCTATCGTTTCAAAAACAGTTTGTATTTCCTCTTGGGTTTCACCAATAACTACAGGAACATTAGGTTTTATAATACCGCCTTTTTCTGAAGCTATTTCAGCTAAAGTTGTTCCTAAAAACTGTGTATGATCTAAACCTATATTAGTAATTACAGACAGTTCTGGTGTAATAATATTTGTAGAATCTAACCGGCCACCTAAGCCCACTTCAATAACAGCGATATCAACTTGCTCAGTTTTAAAATAATCGAAAGCCATACCAACAGTCATTTCAAAAAAAGACAGTTCGTGCGCTTCAAAAAATGTTTTATTTTCAGAAATAAATTCAACAACAAAATCTTCAGACACTTCAACACCATTAATGCGAATACGTTCACGAAAATCTTTTAAATGCGGAGACGTATATAAACCAACTTTGTAACCTGCTTCTTGTAAAATAGAGGCTAACATATGACTTGTAGAACCTTTACCATTGGTTCCCGCGACATGAATTGATTTAAACTGGTGCTCTGGATGATTTAGATGTTCTGATAACACTAAAGTGTTACTGAGATCTTTTTTAAATGCAGATTGCCCTTGGCGCTGATACATAGGAAGCTGAGAAAACATCCATTGTAATGTCTCTTGATATGTCATACTTTGTTATTGACCTAAACTAAAATCGATACTTACAAAACCTATTTGTCTTGTTGGAGCATTTGGATCTGGTCTCCATTTATGAGACATGGCAATCTTTTTAGCAGGTTCTAACAAACACGGACTGCTATTAGAAGTTCCTTTAACTCCTGGTTCTGCACTAATAACTTGGCCTTGTTTATTTACTTCAATTTTAACGACAACTATACCTGCCTCGTTACAATCTTGCTTAATTCTTTGAAACGATGCTTTACCACGTCCGTTTAAACCATAACCAACGTCTCCACTACCGGATCCTGATCCTCCAAAGTAACTAGGCGCATAAGGATTACCGTCTAATTGGCCTTTGTCACCAACAGTACTATCATCTCCTTCACTCCCTTTTGCAGTGCCTTCAGATTTGCTTACACCGCCAATTAAGGCATCTAATTTCTTCTTCTTTTCTTCCTTTTCGCGTTGTTCTTTGGCTACACGTTCTGCTTCTGCCTTAGCTTTAGCATCTGCTTCTGCTTTGGCTTTATTTTCGGCATCTTGTTTGGCTTTAGCTTCTGCTGCTTTTTGCTTCTTTATGGCTACAGCTTCAGCATTATCTTCAGTTAATACATTTTCTTTAACTTGAGATGCTTCAGCAGGTGCCGGCTTTACAGGCTCTGGTTCCGTGACTTCTTCTGGGACTTTATTTACTTTTACAGGCTCCGATTTAATAGGCTCGTTGGGTTGTACATTTCCGCTACCAAAATCTGTTGTACCAAAATTAACGGCAACACCATATTCTTCTGGCGGATCCATATAAGGAGGCCCAACTACAAACAATAACAACAATACAATCACACTAATTAATAGTGTAATCTTTGCAGAATTGCGTTCGTGTTTTGTTTGAAGATATTTCATATTAATTATTTGGTCTAACAGCCAAAATCACTTTAAATTTATTTCTATTAGCTATATCCATAACCTTTACGACATGCTCTACAGGTACAGATTGCTCGGCACGTAATACAATAGTAGGCTTAGACTCTTTTGCTAAAGCATTTTTAATTTCATTTTCTAAAACGCTTTCTCCTACACGTTTCTGATCGATGTAGTACGTTAAATCTTTTTTAATGCTAATTGCTATGGTTTGCTTATTTTCAGTTTTACCACTTGCTTTTGGTAGTAAAATATCAATAGCACTCGTGGTAACCAAAGTCGAAGCCAACATAAAAAAGATAAGTAGCAAGAATACAATATCTGTCATTGAAGACATATTGAATTCGGGCGTCACTTTATTTCTTCCTCTAATATTCATATTAAATTGGCTCGTTTAAATGATCTAAAAATTCTAATGAATTATATTCCATTTGATACACAACTTTATCTGTCTTTACCACCAAATGATTATACGTCATATAGGCTACAATACCTACAATTAATCCTGCAACAGTAGTAGTCATGGCCGTATACAATCCGTCTGCTAATAATTTAATATCAATTTGCCCACCAGAATTGGCGATTTCAAAAATAGAAAGAATCATACCTATTACTGTTCCTAAGAAACCAATCATAGGTGCTGCACCAGAAATGGTTGCTAAAATACTTACATTTTTTTCTAATCCGTAAACCTCTAATCGTCCAGCATTTTCAATTGCTGTATTAATATCTTCTAAAGGTTTACCAATTCTAGAAATTCCTTTTCCAATTAGACGAGATACTGGAGAGTTTTGTTGTGCACATAGCGTTTGTGCCGATTCTATTTTACCATTACTAACATGGTCTTTAATCTGATTCATAAAATTAGCATCGATATGGGATGCTGCTTTTATTGCAAATAAGCGTTCGAAATAAATATAGATTGCAGCAACTAAAAGTATAAATAGAATACCAATAATGAGTTGACCAGCTAGTCCTCCACTACTTATTAATTCTATTATTGAAAGTGTTTTTTTAACAGGCTCACCGTCTGTTAAGACTTCAACTCCTTCTGTAGGGTCTTGAAAAAGGGCGTATAACATAAGTTTTTAAATAATTTACTTGATAATAATTAACGTATAATTCGTGTTTAAAGTATATCTGGGCTGGGTTCTTTAATTCTTAAAAATAGTAAAACCAAATTACATGACAATTAAAGAGTGCCTAGATATGTTTTTTAAGCTTATACGATAACAAATATAAAAAACTAAACCCCTGAAAAAATTAATTATAACATTATTTTATATACGAATATATCACACCTGTAGAATGGTTTTCTGTTGCTCCCGTAACACTTTTTAAACAGTTTATTTGGTCTTTTAATTTTAAGATCCCTAATAGGCCAAAAATTAAGGCTTCCTTATATTCCACAACAGCTGCTTCTGGTATAATAATTTCGCAGGTCGATAAAGATTTTAAACGTTCTATTAAAAACACATTATAAGCTCCACCTCCTGTTATTAATAAGATTGAAGACGTACTGTTCTGTAAAATTTTAGCTATCTGAATTGCAATATGTTCTACAAAGGTTCTTAATATATCATGCACATCAAGGTTATGCGCATCTATTAAAGGAAAGATATTTTGAACCACCCATTCTAATCCTAAAGACTTCGGATAATCGGCTTTATAAAACGGTAAAGCATTTAATTGATGTAACAATTCTGCATGTACCATTCCTATTGAAGCCAGTTTTCCACCGTCGTCATAATCGAAACCTAACGTTTGCACATAATGATTTAGAACAATATTAACCGGACAAATATCAAAAGCAATACGTTCGCCAGATACTTCTGTAGAAATATTTGCAAAGCCTCCTAAATTTAAACAAAAATCGTAATTAGAAAACAGCAAAGCGTCACCTATCGGCACTAAAGGCGCACCTTGACCACCTAATGCGACATCTTGAACTCTAAAATCGCAAACCACATCTTTTTGCAAAAGGTCTGCTAACTTTGGTAAGTTACCAATCTGATAAGTAAATTTTTGTGCTGGATCGTGCAAAGCTGTGTGCCCATGAGAACAAACAGCATCGATATCTGTAATCTTATACTTCTCAATAAATTGCTGAATAACATTGGCAAGATAAACGGTATAATCCTGATCTATAATCTCAAGCTCTTTTTTAGAATACGTTACCAGATGTTTTAAACAGTCTAACCATTTTTCTGTATACGGAATGGTTTCTGCTTTTAAAATTGAAAAATTCCAAACATCTGTATGCTTAAAATCTGCATATATTACATCTATTCCATCTAAAGAGGTACCAGACATTACGCCTATCACCTTAAAATCTTCTTTTATCATATTTTAAAAATTAAACAGATTTATCTGAGTATTTACCAAAAATAATATATATTTCAGAATACATATTAATAAATAACCAATAAACAGCAAATTATTATGGATTTCAACTTAACCGAAGAACACATTATGATTCGCGATGCTGCTCGCGATTTTGCCCAAACAGAATTATTACCAGGAGTAATAGAACGCGATAATAAACAAGAATTCCCTAAAGAGCAAATTAAAAAAATGGGGGAACTCGGTTTTCTAGGTATGATGGTTGATCCAAAATATGGTGGAAGTGGCTTAGATACGATTTCTTATATGTTAGCCATGGAGGAAATTTCTAAAATAGATGCGTCTGCGTCTGTAGTGATGTCTGTAAATAATTCGTTAGTGTGTTGGGGATTGGAGCATTATGCTAATGAAGATCAAAAACAAAAATATTTAAAACCATTAGCTAGTGGTACCAAATTAGGCGCTTTTTGTTTAAGTGAGCCTGAAGCTGGAAGCGATGCGACTTCACAAAAAACTACAGCTATAGAACACGACGATTATTACCTTTTAAATGGGACAAAAAACTGGATAACTAACGGTAGTACAGCAGACTTTTATATCGTTATTGCACAAACACATATAGACAAGGCACACAAAGGAATAAACGCCTTTATTGTTGAAAAAGGATGGAAAGGTTTTGATGTTGGCCCTAAAGAAGACAAACTTGGTATTCGAGGAAGTGACACCCACTCTTTACAATTTAACGATGTTAAAATACCAAAAGAGAATAGAATTGGAGACGATGGTTTTGGCTTTAAATTCGCCATGAAAACATTAGCTGGAGGCCGTATTGGTATTGCTTGCCAAGCGCTAGGTATCGCTTCAGGCGCATACGAATTGGCTTTAAAATACTCTAAACAACGTAAAACGTTTGGCACAGAAATTTGTAACCATCAGGCCATTGCTTTTAAGTTGGCAGATATGGCTACCCAAATAGAAGCGGCTCGTCATTTATGTATGAAAGCGGCATGGGATAAAGACCAGAAAAAAGATTATACTATTTCTGGAGCTATGGCAAAACTTTACGCTTCTAAAGTAGCCATGGATACCACTGTTGAAGCAGTACAAATTCATGGTGGTAATGGTTTTGTAAAAGATTATCATGTAGAGCGTTTAATGCGAGATGCAAAAATTACCCAGATTTACGAAGGCACTTCAGAAATACAAAAAATTGTAATTTCTAGAAGTATTATCGATGCATAACGCGATATAAATGACATCTATTAAAAAACTCTAACTTAAAAATTAGAGTTTTTTAATGTTTATACGTAAAGTTTAAGCACAAATTACGACTGATAAAAAAAAACAAATATGCGATCTATAAAATTATCTATACTTACTCTTATTGCGGTATTCGCCTTTAGTTGTAAACACGAGGCTCAAACTAACCCCAAACAGGAGGCTGTTAAAAATGCGGCTCCAGTTCAAGTCAAATCATCTAAACATGAAGCGCGCGCTTATTTTGCTAGCGGGTGTTTTTGGTGTGTAGAGTCTATTTACGAAAGTGTTATTGGTGTTAAAGAAGTTATCTCGGGTTATTCTGGAGGTCATACTAAAAACCCAACTTACGAAGCCAGTAATACGGGGAAAACCGGACATGCAGAATCTGTAGAAGTTATTTACGATCCTACAAAAATTGATTTTGAAACATTAGTCGATGTGTATTTTGGTTCTCAAGATCCTACTCAAGTTAACGGACAAGGTCCTGATCATGGATCGCAATATCGATCTATTATTTTTTACCAGAATGAATCACAGAAACAAATTATTCTTAAAAAGAAAGCGGCTATAGAACAAGCTTTAAATAAGACCGTAGATGCAGAAGTATATCCGTTTCAAAAATTTTGGAAGGCAGAAGCTTATCACCAAGATTATAAAAAACATCATCCAAACAACGGCTATATTGTAAATGTATCTATACCAAGATTTAATGCGTTTAAAGCCAAGTTTCCAGATTTAATAAAAAAGAATCATTAATTCTTAAGTTTTTTACATAAAAAAACGTCCAAACACCTTAAATACACGTATATAAAGTATAACTATTCCGCATTACGCGTCTATATATATGATAAACGCTTCAGTTGTTACAAACTACTGAAGCGTTTTTTTGTTATTTATTATTTAAACTTTTGGTGCCTTTTAGAGACTTCATTTTATTAATGCTTATTTTTGTATAACATTATTTATACACTTTAAAATCTCGGTTTTAATATGAATTTCAATTTAAAAAACAAATATGCTTTAGTTTGCGGAAGTACATCCGGAATTGGTAAAGCCACAGCTTTTATTTTAGCTGAAGAAGGTGCTAAAGTGACTCTAGTAGCCAGAAATGAAAACAAACTAAAACAAGTTTGTGCAGCGCTTCCAAACCCTGAATTACACAATTATATTGTTGCAGATTTTTCTAATCCAGAAGATTTACAGCAAAAACTTGAAACATATTGTGCAACGCAACATGGTTTTCATATTTTAATTAATAACACAGGAGGACCAGCGGCTGGACCTATTTTTTCGGCTACACTCCAGGCGTTTGAAACCGCTTTTACACAACACTTAAAATGTAATCATATTTTAGTGCAAACCTTGGTGCCTTTTATGAAAGAGGTAAATTACGGTAGAATTATAAATATTATTTCTACTTCTGTAAAGCAACCTATAGATGGTCTTGGTGTAAGTAATACCATTCGAGGTGCTGTAGCGAGTTGGAGTAAAACCTTATCTAATGAATTAGGTCCTTTTGGAATTACAGTAAATAATGTGCTCCCAGGATCGACTGCAACACAACGTTTATTCGATATCTTTAAAGACACAGCTAAAATAACTGGACAAACAGAAGATGAAATTATAGAAGAGTCGGCTAAATCGATTCCTGCACATCGTTTTGCAACACCAAAAGAAATTGCGAATGCTATTGTGTTTTTAGCAAGTGAACAAGCCAGTTATATTAATGGTATTAACCTTCCGGTAGACGGTGGCCGTATTAAAAGTTTATAATATGAAATATATCTTATGTGCGTGTATTGTAATGATATCGCTACAATTACACGCACAATATCAGATTAAAAATGTAACTAATGCTGAAATTGATGAATTACAAACTATAGAACAGGTTGTAAATTGGATTCAGTACGGACAATCGGATCAAGTGATTCCAAATATTTTTACTGATGAAGTGATAGATAAGATTTATTTAAATATTGAATCTAAATCTATTTCGATGACGTATCCTAGAGATGAAATTTCTAAACAAAGCTTAAGTAAAATTAAAGATGAATCGACAATAGTTTGGTACGAACGTACTATTTTTAAGGAACGTAAAAACAAATTAAAACCTGCTTACCAAATTTATGTTACCATAGATATGGAAAAATCGCCTTATGAAATTTTAGACTTATTTTTAAGACGCGGAAAAAAAGTTGAAATTCGTGATCATGAAAATGAACAATTATAAAACTAAAATTAACTTAAATTTGCGTTAGGGATTGCAGCGGCATCCTTTTTTAATATTTTTAATTAAAAAAGATATAGCGGAAAGCCCGGCTAATGTTTATGCTTTTAAATAAACATTAGTAACGCCCACAAAATTTATAAAGCAACGCTTACACATAAAACATGCATTTTATACCTCAAGAACTGGACGATTACGTGGTTAAACATACCGAAGACGAACCTAAATTATTAAAGCAGTTAACTAGAGAAACGTACCAAAAAATATTACAGCCTCGTATGTTGAGTGGGCATTACCAAGGGCGAATTTTAAGTATGATTTCTAAATTAATACAGCCTAAACATATTTTAGAAATTGGTACTTATACAGGATATTCTGCCTTGTGTTTGGCTGAAGGCTTACAAAAAGATGGGCAGTTACATACTATTGATGTTAATGAGGAATTGTATGATTTCCAGAGAAAGTATTTTGATGCATCTGAATTTGGAACTCAAATCCATCAATATTTAGGAAGTGCTATTGACATTATTCCGGAATTGGAAGGTGAATTTGATTTGGTGTTTATCGATGCAGATAAAGAGAATTACCCAAACTACTTTAACTTAATTGTAAACAAATTAAAAACGGGTGGTGTTATTTTATCTGATAATGTGTTGTGGAGTGGAAAGGTTATAGAACCTTTAAATCCGAAAGACGCCTCTACAAAGGCCGTTTTAGAGTACAATACACTCTTAAAAGAAGATCCTAGAATTGAAACGGTTTTGCTATCTGTTAGAGATGGATTAACAATAAGCAGAAAAAAGTAATTACATTTTACGGCGCACAGATCCTGTAAAATCTTCTAAATCGTCTTTTACTTGCTTTAATTGTTCCTGTACATCTTTTGTTACAGAAGTGTCTAAGCCGCTCTTATCTGCAGTTTTTGTTATTTCTTGCTTAATGTCGTTAGTGGCATTTTTAATTTCTTTAATGCCTTTACCTAAACCACGTGCAATATCGGGTACCTTATCGGCACCGAAGACCATGACTACAATAAATAACACGAACATTATTTCTGCGCCACTAATAAATAAAAATATAGGTTGTTGTATCACGATGTAAATATACTAAGTGTTTCTTTACAAAATTAAAAAAAAGCCAACTTAAAAAAGTTGGCTTTAACATAATGTTTTTATTTAGTTTTTAGATTTCTCTTTAAACGCATCAAATTCACTTGGTTTAGTTTCTTTTGGCCAAGAATTATTTGAAGTATCTACATCTGCAGTTTCTAAATTAGGATCTACTGTAATACCTACAATTTCCTTATCTGAAGCTACTGATTTACTAACTTCTTTATCGTTAAGTCTCCAAATCTGAGCTGGATAAGTTTCTGTTTTAGATGTTCCATCTGCATACTTGTACTCTACAATAATTGGCATTACTAATCCGCCTGGTTTTTCGAAAGTTACATTATAGAAATACTTTGGTTCCTTAAGGTTTTTACGCTCTTCTGCAGTAAAGTTATCCATAAGGTATTCCTTTAATGAAGGAGAATTGTCTACAGCACTTCCGTTCTTTAAAGATTCTTTAAATTCTTCGCTTCCTTCTTCTACCATATATACTAATGGAGGTAAATCGCTAACTTCAATACCATAACGTTTTGCTTGCAATTTAGTTGCTTCGTTAATTTCTGAAGACACAAAGTATTTTTTAACTTCTTTAACTCCTATATCTACATAATCTGTAGTATAGAACCAACCTCTCCAGAACCAGTCTAAATCTACTGCAGAAGCATCTTCCATAGTTCTAAAGAAATCTTCTGGAGTTGGGTGTTTAAACATCCAACGTTGTGCATATTCTCTATACGCATAATCGAACAACTCGTGTCCCATTACAGTTTCTCTTAATATATTTAAAGCAGTAGCTGGTTTTGCATAAGCATTGTTACCAAATTGGTAAGTATTTAAACCTTTAGTCATGATTGGAGCAATAAAATCTTGATCACCTCCCATATAAGGTACTATTTTAGCTGCTGGTCCTCTTCTTGACGGGTATGCTGTTTGTCCTGCAGACAATGCCGTTGGATATTCAGAACCGAAATCTTGTTCTGCAATATATTGAGTAAATGTGTTTAAACCTTCGTCCATCCATGTCCATTGGCGTTCGTCACTATTTACAATCATAGGAAAGAAGTTGTGTCCTACTTCGTGAATAATTACACTTATCATTCCAAATTTAACTCTATCACTGTATTTTCCTTCAGCATCTGGACGTCCGTAGTTCCAACAAATCATTGGGTATTCCATCCCTTGATTTTTAGCATGTACAGAAATTGCTTTATGGTAAGGATAATCAAAAGTCATTTTAGAATACGATTTTAATGTACTCGCTACAGCTTTAGTAGACCATTGTTCCCATAATGGGTTTCCTTCTTTAGGATACATAGATACTGCCATGATGTTTTTCCCACCAATTTTAACAGCCATCATATCCCAGATAAATTTTCTTGATGTTGCAAAACCAAAGTCACGTACATTTTCTGCATATAACTTCCATGTTTTTGTTTTATTACTGAATTGTTTTTCTGCAGCTTCAGCTTCTTCTTGCGTTACAATTACAACTGGCTCATCGTAAGATTTCTGAGCTTTTTCGTAACGTTTCATCATATCTTTAGAAAATACTTCTTTTCTATTCATTAACTTTCCTGTACCATCTAAAATATGATCTGCAGGAACAGTAATGTTTACTTCAAAGTTTCCGAAAGGTAAAGCGAATTCATCACGACCCCAAAATTGTGAATTTTGCCATCCTTCTACATCACTATATACTGCCATTCTTGGGTAGAATTGTGCAATAACATAAGCTCTGTTTCCATCTTCTGGAAAATATTCGTACCCAGAACGTCCACGTCCGTTAACGTGATCGTTAATATTGTACCACCATTTGATAGAGAATGAAAATTTCTCACCAGATTTTAAAGGTTGTGGTAACTCTACACGCATCATGGTTCTGTTAATCATGTGCGCTAAATCTTTACCAGAAGTATCTTTTACGGCTTCTATATTAAATCCGCCATCAAAAGGCTCTTCCATATAGTTAGAAACAAATCCTCCAGGTTGTTGTCCTGCAGCTACTCCTCCACCTTCAATAAGTGGTGTTTTAGAGTCTTTAGCACGCATGTTTTGATCCAATTGCACCCATAAATATTTTAATACGTCTGGAGAGTTGTTGGTATACGTAATGGTTTCAAAACCTGAAATTTTAGCATCTTTATCATTTAAAGTGATATCCATGTTATAATCTGCCTGTTGTTGGTAATAGGCTGGACCTGGCGCTCCAGATGCAGATCTGAACATATTCGGAGTAGAAAACTCGTCGTACAGTTGCTTAAACTTGTTATTGTTAGTGTGCCCCGGTTTACGTTCGGGTGGCGTTTGTTCTTGCGCCATGACGCCTGCCGAAATAAAAACAGCAGAGAGCATTAGGTACTTTAATCTTTTCATATTTTTTTGTTTGGAAATAAATTGGATTGGAAAAATAATACTTTTATGCGTGAAACGGAATTTTAATCTAATTTTAACAATCCTTTATCATTTTCTTTAAAAAGAATAAAACTTTTTTTCTTATCATTAATATTCAATCGTACCACATTTTGTTGTTCTTCGAAAATGTCAAATAACACTAAATTTTGAACTTCAATCTCAGATATGTGATCTATTTTTGGAATTTCGATATAGCATATCGCAACATCATCTTCATATTCCTTTCCTATAAATTGTAAGACCGCATCTTTACCATTAATTTTTATTTTAATTTTCTCTGTAAGATATTTTTCTAAATAAAAATCGACTTTTTCAGATTCGTTTTTCACTGCTAATGTGATAGATTCATCAAAACGTGCACGAACTAATTTTTCTAAATCGTCTATAAATATTCTGGTTATTATTTGTACAGACTCTTTTTCTTTAACGTAATGCACTTCTGTAATACTTACATAATATTTATGCGCGGTTGTAAAAGCCAATAAAGGCACTACGACCAACAATAGGTAATAATTAAAGGATTTCATTTTTTGTTTTTTGGGTATAAATGTAATTAATTTAATAGTGCTGTTAGGGTTCTGTTGATTTAATCTGATTTTAAATTCGCTTTATATTCTGCGTACTTTTCTATGAGATAATCTAAAACTGCAATATCTGTTTGGTCTTTACAGCGCGTTACAAATTCTGGAGACTCTGCGCAGAAATACCAAAAATCCATGTGTTTGTCTTCTTCTAAAGGATATCTACTAAACAAATCGTCTGAAAGCTCTTGCCGTATTTGAGTGATAAGAATATCGTTTTTTTCTAATTTCACATGCGCTTTAAGCATTTTAGTTCTGCCAGATAAACCATTAACAACTGTGTTTAAAGTCCCAGATTTGGCTTCACTTAAAATACGTTCGGTTCTGGTTGCTCGTTTTCCAGTATAACCAGGAATGCCCACATCGTAAAAATTTATTTCAGGTTCGGCTTCAGAATTTCCTACATCTAACATTAAATTCCCAGTAAGTATTTTACCAACAATAACTTCATCTAATTCATTAATTTCTTCACTTAAATTAATACGCATTGCGCCGTTACTGAGAATAATATCGTCTATAATTATTTCTTTAGTTGTGTATTGTATGGCAGTAAAAGCAATAGTATCTTGAAGTTTTGCTTCTATTACAAACGCTCCTTTAGCATTTGTAACGGTGAATCTTTTGGATGTTTTATTAATGACATGAATATTTTCTATGTCGTCTTCTCCGGAAACGATTCCAGAAATCTGTTTCAAATTTTGAGCTTTTAAAAACGATATACATCCTAAAAAACAACATAACAAAATTTTGATCTTCATGCTTATTTAGACGCTGTATTTTGGTTCTTGGTGTATTGAAGATATTTAACGTTTACAAATGCTAGAATTTCGACATCTGTTTTGTGCAGACAGCGTGTTTCAAAATTTGGATCTTCTGAACAGAAATACCAAAAATCCATGCGATTATCTTCATCTAAAGGATGTTCGCTGAAAAACACTGTAGACAAACGCTGTCTAACCGAAGTTAAAAGCGCTTGATTACGTTCTAAAGCCACATTTTCCTTTAGTTTTTTAGTTCTACCAGAAAGACCATTTATTATTGGGTTTAGTGGTACAGAACCACCTAGCAACCCTAATAACATTTTTGGCTTAAACTCTCCTGCTTCAAACAAATCTCTTTCAGCTTTAGTTTTTCTTTTTCCCATATATCCGGGAATACCAACGTCGTAAAAATTAATTTCGGGTTCTGCTTCAGAATTCCCTACATCTAACATTAAGTTACCGGTTAACACCTTACCTACAACCACTTCATCCAAAGTATTAATTTGTGCTTTTAAATTCACCGTAATTTGTTTAGTAAAGATTACAGTAGCATCTACTACAACTTCTAAAACGCTATATTGAATGGAAGAAAATGCTAAAGTATCGTGTAGTTTTACAGGGATTTCAAAACCACCATTTTGATTGGTAATGGTAAAGGTTTTAGAACTCTTATTTATAACATGAATATTTTCTAAATCGTCTGCGCCTTTTACTTGTCCTTTAATAGAAATCATTTGCGCATGCCCCTTTGTGGATAAAAAACAACCCACAAATCCTAAAATGAAAAATGTATAATTCTTCATCCTATAACTTTAAAAAATCTTGGCTAGCTTTAGAAAGGTATTCTAATAATTGTATTTCTTGACCTTCTTTAAGTAAATCATGATCAATATTTAGATCGACGTAATTTATAAAGTTGTCAACTTGAGACGCTGGGATTTCGTAATTTTCAGTAATAAATGTATGAGAATATACTCCGCGAAGCCCTAAATTTTCTTCGGTTTGTTTAATAATTTTATCTGTTTCACTTTCTTTCTTCTTAAATAATGGCTTTAAAAAAGTATTGGTAATCTTAACGATATCCATACCATTATAATATTCTCCCTGTTTTAAAATGCTCATATCTGCAGCAGAATGGAAGTCGTCTTGAAAAACGTAAGCAGAAATATCTCCTATTCCAAAGTTAATACCCTCTAGATCCAATTTGTAGGTTTTTATTTTTTCTAAATCTTCATGTAACACACCCGTTAAACCAAAAGGAAAGATAACCACTTCATTTAAACGGTTAACTTGAGTTACTAGAAACACTGTAAATTGTTTAGATTTAACAACATCTGCATCTATTTTTACATGTATGTCTTCAAATTGTAATGATGATATTTCAATATCATCCAACAAACCAGCTTCTATTATAAATTCACCTTCTTTATCGGTTACCGTACCTTTATTAGTGGACGTATTATATACTGTTACACCTTCAACATCTTCTGTATTAACCACCACTATACGACCAGAAACCTGAACACGTTCTGTAGTTTGGGCTGTTAAAGTCCCTATTGAAAATAACAGTAATAGAATAAGTAGTTGTTGTTTCATATTAATCAATTTTCAATAAAGTTAACGAGTTAACACCTTACGAATTTATTAAGGGCATTTAAATTTTTGTTAAAACCATGTATTACTTAAATTTACAATAAATTTTCGATGATGAAAAATATGATTATCGCAAGCACGTCAACCTTATTTGATAGTGGCTATTTAGAATATATATTAGACGATTTAAAATCTCACTTTAGCAACGTACAAACAGTGCTTTTTATTCCCTATGCAAGACCAGGCGGCATAACACACGATGAGTATACAGAAAGAGCACAAGCCGCATTTTCTAAAATTAATATTAATGTAGTTGGTTTACATACATTTAAAAAAGCAGATGAAGCTATAGCACAGGCAGAAGCCATTTTTGTGGGTGGCGGAAATACATTTGTTTTAGTCAGCCAACTTTATAAAGTAAACGCAATACAGCCAATAATAGATGCCGTTAATACAGGAACACCGTATTTAGGAACGAGTGCGGGAAGTAATATTTGCGGATTAACTATGAATACCACTAACGATATGCCAATTGTGTATCCGCCAAGTTTTAAAACTTTAGGATTAGTTCCTTTTAATATCAATCCACATTACTTAGATCCTGATACGACAAGTAAACATATGGGAGAAACTAGAGAAACACGAATTAAAGAATTTATGTGTTACAATACGCAACCAGTGGTTGGGCTAAGAGAAGGAAGTTGGTTAGAAGTCAAAGGAAATGACATTACCTTAAAAGGAACATTAACAGCAAGGATATTTGAGCATAATATAGAGCCTTACGAGGTAAAACCTGAAAGTAACTTAAACAGTTTAAAGTAAAAAAAAAGCTTCATCTTAAGATGAAGCTTTTTGAGCGAGAGACCGGGTTCGAACCGGCGACATTCAGCTTGGAAGGCTGACGCTCTACCAACTGAGCTACTCTCGCATTACCGGGTGCAAATATACATAAATTAAATATTTGCATCCAAAATAAATTTACATTTTTTTTAAAAAATGATAGCCTAAAATATTAAAGCCTTCATTGTAATAAAATTTGTGAGATGGAAAGTTCTGTACATAAGTGTTTAGCTCGGCTGCCTCGCATCCTTTTCCTTTTGCATACTCATATATCCAAGTAAAAAATTGTTTACCAAGCCCTTTGTTTCTGTAATTCTCATCAATATATACATGATCAATTTCTACACTTCTACCTATATAATGTCTTGTAGAAAACCATAAACCACATATTCCAATTAAAATATCGTTGTAAAAGAGACCAATACATTCATAGTTTTGATCAAACATTTCAGAAAAACGTTCGAATAAAAGTTCATCAGAATTCTTATTTCCAGTGAATTTTTGCATTAAAGGAATAATTTGAGGTAATTCTTCCTTCTGAAGTTGCTTAAATTTAGGCTGCATTTATTTTGTTGTAGTTAGAAATTAAATTGAGTGTAAAATTAATTAAGTTATAATTAAAAACCATATAACTGAAATTTAAAAACTAAATTTTATGATTTAAATAGGACTTTCAAAATGCTAAATTAAAAGTGAATTTCTACTTTTATCTTAATTAAACTATTTAGTTAAAACTTAAATTAGTTACCGCTTCTTAGTCTATATTAAACCTAAGTCTTACAGCAAATTTATAATTAAACAACTTAAAACATGCAATTAATACAAGATCAAGATTCTATAGTCATTAAAATAATCAAAGCACAAGATACTTATGCCGTAAGACATCCAGTTTTAAGACCAGGTAGACCGATAGAAGATTGTGTCTTTGATAATGATGAACATCCAAATACATTTCATTTAGGACTTTTTTTAAATACAATGCTAGTTGGAGTAGTTACGTATATGAAAACTAAGAAAGATGAATTTACCTCAGAGGAACAATATCAACTTAGGGGAATGGCTGTATTAGAAAACTATCAAGGATTACAATTCGGAAAGTTACTTGTTAATAAAGGCGAGGCCATAATTAAGGAAAAACATGGCGATCTAATTTGGCTCAATGCTAGAGAAATCGCTTTACATTTTTATAATAAATGTGGCTATGAAATTATAGGTGATCCGTTTAACATTCCTAAAGTAGGAAAACATTATATGATGTTTAAAAATTTACATTAAAAACAAGTCACATACTAAATACTGCGCTAATTAAACTTATTAGATAATATACTGTGACAATTCTAAGTCCTATACAGTATCTCTAATATAATTTATAATGATAGTATTAATGCTGTTAAGCGATTAAATATAGATATATAAATAATCTTCAGGTTCACATAGGTCAGCCTAAAACTGTTTATTAAATTTATAGAAATAGCTACGATGAGGACCAAAAACAGTCTAAATAGGCCTTGA